>JBCKNC010000011.1:0-36086 GCA_038902915.1 Polaromonas sp.
GAGACGCAACATGTACAAGCAGATTTTGTTGGCATATGACGGTTCGAAGGCCGGACAAAAGGCGCTGCTGGACTGCCGGGAGATTGCGCAATGGAGCCAGGCCGCGCTGACCCTGATTGCCGTGACGCAGCTCCACATGGACCTGATCGGCGTGGAAGGCGGCGTGTACGACAGAAGCATGGCCGAGCATGAAAAAGAAAAGTACAGCGCCATCCTGGATGAAGGTTTGCGCCACCTGGCCGAGGCCGGCCAACAGGCGCATGGGGAAGTGGTGGTTGGCGAGACCGTCGATGAAATCACCAAGTACGCCCGCAAGATCAACGCCAACCTGATCGTCGTTGGCCACAAACATCTGGACGGCTGGGCAGCGCGCTGGTGGCGCGGCTCGGTGACCAAGTCGCTGATCGAACACGCGCCCTGCAGCGTGCTGGTGGTTATCACGCATTGAGTCGCCTGGGCTGCGCCGCAGGCCAGGCCTGAACCGCGCCTACCAGTCTTCTTTCACCGCCAGCACCGCATCCTTGCCGGCCGCCGCACTTCCGGCCAGCCATGCCGTCAGCGTGCCAGCCATGACCACCGCAGTACACAGGGCTAGCAGCCGTAGCCACGGCGTTATCAAATCCATAGTCCAGTGAAAGCTTTGCGGGTTGACGACATGCACCAGTGCGCTCAGGGTCAGCTGGGCCTGCGTCATGGGCGCGGCAAAACTTTCGCTCAGGGACGGCAGCGCTGGCAGGTAGAGGTCGGTGGTGACGGGCTGTATGCCCAGCAGCATGGCCAGAATGGTCACGATCAGCCCTGGGGACACGGGCACCTGAGCGGGTGCAGTCAATGGCGGCGTAGCTAAAGTTTTCAAAAGTTCAACGCCCGCGCATAAACAGCGCATCCAGCTCTTTGATGCTGACCTGTCGCCAGGTCGGCCTGCCGTGGTTGCACTGGTCGGAGCGCTCGGTGGCCTCCATTTGACGCAGCAGGGCGTTCATCTCGTCCAGGGTCAGTTTGCGGTTGGCGCGCACTGAGCCGTGGCAGGCCATGGTGGACAGCAACTCGTTTTGCGCGCGCTGGATGACGCTGCTGGCATCATGCTGCGCCAACTCGGCCAGTACGCTGCGTGCTAGCTCGACCGCATCGCCCTGCGCCAGACTGGTGGGCACGGCGCGCACGGCCAGGGTTTTGGGCGAGAAGGGCGTGATCTCCAGACCCAGCGTGGCCAAGGTATCGACACTGGCCTCGGCGGTGGCGACTTCTTGGGCTGTAGCTGCGAAGGTGGCGGGGATGAGCAGTGGCTGGCTGGCGATGCTGGCGGTGTCCATTTGCGTTTTTAAGCGTTCGTAGACGATGCGCTCGTGGGCCGCGTGCATGTCCACAATCACCAGGCCCTGCGCGTTTTCTGCCAGCACATAAATACCTTGTAGCTGCGCGATGGCGCGACCTAGAGGCCAGTCGCTGGGGGGTAAGTCGGCGGCAGCCGTGAGGGCTGAATTTGTTGATGCTTCATTTGTTGATTGGGAAGGCCACATGGCCTCGAAATCAGAAACTTTGCGATTTGAATTTGCTATAAAATTAATAGCTGGTTGCGCCCATGAATAGGGCGTTGCAGCCGTTTTTATGCCTTTGAAAAGACCTGAAAATGCTGCTGAAGGGCTCTCAGGTGCGCCATTTTCTCCATTGGCTCCATCGGCTCCATTTCCGAAGGGCGACTGTTCAGAGTCGGTGGCCCTCGCCCTCGGTATGGCAAGTGCGTTTTCAACCGCATGCCGCACCGCCTGATGAATTTCGCGGCCATCCCGAAAGCGCACTTCGATTTTGGTCGGGTGTACGTTCACATCGACACGCGCCGGATCGATCTCGACATACAGCGCATACACCGGCTGGCGGTGGCCGTGCAGCACGTCTTCATAGGCGCTGCGCGCGGCGTGGCTGATCACCTTGTCGCGTACATAGCGGCCATTGACGTAGGCAAACTGCTGGTCGGCGCGCGAGCGGGCGGCATCGGGTATGCCGGCACGACCACGCACGGTAACCAAGGGTGAGCCGTCAGCGCGGCGTGCCGTGCTCTCGTAATGCACGGCGACGGATTGCGCTACAAAGTCGCTGCCCAGCACGTCGGCCAGGCGCTGTTCAAACGCGCTCTCGCCAATGCACGCTCGCCACTGCTCGACCAGCTTGCCTTCATGCCAGATCGCAAAGCCCACATCGGGGCGCACCAGCGCATGGCGGCGCACCGCCTCGATGCAGTGCGCCAGCTCGGTGGCATCGGTTTTTAAAAATTTGCGCCGCGCCGGGGTGGCGTAAAACAGCTCGCGCACTTCAACGCTGGTGCCGCGCGCGCGGGCTGCGGCTTTCATCTCGCCAGTACGGCCATCGAGCTGCCAGGCGTGTTTATGGGCTGAATCATCACCTTCAGTACTTGACAGCAAACTCATGTCAGCAATCGAGTTGATGGCAGCCAGCGCCTCACCCCGAAAGCCCATGGTGGCAACGGATTCAAGGTCTTGCAGCGAGGCGATTTTGCTGGTCGCGTGGCGACGCAGCGACAGCGCCAATTCGTTGCGCGCAATACCCCAGCCGTTGTCTTCCACCAGTATCAGGCGCACACCGCCAGCCAGCAGGCGCACGGTCACTTGTGTGCCATCCGCATCGAGTGCGTTGTCAAGCAGCTCACGCACCACCGAGGCGGGGCGCTCCACCACTTCGCCAGCGGCAATCTGGCTGATGAGATCATCGGGCAGTTCGCGAATCGGGCGGCGGGGCTGGGTTGGATGGGTTTGAGGCGGCAGTGCAGACATTGGTTTTGATTTTAGGGCTTGCCCGTCAAATGCTGGCTTGAAGACCTGTCAAAATCAGGCCCATGGAAATCATCACCTTCGTTATCGACTTCATCATCCACATCGACAAGTACCTGGAGGCGTTTGTCGCCAACTATGGCGTTTGGGTCTATGCGCTGCTTTTTGCGATTATTTTTGTCGAAACCGGCGTGGTGGTGATGCCGTTTTTACCCGGTGACTCATTGCTGTTTGTAGTCGGTGCCATGTGCGGTGTGGGCTTGATGAGTTATCCATTGGTGGTAGGTCTTTTGTTTGTTGCTGCGGTGTTAGGTGACCAATGCAACTACACGGTTGGCCGCTACTTTGGGCCTAAAGTCTTTCAATGGGAAGAGTCTCGATTTTTTAATAAAAAAGCATTCAACCAATCCCATGCTTTTTATGAAAAATATGGTGGCGTGACGATTGTTGCGGCGCGGTTTTTGCCATTTTTGCGTACCTTCGTGCCTTTTGTGGCGGGCGTGTCTGAAATGTCGCGCCGCAAGTTCACGATCTACAACATCGGCGGCGCAGCTTTGTGGGTAGTGGGTATCGTCACCATCGGTTATTTATTTGGTAACGTTGCCATCGTCAAAGCGAACCTTGAAAAAGTGATTTGGGCACTGATTTTGATTCCGGGTGTCGTGGTGATGTATGGTGCTTGGAAGGTGGGGCGCAAGGGCAATAGCCCCGCAGCGTAAAGGGCACTTCTATAAATTCATTTTTCGGGCGAATTGCCGTGTTGCGCGGAGGGTTATTGGGGGCAGACGCCAATTTCATTACGATGCATAGCATCGCACCCGAAGGGCGTGCCAAGGGCACGATGAATTTGGACTCTGACCCCAAAAACCCCTTCATCCTGAAAATCTGAATTTCTAGAAGTGCCCTTATGAAGGGCTCGCATCCCCAAGGTGGGTTTGTGGCAAACGCTTGAGGGATTGAATCACCGTGCTGCGCCACATCGCCAACGCCAACAGCAGCGCACCGACCCCGCCAAAACCCATGGCGTAGCGAAGCCCGATGTGCTCACCCAGATAACCGCCCAACAAGGCGCCGGGGCCGGCCGGGATGAGAATGAGCCAGCGCATGGTGCTGGTCATGCGCCCGAGCAGAGGCTCTGGTGTGACTGCCTGGCGCAAGGCCAGAAAGTTGATGAACAAAAGCACGGTGCCAATGCCAAAACTGAACAGCATGAAGACATAGGATGCGACCGCAAAGGGCCCTGGCGGCATCAGCGCGAGTTGCAGCCAGCCCAGGCCATTGATCGCCACGCCCAGTGTCAGACAGGGCCCAGGGCCGATGTGATACGAGATGCGATGCCCCAGCGTGCTTGCCAACAAGGTGCCTATGCCCAGCGCGGTATAGCTCAAGCCGACCTGCTGTTCGGTCAGGCCCAGCTCGCGCAGCGCAAACAATATTTGCACCACCATGGCGGCATGACCAAACAACTGCCAGATGCCGACCATCAGGGCCATGCGCGGCAACAAGGGGTGCTGCCAGACGAAGCCCATACCTTGTTTGAGGTCGCGCCAAAACTGCCGCTGCGGATCGACGGTCGGCGTCGTTTCCCGCGCCCGCACACCGCGCAGGAATGAAACGCTGAGCATCAGCATCACGGCGTCGGCCAGCAGCGCCAGCGGGGCGCCCACCAGCTTGATCAGGATGCCCGCAAAGCCCGGCCCCAGCACTTCAGCGCCGGAGATGGCCAGGGCATTCTTCGCATGGGCCTCGACCAGGCGCTCACGCGGCACCACCTGGGTCAACACGATCTGTGCTGCCGTGCCGGCGGCAACAAACACGCAGCCCATCACAAAGCCGGCGCCATACAGATAGGGCATGCTCAACCACCCCAGTGCCCAGACTGCAGGAATGCTGGCCAGCACCAGGGCCACCGCAAGCTCGCCTGCGATATACACCGGCAACTTGCGCACCCGATCCAGCCACACCCCCACCGGCAAGGAAAAAAGCACAAACGGCAGCAGTTCCATGGCCACCAGAAAACCCATCTGGGTGGGCGTTGCGTGCAGCAGCAAGGCCGCCGTCAGCGGCACCGCCAGCATCGTCACCTGCTGGCCAAAGGAGCTGATCAGTATCGATATCCATAGGCGGCGGTACACCGGGTCACGCAGCAAGTCGGTGCTCGATAGAGCGAGCCAGCGGCCAGAGGTGCGGGCCTGACCTGTCGTGGTGGCCGTGCCGGGCGATGCTGCTGCGTCAGATTGGGGAGTCGATGGCAGGGTCATGGGTGGCCGTTTGCTTCCATCCAGTTCTCAAGCTGGAGCCTCTTCACCCGAGAGAAGTCTTTGACATTATTCGTCACAATGATTGCACTCAGGCTTCTTGCGTGGGCTGCTATAAGCATGTCATTTGAACCAATGAGCTGACCGTTTTTCTTCAAGTCAGCGCGAATTTCAGCGTAGTGCTCTGCTGCCTCATGGGTCCATTCCAAAACATTGACGTGCCGCACTAGGGCATCAACCCCCTCGCGGTTCATTTTCTTCTTGGACGCGGAGTTATTGGGGTCAGACACCAATTTCGCTGCGGTGCATCGGGGTTATTGGGGTCAGACGCCAATAACCCTTTAAGCAGCCGCCTGCTTTTGAAGGGCCACAGTGTCACCCACCTGGGTCGTGCCAACTTGCCCAGTGAAGTTGCAGCCAGCACCCCAAGGAACTGATACCGGCCCCGCACTGCACGCCGGTGGTGCCACTGCGTTGCAAGTCTGCGAAGCCGCAGACAGTGCTGCAACGGCCAAGGCGAAGCAACATCATATCGTATTGATCTGAAAATGGAAAAACGCCTGTGCTCGAGACGGCAGGACATCAGCATTTTCAAATCAAGTTTGGCCCATTTCGGGGTCGGAATTCCTGCGCCTGTGTTACCCAAAAACGACACCTCTTGAACCACGCCGGCATCAGCCAATTCCGGAATAACTTATCTGAACAGGTTTGCCATTAGCCCCCAAGTTATTTGAGCAAAACCATTCCCGCTGACCGAGCAGCGCCCTTGTCAAAGCTCACCGTATGCGTGCAGCCTTGATCCCGGGCCACCTCGGCAATCAGCAAGTCTGTGATTCCCACTTTGGCATCTTTTTGCAACGAAAACCGCTGTGTCGCTGCCTGGACCACTTCACGGCGTTCCACCTGGAACTGGGCTGCACTCAGAAAATCGTTCAAGGTGTCTGCAAGTTCGCTCTGCGTTGCGGCATAGAGGCGCTTAAGTACCCAGCAGACCTCCACTAGCACCATCAGACTGATGAACCCTGGGTTGGACGCACTGAGCTCGCTGTCAATCAATCGGCTTGCGATCGCTGACTGTCTGGCATCGTCTTGCGCCAGGTAGCGAACCAAGACATTGGAGTCCATCCCGATCACTGCTTACTCCGAACAACGCCATCTTGGCGACCTACTGCTTCAGATGCGATGGCTTCGTTCATTGCTTCAATACTGACCGCTTGGGACACCCTTCCCGCGAATCGGCCCTTTAGCATGGTGGAGGCACTTTGAAGGGGGACCACTTTGAAACCGTTTTGATCCAGCACAAAGTCCATCTTGGCCCCAGTGTGCAGACCCAGCGCCGTGCGCACGGCCAGAGGAATGGTGATTTGGCCTTTGCTGGTGAGTGTGGCAGTCGGCATGATAGTTCCTTACGATTGGTAAGGAACTATAAAACAGGAAGTCCATTTTGGCAACAACAACTTCGGCTTTCTCCAGAGCGGCCCCAGGAAAATGCCTTCACGCCCCCCCCGCATTACGCCAGCACGCGGGCCACCGCTGTGGGATGACTGTGGCGCGCAGGAGTCGTGGGAGGCTGTGGCTGTGCGTGTTCTATGGAACCGATTTTTGCTGGGATACTTGGGCTCATGTGGTTGGAATTCCTATTCTTGCATCAGGTTGGAGGTTTAGCGTTCATCGATCGAGGGAGAATGTCAGGGGGGATCGTGCCATTGACCCGGACGGCACCGCGTTGATGCAGCCTGTCAGCCACTTATGCAGTGCGTCACATTGTGCTGGCGTGTGGACTGGTCTGTTGCGTAGAGTCGTGGTTTTCAAGGCCTGAGCGCCGCAACTTGTAGGAACCCTTCATGCACAACCAAGCAACTTCTTCTGCCAGTGACAGCCGCTGGAGCCGCTTTTCGAGCGCTTGCGTCAGGGCTTTTCATGCCTATGCGGGCTGGCTGGTCAGCATCAGCTGGCTGCGCTTCTTCATGCTGTCCCTGCTGCTGATCATTGCCATGGCGATCGTCCAAGACGTGCCGCCATTCAGTTGGACCTATTCCGGAACCATTGCTGACGAGGACGCCCTGAAGATGCCGAAAGCGTCCCGGCCATCCGCTGTACCGGGGAGTGCGCCCAAGGGCGGGCAGGGCCAGTCCCGCCATGGGGCTGGCGAGGGCGTCGACATCTCCATTGATGAGAGGGGCGTTCGCATCACGACCCGTGCCGCAGCGCCCCCACTGCCCGCAGCGCCCGCTTCTGCCCCTGATCGGGCGGTTTCTGACGCCGCTGCGCCTGAGGCGACGCCAGCTTTGCCGGGAGTGACGATCACACTGCCACCCGGTTCTTACGCAGACGACGTGCGCGCCGCGATTGATGAGGTCCGCGAGCAGCTGGCAGCACCGCGTGTGCGCATTCGCAAGTACGGTGAGCCGCTGGTGCCGCTTGCCATGTTGTTCATCTTGCTCTCGATCGTGATCAAGGTGACCTACAAGGGCACAGTCCAGGCCGAGGCGAAGGCCGCACAGGCCACCGAGGTGGCCGAAGCCGAGTCCCTGAAACGTCAGGTGATCGAGGCGCGTATGGCGGTCATGCAGGCGCAGGTGGAACCGCACTTTTTGTTCAACACGCTGGCCAGCATTGACCACCTGATCGAAACCGACCCTGCGCGTGCCAGCAAAATGCAAAAGGACCTGATTGCCTTGCTGCGCACCACCATGCCCACCATGCGCGAAGCCAATGCGCAGGCTACACGCGACCTGGGCCGTGAGCTGGCTGTGATACGCCCGTATCTTGAAATTTTGAAGGTGCGTATGGAAGACCGCCTGCAGACTGAGGTCCGCGTCAGCGAGGGGCTGCTGTCGGCTGAATTTCCGCCCATGATGCTGCAAAGCCTGGTGGAAAACGCCATCAAGCACGGGCTGGAGCCCAAGGCGGATGGCGGTCAATTAACGGTGAGTGCAGAAATTATCCATGGCAAACTGGCGGTTACCGTGGCTGACACCGGGCTGGGCTTTGGCAAGGCGGCCACGACAGGCACCGGCATTGGACTGAGTAACATTCGGGAGCGCCTCGCCTTGCTCTACGGCAACAAGGCCAGTTTGAGCGTGACGCAGCCACCGGGTGGTGGCACCTCAGTCACGATCACCTTGCCCTATGTCGCGCACCACGAGGCCGGGCCTGTAGCTTGATAATTGAGCGACCTGATGCAACGATGGAGCCCGGATTCCATTTTCAGATCGATAGGAGATTAGGCGCGAAGGAGTTATTGGGGTCAGACACCAATTTCGCTGCGGTGCATCGCACCGCGCCCTCCGGGCGAGCCGTAGGCTCGGCGAATTTGGGCTCTGACCCCAAAAACTCCACGGCAAGGTGAAGCAATAACATATCGTATTGATCTGAAATGGAATGACATGACGCGAGCCCTGATTGCCGATGATGAACGCCTGATGCGTGAGCAGCTTCGCGCCCGCCTGCGCGAGGTGTGGCCGGAGCTGGAGGTTGTGGCCGAGGCCAGGAACGGCCAGGAAGCGGTGGCGCTGACCGAGCAGCACCACCCCGACATTGTGTTTCTCGACATTCGAATGCCGGTGCTCACGGGGGTGGATGCAGCGCGGCAAATTGCCCAGCTGGCAACCCATGAAGAAGCTAACGGCTGGCCGGGCTGCGAGGTGGTCTTCATCACCGCTTATGACCAGTATGCGGTGCAGGCCTTTGAGCAGGGCGTGGTTGATTACGTGCTCAAACCGGCCGAGCGCGATCGCCTGCAGGTGACGGTGCAGCGGCTCCAGCAGCGCATGGCAGAGCGAGCCCGCCAGGGCGCGCAGGGTGGCACCATTGCGACGCTGCCCAGCCACACGCCCGACATGCAGCAACTGCTGCAACGCCTGGCAGCCCAGATCAACCCGCAGGCTTCACCCAAGCTGCAGTGGATTCAGGCGACGGTGCACCAAAGCATTCAAATGATCGCGGTGGCGGACGTGCTGTTTTTCATCTCGGACGAAAAGTACACGCGGGTGCAGACCGCGACCCTGGAGGCGCTGATTCGCAAGCCGATCAAGGAACTGGTCGAAGAGCTGGATATGAACCTGTTTTGGCAGATCCACCGCTCCACCCTGGTCAGCACCAAGGCCATTGCGGGCGTGAGCCGCGACATGCGGGGTCGCCAATTGGTGAGCGTACACGGCCACAGCGAAAAACTGGAAGTCAGCCGCAGCTACGCGGGCTTGTTCCGGGGCATGTAGCCGCAGGCCGCCAGCCCGGTGCCATGCTCAAGACCGGCGAGTGGGAAATCGTCAACAAGGGCAACACCATCTGGGCCCGTGCCAAGAAGGACATCACAACGGTGCCACGCCACTGGGCGTGCTGGAGGGCATCGTCACCGCCTCGATCGCGCAACAAAAATCGACCTGAGTGAAAACTGCGCTACGCGCCACACCACGGGCGGGCCGGGCTGCACCTCAGGCGCTGGGCGCAGTTGCAACGCACAGGGGTTTCGTCGCTATCTGGTCAAAGCCGGCCAGCAGGGCGCTCTGAAGAAAAATGGTGATGGCAATGGCGGCCACCAGGGCGATGGCTTTGTGGAAATTCGAGACTGCAAAAGGCATTTTGGTTCTCCTTGAAAGCCCGATCGACGTGATCGGGTGAGGAGAATGTAGGGGAAACATCGTCGCCATGCACGGGCATTGAGACGAACTGCAATAGGATGCGAGGCATTGCACTTATGTGCGATGAACGGCGCAGCGCAAGTAAGATACGGGCACTTCAAAAACCCGAAAGCTCCCATGCAAAGCGAGACCCACAGCACCAACCCCCTGCTACAGGACTGGACCGGCCCCTACGGCCTGCCGCCTTTTGGCACGCTGCAAGCTGATCACTTTCTACCCACCTTTGAGCGCGCCTTCGCACAGCACCTCGCCGAGCTCGATGCTATCGCCGTCAACCCCGAGCCGCCCAGTTTGGTCAACACCCTGCAGGCTCTCGACGAGAGTGGGCGCCTGCGCATGCGCATCGCGATGCGTTTCCAAAACGAACTGGGACTTTGACTGAAGAACGCGATTCCACTTGCCGCCAGCGTGTTTGATTAGTACGTCGGCGCATACACTATCCCGTCTGGCGCTGAATCGGAGCGTTGGACAACGCGCGAGTTCACAGATCAAGCTAACCCTGAAAAGTGACAACGTATGAAAGCCATTGTGTATGAAAGATATGGGTCGCCTGATGTTCTTCGATTAACCGAAGTCATCAAGCCCACCCCCAAGGACAATGAAGTCCTGATAAAAATATATGCAACAACGGTGACATCGGCGGATTGCAGAATACGCAGTCTCAATCTTCCTCGCGGATTCGGACTCATCTCGCGCCTAGTTTTTGGCATCACGAAACCAAGGCAAGCTATTCTTGGAACAGAACTCGCTGGCGAAATCGAATCAATCGGCAAAAGCGTCAGTAAATTCAAAGTCGGGGACCAGGTTTTCGCCATGAGCGGTTTCGCAATGGGGGCTCATGCCGAGTACAAATGCATGCCAGAGGATGGGGCGATGGCACTCAAACCGCACGATCTGTCTTACGATGAAGCCGTCGCACTGTCGTTTGGCGGCACGACAGCGTTGGATTTCTTCAGAAGAGCAAAGCTTCAGAGTGGGGAAAAAGTACTCATCAACGGTGCTTCGGGCAGTGTAGGAACCGCTGCTGTGCAACTCGCCAAGCATTTCGGGGCGGAAGTGACAGGCGTTTGCAGTGCTGCGAACATGGATTTGGTCAGGTCTCTGGGCGCCACGCATGTCATCGACTACACCCGAGAGGACTTCACGCGCAATGGTGAAACCTATGACCTCGTCGTTGACACCGTTGGCACGGCACCTTTCTCTCGCAGCAAGGACTCGCTCAAGCAAGGAGGACGTCTGCTTCTGGTATTGGCTGGACTGCCAGACATGCTTCCTATTCCATGGGTGTCAATAACGAGCAGCAAGAAGATCATCGCAGGGCCAGCCGTCGAGCGGGCAGAGGATTTGCGCTTCCTCGCTGAACTGGTTCAGGCGGGAGAATTCAGACCGGTCATTGATAGTCGCTATTCGTTCGAGCAGATGGCGCAGGCGCACCGCTACGTCGACACTGGGCGCAAGAAAGGAAATGTCATCATCACCCTGGTGCATGACGATTGAACCGAGGAGCGCCGGGCTCGTAGACAATCATCTGAGGAAGTCAAAGGGGTCAGTGTGATTTGTTTTGCCGGACGCTCAAAACAAATGACGTTGACCCCTTTGATTACAACGATTTGCCCCGTTGGGTTGGCGTTATCCGCAGCCCATCGTATGGATCCGCAGCTCATCGCATGGTGCGGGGCGGATCGATAATTCAGGTACAAAATTGGCCCTGTCCCCAACGTTCCAACCGAAGGTTTCATGTCTAGCTCTTCCTCTCCCTACCCGTCGCCCAAATCCTTCATCGCCAAACTGTGGGGCGCGGTCGATGGCACGCGCCGGTTCGTGTTCAATGTTTTGTTTCTGCTGATTGTGATCGCGATTATCGTCGCGCTAGTCATGCCGAGTGGCCTCAAGGTGCGAGAAAAATCGGCGCTGGTACTCAATCTTGATGGTCCGATTGTCGAGCAGAAGTCTGGCAGCGCACACGAGAAATTGCTGGCGCTCGTCGACGACGACGGCGGCGACGGCGAGGGTCAAACCCAGTTGCGCGACATCGTAAGCACGTTGGAAGCGGCGGCGAAGGATCCCAAAATTGACCGCGTCTTACTGCAACTCGATAAGTTTCCTAGCACCGGGCTGGCGACTTTGCGTGAGGTCGGCGCTGCACTGACGCGCTTCAAGGCCAGCGGCAAGCAGGTGGTGGCATGGGCTGCCAACTACGATCAGGCTGCCTACTATCTGGCGGCGCATGCGGATGAAATTTACCTGCACCCGATGGGCATGGTGATGATGCAAGGCTACGGCCGTTATCGCAACTATTACAAAGAAGCACTCGATCGCATCGGCGTATCGGCCAACGTGATTCGATCCGGCAAGTACAAGAATTTCGGCGAGCCGTACTTCACCACCGCGCCCTCCAAAGAAACGATGGAGTCGGACAAGTATTTGTACGACGGCTTGTGGGCGACCTACACGGCTGACGTTGAGAAGGCGCGCAAATTTGCACCTGGAAGCATCAACAAGGGCATCGACGAAGTCGTCGCCGGCTTGAAGGCTGCTGGCGGTAACGCAGCAAAATTGGCCGTTGATGCAAAGTTGGTGACGGGCCTCAAGACGCGCGATGAATTGCGCGCCATGCTGATCGAGCGTGGTGCCATCGACGAGGAGAAAAAAACGTTCAGGCAAGTCTCAATGTCGGCCTACCTCGGCACGCAAAAGCCGAAGACCAGTGGTGATGCGATCGGTATTGTGGTGGCCGAAGGTGTGATCAGTGACGGCATCGAGCCGTCCGGAAAAATTGGTGGACGTTCGACCGCTGAGCTGATTCGCCGTGCGCGTGAGGACGACAAAATCAAGGCCGTGGTGCTGCGTGTGAATTCGCCGGGTGGCAGCGCGTATGGGTCGGAGCTGATTCGGCGCGAACTCGAATTGACGCAAAAAGCCGGCAAACCGGTGGTGGTGTCGATGGGCAATGTTGCCGCCTCTGGCGGCTACTGGATATCAATGGCGGCTGACGAAGTGATTGCCGACGTGGCCACCATCACCGGCTCGATTGGTGTGTTCAGCATGTTGCCGACCGGTGAAAAAGCCATGCAAAAACTGTCCATTCACACCGGCGGCTATAACACCACTTGGCTCGGTGCGGCCATGTATGATCCGCGCCGTCCGCTCGATCCACGCATCACCGAAATCGTTAAACTCGTGATCGATCACCTTTACACTGACTTCACCACGCGCGCCGCGGCCGCGCGTAAGACCACGCCGGCCAAGATTGACGACATCGCGCAGGGCCGCGTGTGGACGGGGGCACAAGCCAAAGAGCGTGGCCTGATTGATCGTACCGGTAGTTTCGCCGACGCGGTGAAAGCGGCCGCTACCCGCGCCAAGCTCGACGACGGCGCGCGTTTGGCGTATATCGAAGCCGATCGCAACAAGTTTCAGAGGCTCGTAGATCGATTTGCGACGCAAATGACGGCAACGGCGACTGACATACTGGTGCGTCAGTTTGCTGCTGGCATCGCCAGCCGCGTGCTGCCGAAAAGCGTTGCCATCGATGCGCAACGCGACCTCGGCTGGCTTGCCGAAATGGCCGAGCGCGGCAAAACGGGTCTGCCGTTTGCGGTCGTGATGCATTGCTTGTGTGATGCAGAGTAGCCGCGCGGTAGATGGCGCCCTGTGCCGCGCTCCGTCGTGGTGCGCTCCCCGGTCGCCGGTGGCCACCCAGCGCGCGGCACTCGATGACGCATATGTCCATGCTAGGAGTCCATCTTGCTTAGAAGCTCAATCGCCGCTGTTCTGGGTTTGTTTTGCGCCATTGCCACGCAGGCGCAACCCGGGTTCCCAACGACCCCTGTGCTTGAGGTGGCCGAGACTTATTTCGGCACCGTGGTGCCCGACCGCTACCGCTGGCTGGAAGACGTGAAAAGCGAGCAGACCAAGCAATGGATGCGTGCCGCCGCCGACCATGCCGGTGCCTCGCTGGCGCGCATTCCGGGTCGCGATTCGCTGCTGGCTCGCATCGGCGAGCTGGAGTCAGCGTCGACGGCACAGATCGGGCGTCTGCTCCGATTGCCCGGCGAGCTTTACGTTTACGAGCGCCGCGACGCGCAGGACAACCAATTCAAGATCGTCATGCGCCAAGGCCTGAGCGGCGTCGAGCGTGTGCTGGTCGATCCGCAGGCGCTTTCAAAGGCGCGTGGCGGCATACCGCTGGCGGTGAACTACTTTTCTGCCTCGCCCGATGGCCGCTATCTGGCCTATGGCGTGAGCGAGCGCGGTTCCGAGGCGGCCGTGCTACACCTGTTGGACATGCGCAAAGGCCAGGCTGTCGGCGAGCACATCACGCGGGCCGACTTTGGCCTGGCCCGCTGGGCACCTGACTCGCAGCAGTTCTCCTTCAACCGGCTGCGCGAAGAGGACGCAAACCGCTTGGACAAATACGCGGGCAGCGCGGTCTGGCTCGTCCGAGTAGACGCTGGCCTGGCCCAGGCACGCGAGATTCTTGGGCCCAACACCAGTGCCTTGAAGCTGCGCCCCGGTAAGATTCCGCATGTGCTGTTCTCCGATGACGGCCGCTGGCTGATCGGCTTTCTCCAGGACGGCGTGCGCCGCGAAGCCCGCGTTGCGGTAGCGCCGGCAGCGAGCCTGAAGAACGGCCTTCCAGCCTGAAGGCACAACACCATGAGCACCGATCTCGCCACCGAACTGCGCCAGCGCCTGGTGCGCAATATTGCCGAAGTGAAGCTGGAGCGTCAGCTGCGCGCGCCGCTGTACGACACCCAGTGCGGCGGCCTGTCCGACGGCACGGCAGCCAGCAAGCTGGGCGCCGGCTTTGACATCCTCGCGCCGGGCATGCGCAGTTGCCCCTATCACTACCACCTGGCGCAGGAAGAGATGTTCGTGATCCTCGAAGGCGAGGGCAGCTTGCGCGTGGCCGGCGAGATGCTGCCGGTGCGCGCCGGCGATGTGGTGTTCATACCGCCCGGCGTCGAGTATCCGCACCAGTTCATCAACAGCTCGGATGCGCCGATGAAGTATTTGTCGATCAGCACCCAGGAGCGGCCCGAGCTGTGCGGCTATCCCGATTCGGACAAGCTCGCCGCCTATGCCAAGGGGCATCGGCTGATCGTGCCGCGCGACGCCTCGGTGGATTACTGGGCCGGCGAGCCCTGAACCATGCTCAGGCCGCTGCACCGAAATAAGCGAAATAAGGGGTCAGGCCAACAGGCAGGCGACTTGTGTTTGCGGGCTCAGCGCGCGCAACTCCGGCGTCTGCTGCGCGCAGCCGGCTTCTGCCCTGGGGCAGCGGGTGCGAAAACTGCAGCCCGACGGCGGGTTGATCGGCGAGGGCAGGTCCCCGTGCAGCAGTTGCAGGGTCTTGTTGCGTTCGCGTCGCGGATCGGGCAGCGGTATGGCACTGAGCAAGGCCTGGGTGTAGGGGTGGCAGGGTTTGCGGTAAATCGTGTTTTTGTCAGCAAGCTCCATGGTTCGCCCCAGGTACATCACCATCACGCGCTGGCTGATGTGTTTGACCACCGCCAGGTCGTGCGCAATGAACATCAGGGCCAAACCCATTTTGGCCTGCAGCTCCTGCAGCAAGTTGATGATCTGGGCCTGTATCGACACATCAAGCGCGGAGACCGGTTCGTCGCAAATCACCAGCTTGGGCTCCAGCACCAAGGCCCTGGCAATGCCAATGCGTTGACACTGCCCGCCCGAGAATTCATGCGGGTAGCGGTTGATCTGCTGCTCGGTCAAACCCACCTGGGCCATCATGGCGCGCACCTTGTGCATCACCTCCTGGCTGCGCATCTTCGGGAAATGGGTGCGCAGCGGCTCGGCGATGATTTGCCCCACCGTCATGCGCGGATTGAGCGACCCGAGGGGGTCCTGAAAGATCATCTGCACGTTTTTCCGAATCGCCTGCCAGGCATCCGCCGACGCTCCGCGCATCTCCTGGCCCTGCCACGCAATGCTGCCCGCCGTGGCCGGAATCAGATTCAGCATGGCGCGCGCCAGGGTGGACTTGCCGCAACCGGATTCACCCACCACGCCCAGGGTCTCACCCGGAAAAATATCGAACGATACACCGTCCACCGCCTTGAGCCAGCGCATCGGCGCCCAGGGCAGGGGCGAATCGCCCTTCACTTTGAAATGCACCTTCAAGTCACGAACCGACAACAGGGGGGTGTTTGAGCTCATGCGCTGGCCTCGCTTGGGTTATTGGGGTCAGACACCAATTTTGGAGTTTTTGGGGTCAGAGCCCAAATTCGCCAAGCCTACGGCTCGCCCGGAGGGCGCGGTGCGATGCACCGCAGCGAAATTGGTGTCTGACCCCAATAACTCTTTGGGCTCTGACCCCAATAACCCCAGCCTCACCTCGGCCGGGCTCTTGTGACAGGCCCGAAAAGCCGTCGGACTATCATTGATGGCAAGCAGTTCGGGCCGGGTGCTGACGCAGCGAGGTTCCGCCAGCGTGCAGCGCTCACTGAACGGGCAACCAGGCGGCAGTCGGGCCATGTTCGGCGGCGCGCCGGGTATGGCGACCAGCGCGTGGTCGCCCTGATCGAGCCGGGGGATGGCACCCAGCAGGCCTACCGTATATGGGTGCGTCGGCTGGTAAAAAATGGACTCCGCGCTGCCCTGCTCCATCACGCGTCCGCCATACAGCACCAGGACCTCATCGCACAATCCGGCCACCACGCCCAGATCGTGCGTGATCATCACGATGGCGGTGCCGTGATCGCGCTGCAAATCACGCAGCAAGGCAATGATCTGCGCTTGCACCGTGACATCGAGCGCCGTGGTGGGCTCATCGGCGATCAGCACATCGGGTTCGCACAACAAGGCCATGGCGATCATCACGCGCTGGCGCATGCCGCCCGAGAACTCATGCGGGTACTGCGTCAGCCGCCGCGCCGCCTCCGATATCTTGACTGCATCGAGTGCCTGCACCGCACGCGCCCTAGCCTGCCGGCGTGTCATGCCCTTGTGGAACTCGAGCACTTCGGTCATCTGGCGCTCGACCGTCAGGTACGGATTCAGGGAGGTCATTGGGTCCTGAAAAATCATCGCCACCCGGTTGCCACGGATCTTGTTCAAGGCCTTCGCGGGCATGGCCAGCAAGTCATGCCCGTCAAACAGGGCCTGCCCACTGGCGCTGCCGTTGTTGGCCAGCAGGCCCATCATGGCCAGCACCGACTGGCTCTTGCCCGAACCGCTCTCCCCCACAATGCCCAGGGTTTGGCCTTTGTCTAGCGAAAAATTGATATCGTTGACGGCGGTCACAAGGCCATCGGGGGTTTGAAACCGCACACTCAGGTTTTTGACTTCAAGCAAGGGCATATTGACTATCGTTCTTTGGGATCAAGCGCATCGCGCAGCCCATCGCCAATGAAGTTAAAGCAGTAAAGGGTGACCGACAGCAGACCTGCCGGGAACAACAAAATCCAGGGCGAGACCTCCATGACCTTGGCGCCATCCTGAATCAGCACGCCCCAGCTGGTCATCGGCTCCTGGATGCCCAGCCCGAGAAAGGACAGCACCGACTCGGTCAGAATGACGCCGGGCACCGTTACCGTGGTGTAGATGACCACCACACCCAGCAAATTGGGCACGATGTGCCGAAAGATGATGCGCGTGGTAGACACGCCCATGGCGCGCGCAGCCTCGACATATTCGGTGGACCGCAACGACAAGGTCTGCCCGCGCACCACACGTGCCATGTCCATCCAGGAAAACACCGTGATGGTGAGCACCACCAGGTAGAACTCGCGCCCCAGCAGGGTCACCAGCAGAATCGCAATCAGTAAATAGGGGACGGCGTACATCATGTCCACGATGCGCATCATCAGCGCATCCACCCGCCCGCCCACGAAGCCGGCCGTAGCGCCCCACACAATGCCCAGGGACACCGACGCCAGCGTGGCGAGCAGCCCCACGGTGAGCGACACGCGCCCGCCCACGAGAGCGCGCACCAGCAGGTCGCGCCCGGCCTCGTCGGTGCCCCAGAAATGGGCATTCTTCAGGCTGGGGGGCATGCTCATGGCGTCCCAGTCGGCGCTGTCAAACGCGTGCGGCAAAAGCCAGGGGCCAATCACACAGGCCAGCGAAATCAGCAGCAGCAAGCCCAGACTGATGACCGCCGCCTGGTTGCGCATGAAACGCCTGCGCGCATCGCTCCACAGGCTGCGTCCGCTGACCATGCTGTTTAAGTTTTCGCCCGTGATGGACGCGACGGCTATGATGCCGCTCATTTCTTTTGGAGTCAACATGGCGCAGGTTAGTAACGAATCTTGGGGTCGAGCCAGGCGTAGGTTAGGTCAACCAGCAGGTTCAGGGCCACGGTCATGGCGCTGATCAACACCACCAGACCCAGCACCAGCGTGTAGTCGCGGTTGCCGGCGCCATTGACGATCAGCTTGCCCAGACCCGGCAGCGAGAATACCGTCTCCGTCACCAAGGCCGAGGTAATGGAAGAAATGGCCAGCGGCCCGATCAAGGACACCACCGGCAGCAGCGCGGGCTTGAGCGCATGGCGCAGTACCACGACGCGCGTAGGCAAGCCCTTGGCGCGCGCGGTGCGGATAAAGTTGCTGTGCATCACCTCGATCAGGCTGCCGCGCATCACGCGCCCGATGGTGGCGACGTTGATGAAGGTCAGCAGCGCCATCGGCAGCACCATGAAGCGCAACTCGAAATCATTCCAGCCACCGGCGGGCAACCATTTGAGCCAGATCGCAAAGACGATGATCAGCACCGGCCCGGAGACAAAGCTGGGGATTGCGCCGCCCAGGTTGCCCATCAGCATGACCGCATAGTCCACTGCGCTGTTTTGGCGCAGCGCCGCCACGATGCCTAGCGTGACACCAATCACCAGCGCCAGCAGCAATGAGCCCCCGCCAATCACCAGCGAGACCGGCAAGGCGTTGGCCACCAGATCATTGACCGACCAGTCGGCGTAGCGAAACGACGCGCCCAGGTCGCCCTGCAGCAAGCCCTTGAGATACAGCAGGTATTGATGCCACAGCGGCAAGTCCAGGTGGTACTTGGCTTGCAGGTTAGCCAGCACCGCCGCCGACACCTTGCGTTCGCCGTCAAACGGGCCGCCCGGTGTGGCGTGCAGCAAGAGATAGCAAAGCGTAATGACCGCCAGCATCGTCGGCAGCGTCGCCAGAACCCGGCGCAGGGTGTAAGACCACATGCTTCAATACTCAGTGCTTGATGATGAACAGGTCTTTAGAGCGAAAGCGATCCTTGCCATTTTCAAGGGAATAGCCGCCGACATAGGCCTTCACCAGGCGCGGCAGCGAGTACTGCAGCAGTGGAATGATGGGGTAGTCTTCCATGATCATTTTGCTGGCCTGCGTGAGCAGCGCCCGGCGCTTGGCCGGGTCGGTGAGTTGCGAGCCTTGGTTGATCAGCTCTTCGGCCTTGCGGTTGCAATTGAAGTTGTTGTTCTGGTCCGAGTCACAGCGCACCAAGGCCAAAAAGGTGGTGGCATCGTTGTAGTCGGCAATCCAGCCATTGCGTGCCATCTGGAACGCGCCGTCGTTGCGCTTCTTCAGCAACACTTTGAACTCCATGGTTTCGGTCTCGATATTGAGACCCAGCTTGGTCTTCCACTCGGAGGCCGCAAACACCGCCATCTTCTTGTGGTATTCGCTGGTGTTGTAGGAGAACATAAACTTGGCGCCCGGCTTCACCCCGGCCTGCTGCAACAGGCTCTTGGCCTCAGCCACCCGCTTGTCCATAGTCCACGTCGCCCAATCGTAGGTCGACACATCGGCGCCATTGATACCCGCCACCATCACGTCATAGGCCGGCATCTGACCATCGGCGGTGACGCGCTGGGCCAGGATGTCGCGGTCGATCACCATCGACAAGGCTTTGCGCACCCGCACGTCCTTGAACATCGGGTTTTGCGTTTGATACGAGTAATAGCGCAGGCCCAGCATGGGCGCATTGCGGATTTCCTTGGGGTACTGGGCCTTGTACTTCTCGTAGGTGCCCGGTGGCAACTGATAGACCCACTCATTCTGACCCGACTCATACATCTTGACGTCCGCATGACCATCTTCGATCGGGAGGTAGGTCACCTTGGTGAGCTGCACGTTGGCCGCGTCCCAGTACTGCGGGTTCTTCTCGATCACAATGCGGTTATTGACTTGCCATTCCTTGAGCGTATAGGCGCCGTTGCTCACCAGCTTGCCGGGTTTGGTCCAGTCCCGGCCGTTCTTCTCAAACGAGGCGCGATGCACTGGCCCCAGGTTGTTATTGCTCATCAATTCAGGCAAGAAAGTGACCGGAAAGGCGGTTTTGACTTCCAGCGTCAGCTTGTCGATGGCTCTCACGCCGATCTCGGCCGGGGGCTTGCTGCCCTTGACGACTGCCGGGCCGTTGAGCAAAAAGAGGCCGAAGGTGGCGGCATAGGTGGAAGCTGTCTTGGGGTCGACAAAACGGCGAATGCCGAACACAAAATCGTCCGCGCTAACCGGGTCGCCGTTGGACCATTTGGCGTTATTGCGCAGCTTGAAGACCCAGGTGGTGGTGTCAAGCTGCTTCCAGCTCTCGGCCACGCCGGGCACGGTTTTTCCATTCTGATCGTTGGCAGTCAAGCCTTCGAACAAATCACGCGTGATGTTGTTGGCGCCCACCGATTCGGCCAGCGCCGGGTCGAGTGTTTCGGGCTCGGAGCCGTTGTTGCGGATCAGGGTTTGGCTGGCGTGAAGTTGCACGCCGGCGGGAATGGTTGCCGCTACGGCAGGTCCAACAACAGCGGCGCACAGAACACAGGCCACCGCGAACTTCAAACGGTTCAACATAAGGAGACTCCCAAGGGGTAAGGGGATGAAGGGGACAGAACCACCGGCGGGATGGGTAAGGGATTTCGCTTGGTTTTGACTACTTCTTTGGAACTTTGTCAAGGTCGATGTCGACGAACTTCCAGAATGCATGGCTCACCGGATGGCGGCGGTAGCCCAGCAGCCAGGGTTGCATCAAGTCGGTGCGGATGCGGTGGGTATTGAACTTGTAGGGCATATAGGCGACCAATATCTTGACGAGTTTTTGCATCATGGCCAGGCGCTCGGGGCCATCGGCCATCAGTTGCGACTGGTCGTACAGCTTGTCGAACTCGGCATGCGCGAAACGTGACAGATTGCCCTCGCCTTTGGCCGGTCCGTAAGCCGCACCCAACACGTCGGAGCCGTCCGGTATCGCGGCGCTCAACCCCAAACCCCACATCATTAACTTACCCGCACGCGCCGCCTTCAGGTGTTCTGGCCACTTGCCAGTCTTGAACACTATTCTGATGCCCACCGCATTCATGTTTTTCTTCCAGATTTCGTTGAGTTCGCGATCCTGGGCGGTCGGCGTTGTGGAGTACTCCAGGGTGAGTGGTTTGCCGTCGGGCAGGTCGCGCCAGCCATCGCCATCGCGGTCCACGTAGCCATACATGTCTAACAAGGCACTGGCGCGCGCACGGTCAAACGCGCTCATTTCGGTTTTGAATTTGGGGTCATAGCCATAGATGCCGGGCTGTATCGGCCCCTGCGCCGGAATCGCCTGATTGCGCCGCGACAGCCGAATTTCTTCTTCCGAGTTGTAGGCCAGGGCAATCGCTCGGCGCAAGGCCACCTTGTCGGGCGTGTAGCCGCCGACGATCGGGTCTTCCATATTGAAGTAAGTGAACGTCACATCGGGAATGGAGACTCGCTCCATGACGATGTTTCTCTTGGCCAGATTGGGCGCCAGCCGGTTGTTGGGTATCGCTTGGTAGGCAAAGGCCGCTGGCAGAAACATCAGAAAATCGTGGTCATTACCCAGAAACGAGAGCCAGCGCGGCTGAATTTCTTCGATGACGGAGATTTCCACCCGGTCTACCATCGGCAGGCGCTTGCCCTTCATCTGCTGGTAGATCGCTTGCGAGCGGGCGTCATCGGCGGGGGGCTCCGCTTCATAATATTCTTCCCGGAAGTTTGGGTTCCTGATGAAGCTCATCTTGGACGAACGCGTCCATTGGTCCAGCTTGAATGGTCCGGTGCCAACCGGGTGTTCCATGATCTTGTCGCCGTATTTTTCGACCACTTCACGCGCTACCGCGCCAAAAATGCCGCTGTCTGCCAGCCTGTAGATGAAGCGGGGCCGCGTCTCCGGCATCTTGAACTGGATGGTATAGCGGTCCAGTGCGCGAATGCCTTCGACTTCCTTGTCGTAGTTGAAGCTGGCACCGGGCTTTTCGGCTGCGCGCCGCAGCTCATCCATTCCGAATAGCTTCTCTTCCTCCAGATCACTGTAGGCAGGGCTCTTGGTTTTGGGATCGAAATGGCGCTTGTAGCTGTAGACAAAATCTTGCGCCGTCAACTCACGCTTCTTGCCGTTAAAGGCCGGGTCATCGGCAAAGTAGATGCCGGGTTTGATCTTGACCGTGAAAGTGCGGAAATCATCCGTAATGACCGGCATGTCAACCGCCACTCTGGGCCGGACCTTGACCGGGCGCGCCAGGTAATCGTAGCCATACAGCGCATCGAAAATGCTGCCGGTCACGATCCGTGAATAGAGGTCTGATAGCTGCACCGGGTCAAAGCCGGTCTCGGCAATCTCAAACGCGTAGCGCAGCACTTTTTCGCCCGGTTTGGTCTGGGCTTGCAGTCCGGTGGCGCTTAGCAGAAACGCCACGACACAACAAAAAACCCGTAAATATTTAATTTTCATAGTAAGTAACACCAATGCCTATTCAATCAGGTGCAAGCATAATCGCTCGGGTCAATTAATCCATGGGCGTTTCCCCCAAGTCAAACACAATTTATGTATTCTTACGTCCTGCGCCGCATCTGGCAGATGGTCCCCACCCTGTTGGGGGTGATTCTGCTGGTCTTCTTCCTGTTCACTCTCTTCGGCGGCGATCCGGTCGAGATCTTGGCGGGTCAAAAGGCTTCCCCGGAGCGAATCGCCTCGCTGCGCGCCCAACTCGGGCTGGACAAGCCGATTTGGGAGCAGCTCTGGATCTTTGTCCAGCAAGTGTTCACCTTCAACTGGGGCAAGAGCTGGTTCACCAACGAGGCGATTTCCAACATCTTCGCCACCCGGCTGCCCGCCACACTGACCATCATGATCCCGATCCTGCTGCTCGAAGTGGTGCTGGCCATCGGTGCCGGCCTGGCCGTCGCCTATGTGCGCGGCAGCCTGACCGACCGGGCGATCATGATCATCACCACCGTGGCACTGTCGGTGAGTTTTCTGGTCTACATCATCGTCGGGCAGTATCTATTTGGCTTTGTGCTCGGCTGGTTTCCAGTGCAGGGCTGGAGCAACAGCGTCTGGACCAACCTGGTGACCTATGCGCCGCTGCCGGTGTTTTTGGCGGTATTGGTGAGTCTGGCGCCGCAGACGCGGCTCTACCGCAGCTTCTTCCTGGACGAAATCAACCAGGACTACGTGCGCACCGCCCGCGCCAAAGGCGTCAGCGAGAACACCATCATGCTCAAGCACGTGCTGCGCAACGCCATGATTCCGATTCTGACCAACGTCGCCATCATCTTGCCGGGTGTGTTCATCGGCTCCTTCCTGATTGAGGTGTTTTTCTCCATTCCGGGTCTGGGCCGCGAGATTCTTCTGGCAGTCAACCGCGGCGACTTCCCGGTGATTCAAGCGGCGACGGTTTACCTGGCCTTTTTGACGATGGTGATCAACCTGATCACCGATGTGTTGTACAAGTTTGTTGATCCAAGGGTGACGCTGAAATGACCACCGATATCTTGCAAGCACTACCCAAATCGCCCGGTGTCTGGGCTCAGGCCTGGACACGGCTGAAGACTGACCGCGTTGGCATGGTGTCGCTGTATGTGACGCTGTTCTTCATTGGGCTGGTGCTGCTGGCGCTGCTGGGGCTGGTAGCCCAGAATTGGCAGAAGGAAGTCGGCACGCCATTTGCGCCGCCGCACTTCGTTGGCAAAATTACCGACGGTTCACAGAGCGCGGTGGTGGACTCGATTGGCGGCGCCAACGTGGACATCAGCGACGTCGACCCGCTGGCGCCACGCTACCAGGAATGGGCCGAGCGCGCCGCCCAGTTCAAGACCGTCATCACCGAGAAATCGGACACCCTGCCCTTCGGCGGTGACCAGCTCGGGCGCGACGTGCTCAGCAAGGTGATCAAAGGGGCGCAGGTTTCCATCACTGTGGGCTTGGTGGCTGCGCTGGTGGCGACGCTTATCGGCACTTTCCTGGGTGCTATTGGCGGCTACTTCGGTGGGCACCTAGATGACTTGCTGGAGTGGGTCTACAACGTGTTCACCGCGATTCCCTACATCCTGCTGGTGTTCGCGCTGGCGGCAGTGATGAAGTTCGGGCCGTTGGCGGGGGCCTTGAGCGGCGTCTGGACCGTGGTCATCATTTTGAGCCTGGTCGGCTGGACCGGCATCTACCGCCTGGTGCGCGCCGAATACATCAAGCACCGGTCGCGCGAATATGTGCGCGCAGCCGAGGCCATTGGTGCCTCGCATGCCTCGCGCATGTTCACCCACATTTTGCCCAACATCAGCCACGTGGTGCTGGTGCAGTTAAGCCTGCACGTGGTCAGCTTCATCAAGGCCGAGGTCATCCTGTCGTTCCTGGGTTTGGGCGTGCCGATTGACATGGTCAGTTGGGGCACCATGCTGTCGGAGGCCACCATCGAACTGGTGCTGGGCAAGTGGTGGCAACTGGTAGCCGCAACCGTCTTCATGGCCACTTTTGTGACCGCGTTTGCGCTGCTGACCGATGCGCTGCGCGATGCGCTCGACCCTAAACTACGTTAAGGGAGTCGGAATTTTCAAATGTACCTTTTCCGTCATTGCGAGCGAAGCGCGGCAATCCATGAACCCTTGGATTGCCGCGCTTCGCTCGCAATGACGAGTGGGTGGTACTTTCGCAATTGCCAACTCCTCAACACTTTAAGATGACCATGAGCCATTTGATTAGCGTGCAAAACCTGCGGGTTTCCTTTCGCATGAGCAAGACCTCTATCGTCGAGGCCGTCAAGGACGTGAGCTTTGACATTCCGGAGAACAGCACGGTGGCGCTGGTGGGCGAGTCGGGCAGCGGCAAGAGCGTCACCGCCATGAGCATCGTGCGCCTGTTGCCCGACAACGCCATCATCGACGCCAGCAGCAAAATCCTCTACAAAGGGCGCGACTTGTTGAGCGCACCGATGGCGGATATGCGCGCCCTGCGCGGCAAGGACATCTCGGTGGTGTTTCAGGAACCCATGAGCTCGCTCAATCCGGTATTTACCGTGGGCGAGCAGATTGCCGAAGTGCTGCGCATCCACCGGCAGATGAGCGCCAGGCAGGCGCTGGACCGCACGCTGGAGCTGATGACCGAGGTCGGCATCCCGAATCCCAAGGAGCGGCTCAAGTCCTACCCGTTTGAACTCTCGGGTGGCCAGCAACAGCGCGTGATGATTGCCATGGCGATTGCCTGCGAGCCCAAGCTGCTGATCGCAGATGAACCCACCACGGCCCTCGATGCCACTGTGCAGCGCCAGATCATGGACTTGCTGGCGCGCCTGCAACAGCGCCAGAAAATGAGCGTGCTGTTCATTAGCCATGACTTGGGTCTGGTCGGTGAAATCTCAAATCACGTGGTTGTGATGCGCAGCGGCGAAGTGCGCGAGGCCGGCGACGTGGCGACCATCTTCAACGCCCCAACTGACGCCTATACCAAGGCCCTGCTGGCCTGCCGACCACGGCTGGACGCACGCCCCCGGCGCCTGGCGGTGATTGACGACATCGTCAACAACCGGCCGCTGATCACCGAGCAGCGCGTCAGCGCGCCCGCCAGCGGCACGCCGCTGATCGAAGTCAAAGGTTTGCGCAAGGACTACCTGCTCAAGACCGGTCTGTTCAAGCGCAGCGTGTTCAGCGCCGTGAAAGAATCCGACTTCTCCTTGTACAAGGGCCGCACGCTGGGCGTGGTGGGCGAATCGGGCTCGGGCAAGACCACCATCGGCATGATGCTGACCCGCCTGACCGACGCCACGGCGGGCAGCATCATGTTCGAGGGCATTGACCTTGCCAAGCTGAGTGCCGCCGAGATGCGGGTCTACCGCCGCCGCATCCAGATCATCTTCCAGAACCCCTACGCTTCTCTGAACCCGCGCTTCAGCGTTGGCCAGATCTTGATCGAGCCGATGCGCATTCACGGCATTGGCAAGGACGCCGACGACCGCGCGCGCCTGGCGCTGGCCATGATCGACAAAGTGGGTTTGAGCCGGGAGTCGTTTGGCAAGTACCCGCACGAGTTTTCAGGCGGCCAGCGCCAGCGCATCGCGATTGCACGCTGCCTGACCATGAAGCCCGAGATCATCGTCTGCGACGAAAGCGTCAGCGCGCTGGACGTCAGCGTGCAGGCCACCGTGCTCAACTTGCTGCTAGACCTGCAAGAAGAATTTGGTTTAACCTATGTCTTCATCAGCCACGACCTCGCCGTGGTGAAGTACATGTCGGACGAAATTCTGGTGATGAACCAGGGCGAGATTGTTGAACGTGGCAGCTCGGAAGAAATCTATGCCCGCCCACAGCATCCCTATACCAAGCAGTTGCTGGGCGCGATACCTCGTGGCCTGGTGGCGCAACCCCCGGCCGGCGTTCACTGATGAAAAAACCAATGTGGACGATGGCGCTGCTGGCGTCGCTGTTTTTAACGCCCGCGCAGGCGCAGACCGTGGAGGGGGCCGGGCTGCTGGCAGCCAACGCCAACTTGAAGGCCGATGGCATGCCGGGCATTGCGGCCCGCATTGCCGACAGGGTGGCCCCCTACACCGAGTTTCGCGGGCACAGCTTTGTCGACTGGCACCCGAAAGAGACGGTGATGCTGGTGCGGCATCGCGAGGCCGGTGCCAACACCGCGCAAATTTACCGACTCTCGGCGCCCGGCGGCTCACTGGAAAAACTCACCGACTTCACCGACCCGGTGGGGGCGGCTTCGTTCAACCCGGTACACGGCCAGTACATCGTCTACGCGCGCGACAGCGGTGGCAACGAAGCCACGCAGATTTTCCGCATGGACCTGGACAGCCGCCAGTCCACCTTGCTGTCGGCGCCCGATGAGCGCAGTAGTGCAAGCTGGACGCGCAAGGGCGACCGCCTGCTGATTTCCGCCGTGCCACTGGACAAGACAGCCAGCGGCGGCAAGCGCGACCACATCGTCACCACCCTGAGCCTGGTGGACCCCCTCAAACCCTTGCAGCCAACCCGGCTGGCAGAGTTGCCTGGCGGCGGTTGGTGGGGCTACCGCTTCAGTCACGACGACCAGCGCATCGCGGCGCTGCAATACCGCACCTCCAGCGATGCCGACCTGTTTCTTATTGATAGCAAGACCGGTGTGCGTGAGAAAGTCCTGCCCAAGGAGGGCGCCGCCAAGGCCGGCTTTGGCGGGGTTGAGTGGAGTCGGGACAAGCAGCGGCTGTACTTGACCACCAACCAGGGTGGCGAATTTTTCGAGCTGGCGGTGTACGACCTGGCACGCAAGGAACTCAAGGTCCTGTCGCGCCACATCCCCTGGGACATCAAAAGTTTCACGCTGTCCAAAGATGGCAGCCGCGTGCTGGCAGTCGTCAACAACAATGGCCGCGATGAAGTGCGGCTGTTCGATGCAGCCAGTGGACGCGAGCTGGCACGCCCCGACATCCCGGTGGGCGCCATCGCGGGCGAGCGCTGGCACGAGGTAGACACGGATCGCTTCGCGTTTTCACTGAACTCGCCGCAAAGCCCCGGCGACGTTTACAGCTACGACACGCGCGCGGGCAAGACGCAGCGCTGGACCACCGCCTACGCCGCCCCGGGCGTGAATCCCGATCAATTCATCAGCCCTGAGCTGGTGCAGATCAAGAGCTTTGACGGCTTGTCCATCAGTGGCTGGCTGTATCTGCCGGATGCCGCCAAATTCCCCGGCAAGCGCCCGATAGTGGTGGACTTTCATGGCGGGCCGGAGGCACAGTCCAGCGTGCGCTTCATGGGGCGCTGGAACTACTACCTCAATGAGATGGGGCTGGCTGTCCTGATGCCCAATGTGCGGGGCTCATCGGGCTACGGCAAGAGCTTTCAGGACCTCGACAACGGCTTCAAACGCAAGGACGCCGTCAAGGACGGCGGCGCTTTTCTAAGCTGGCTGGGCACGCACCCCAGGCTAGACGCCAGCCGCGTGGTGGTCAGCGGCGGCAGCTACGGCGGCTACATGAGTCTGGCCATGGCCGTGGACTACAGCCCGCTGCTGCGCGGCGTAATCAATGTGGTGGGCATCAGTCACTTCGTCACCTTCTTGAACAACACCGAGAGCTACCGGCGTGACTTGCGCCGGGTCGAATACGGTGATGAGCGTGACCCCAAAATGCGTGCCTTCCAGGAACAGATTGCCCCACTGAACAACGCCAGCGCCATCAAGGTGCC
This sequence comes from Polaromonas sp., assembly GCA_038902915.1. Classification (GTDB taxonomy): domain Bacteria; phylum Pseudomonadota; class Gammaproteobacteria; order Burkholderiales; family Burkholderiaceae_C; genus Polaromonas. The sequence continues at coordinate 28,095 of JBCKNC010000011.1, forward strand.
GCTGTTCGTGGTGCATGGCAAGAACGACCCGCGCGTGCCCTACACCGAGGCCGAGCAGATGGTGGCCGCCGTGCGCAAGAATGGCGTGCCGGTCTGGTATTTGCTGGCCGACAACGAAGGCCACGGTTTTGCCCGCAAGGTGAATGCCGACTACTATTTTTATGCCAGCGTGCAGTTTTTCGAGATGACCTTGCTCAGTAAGCCATAGGCTCTCGGTCTTTTCCCTTGCCGTCAACTGAAATCAAAACTAGCACCTCAATTTCTACCAGAACTTGTGGTTGATCGAGAAGCTATAGCGACGTCCCAAAATGTCATAACCCCCAGCCGCTCCCGTTAACGTCAAGGGCATGGGTGGCTCTTTGTTGAACAGATTGGTCATAGCGAAATTGACCTTGGTGTTCTTGTTGAACTTGTATCCAACACCACCGCTCCACAGCATGTAAGCGGGGATCTCACTAACGTCCCGGGTCTCAACGCTCTCAGTATTGCTGAACTTGGCAGAGCCGGTGTAGCTGCCTTGCAAACTGAAGTTCATCGGACCCTTCTCATAGTCCAAACTCAGTTGCGCCTGCATTCGCGAAAATGCCAATGTGCCGGCAGCCTCGTCGATGACCACTTTATTGGTCGACGTCTGCAAAATATCCAACTGCGACACAGTAAGACCAACGCTTGCAACACCACTCAGGCTGGGGAACAGATCCTTCATATCGGTTGAATACTGAATCTCAGCCGCACCACCCTTGTACTTCAAAATACCGCCGTTAACAAAGCCAGTGGTGATACCCGTGATCTGGCCTGCGCTGTCGCGTTTGATACGACCGCAGAATGCATTGGCTGGATCCGGATTGTCATAGCAGCCGGTAGCGATAGCTGCAGCGCCCAGATTGGCAATGGTGTTAGTAATTTTTATCTCGTAAGCATCAACTGACATCCTCAAATTCTTAACCGCACGTGGCCGCAGAATGAAACCAAGGTGTTTAGCATCCGATTGTTCATTTTGAAGCGTAGGGCTACCACTCAAGGTACCGGGAATCGTTGCGGTGACCGCGGTCGACAGGAAGGTCGACGGATTCAATCCGTACTGCGCATAGAACGGCGCACAGTTGGCCGCGCGTAACGCCGGGACGGTGCCGCTGTTGACGTTGCGGGAATCACATGGATCAGGCACGGCGGTGAAAATATTCGAGGTTGGCGTGAACAACTCGGTGAGCGCGGGTGCACGCAAAGCACGGGTCACGTTGCCACGAAACTCGATGTCCGGGATAGGGCTGAATTGCAGCCCATACGTGTAGGTGTCGGCGGGTCCATTCACTGTGTTGTCAACGCGGCGGAATTTGCCTGTCAGGTCCAACCTGCTCAAGAAAGGAATATTCATCTTGGCATTAACCAGCGGCAGCAAAACTTCACCGAAAACCTCTTTGGTAGAGTAGCTTCCTTCATTGCCAAGAATAGCCACTGAACGGCCAAGACCGGCCTTCTGGAACTCGTCAGGTATGAATGCACCCGCTTCATACCGGCTTTCAGCGCCAATGTTCACGCCAACCGGGCCGCCCCAGATGTCTACCGGACTACCACCAACGTTGGCATTAAGCACCCTTTGTTCGATCTTGCTAAGCGTTGTCGTCGTGTTGGTTACATAGGCTTTGGCCGCAGGGCTGGCTGCACCTTCACCAAACAAATTGAGCGGCACACAATTGGGGTCTGCCTTGGGAGCCCCGCCACCGGGAACCACCAAGCCGGGGGTTGGCGTGGTACTGCAAACGACATTGCCAGCCCCATCACGTGCCACATGCAAGGCATTGATGAAATTTTGCTGGTTCAAAGCCGAGGTGAAGAAGACGGAATCACTCTTGCCGTAGTTGGCCGATACCTCCCAGTTGTAGGGTCGCTTGCCGATGACAAAGTCTCCGCGCGCGCCAACCACAGAACGCATCACTTCGTTCGAACCACGGCCATTGTTAACCGCCAAATCTCGGTTGATGCGCGAGACCCGGAAACTGGTGATTGCATTGGCTTGCAAGGTAGCGACGGCAGCCGGACTGAGCAAGGGGTAGGTAGATGCAAAAGTCAGAGGTGCACTCAAGCCGCCAAAAAGATTTGCGTTGTACGCTGTTTGGTCAACCAACTCAAGCGCGTCAGCCTTATAAAACAGGCCCTCATAAAACAGCTCAATGGCGTCGGTCAGGCGGTAGCTGCTGAGCACATTAATTGTTTTTCGCTCCACTTTGGAGGTAATTTGTGTGGTGCTAAATAATGGAAAGCCATCACCGCCGGATGCATTGGCATTTCCGAAATTGGTGCCCGGGTCGAACGGCACCAGGGCACCGGCCGGGTTGAACTGGAAATAGTTTGTTTGATTCGGCCCGAAACCGCGCAAACGATTGTCAGCAAGATTAAAGGCACCGGTTGCAGGAAACAGCAGTCCGTTCGGCGTCATTGTGAAATTGCGGTCATTCTGGATGTAGACCGAATTGGGGCGCCCATCGGTTGCCGCTGTAGGCAGGCATGTCTGGAATGGGGAGTCGGGATTGATACGTCCATCATTCTGCGGAGTCCGCAACGGCTGTGTCGTTGCGATGGATGAAGCACCATTCACACACGGATTGAGTCGCAAAGAGATGCCACGCAGACCACGGTCACGCGCGGAGGCCAGCACACCATCCTGGTTGTCGTACACATAAGACAAGGTCAGATTGGCGCGGTTGTCAGCAAAATTTTTGCCCCACAAAACGCCATAGTTGCCGCGTTTGCCATCGCCCTCTTGCGTGATGCCAGCAGTAGCGTTTGCTTCAAATCCCTCAAAGTTGCGTCGTAACACGACATTCACCACGCCCGCAATCGCATCGGAGCCGTAGGTTGGAGCGCCGCCGATGGCGAGGTTTTCAACGCGCTCGACCATATTGGTTGGAATGATGTTCAGATCTACCTGGCCCCCGGGGCCAGCTGGGCCAAAGATGGAAGGCGTATTCGAAGAGACCACGCGCCGACCATTGATCAGACTCAAAGTCCGGTTACTACCCAAGCCGAAGCGATTGACAAAGTTAAGGCCTACCCCAAACGACGACTGGCCCGCCTCCGGGGTAACTCCCGCCCCAAAGCCTGGAATACGAAGCGCATCGGCCACGTTGGTAACGCCGGACTTCTCAATGCTCTCGCGCGTGACAACCGTCGCAGGCTCGAGCGTGTCGAAACCCGCACGGAACACCCGTGAGCCTGTTACGGTCACACGCTCCAACGGAGCAGCCGCCGCCTGATCTGTTGCGCCGGATGAAGCAGCGGGCGCCTGCTGGGCTTGCACCCCGAATACGGTGAACGCAAACAAGCCGGCAGCCGCAAGCGCGATAGGTGTCTTCTCAAATCTCATCTCACTCTCCAATTTAAAAGTAATAAACCAGTTTCCCACAGATGGCTACTTTGGCGCACTCGGGGGAACCCAATGTTGCCGACCTACAACAATTCAGTCGCGCAAGATTTGAGCTAAGTTCCATGCTCGTTCAGCGCGCCGCAATCCGTTCGTGGCCTTTGTGTTGACGCTGGGCGAGGACGTGCCGCCGCCCCAACCCCTCAGCGATGAAGGTCAGCACCAGTGAATTGAGCGATACGCCCTCAGTCTTTGCCCGAGCAGTCAACTGCAGGTGCATCGAGCGTGGCATCCGTGCCATGACTTTGCCAGAAGCCGACGCGGGCGTGAAGTCGTCAGCATTGAACGCTGGAGCCGGAACTTCGCGCCCCATATCCACCAAGGCGCTGACCGTAGCCAGAAAGGCTTCGCGCCCGTCAGCAATCGCGGCCAGTTCGGATTCGCCATCCGCCACCACGCCCGGAATGTCGGGCATGGTGAACATGAAGCCGCCGCCATCCTTTGTGCCAATGGGGCTGACCAAGTGGCTGTAGGCCTCAAATGGAAAAACAGGTTTCACCGAGGTGATGGCTTTGACGGTCATGGCTTACTCCTGAATTTGGTCAATTCAACTGCTAGTCACGCACATTCTGCCGGGGCTACCGCCTATTTTTACTCAAGCCACAGCCAATTCAATCTTGCGACCAGCACGCGCGGCCAGGGTAATCAGCATATCGAGGCTGAACTTGTCCCACTTGCCGCGCAGCAAGTCACTCACGCGCGATTGAGCAATGCCAAAGCGATCTGCCGCTTGCGCCTGCGTCCATCCTTCGGCTTGCACAATCAGGCGCAGACGTGCCATCAAATCGGCGCGCAGCCCCATGACAGCCGCTTCGCCGGGCGCAAACCCCAGATCGGTGAACACGTTGCCGCTGGACTGTGGGACCACAGCATCGGCATCGACCGTTGGAACAACTTTCTTTCCCATAATTCAACTCTCCATCAGTTTGTAACGTTTCGCCGCCAAATCAATATCGGGTTTGGCTGGTTGCGCTTCGCTTCGTTCGCTGTGATCAACTTACGACGGGACTTGGCAACCCGTAGGAGAAGTGCGCCCATGCTGGGCGCACCAACAAAAAAAGACCGCCCGAAGGCGGCCTTTGAATTGAACCCTATGGGTTGGTTCGATCAGAACTCGTAGCGAGCGGTCAGGCGCACAGTGCGTGGAGTCTGGTACGACGTTGGATTGCCGTAGTTCATGCTAAGCCGACCAGGAACCGGATCGGTAGTGTCCCGGCTGTGGTCATTGATTTCACTGAGTTCAGTTGGCCGCTTAAAGTTGAACAGGTTAAACACATCCATTTGTAGAGTCAGCTTTTCCTTGCCGATCTTTGGCGTATATGCAAACTGCAAGTCCACCGTATGGCTCCACGGTGTGCGGCCCTCAGTACCACGCTGCCCCAGCACCGTCACGCCCTGGGCATTCAGATAATAGTAAGTCGAAGCAGTTTGGTACAACGTTGCATCACCTGGTGTGTTGCCAGGCACAAAACCGATCCGGCTCTTGGGTCGACCTGACGTCGAATTCAGGTTCATGCCCATCCGGAATGTGTCGGTGATGCCCAGCGTACCAAACACTTTGATTGCATGAGTGCGGTCGTTCGGTAGAAGGCCATTGGCGCCATGAGAAAAGGTACCAAAGTCAAAGTCCTGACTCACGCCAGCATCTTCCTGGTTAATGGTCGAGTTAACATAACCTTCCGCAGTACCCTTGCTCTGGGAATAGGTATATGAACCTGCGAGGCCCCACTTGCCATCAAAAGCGCGGTCAAATGACAACTCCATTGCGTTGTACGTGCGTGTATACAGAGCCAAACCAGTCGCAGCCGCAGGAATCGTGACAGGCACTAGCACACCATTATTATTGACATCAAGATTGAGTGTGACGTCGCGCCCAGGGTTGACCAATTGACAATGGGCCATTGTCTGGTAGTCAAAGTTAGGCATCCCGTTGGCCTTAGCCCATTTGCCAACCGATGACGGATCGCACCAGTCATCCATGCCGTTGTTGATCTTTCGGTGCGTATATTTGACACCGCCGGTCCAACCCTTTGCGAAGGCTTTCTGGAAACCAAGGATGAATTCATCCTGCGACATCGGCTTCAGCTTGGTGTCCGCAATAGTTGCTGGCAGTGGCAGAGAAGCATCCTGAAGCACCTGCGTTGCACCGATCTGTTGTTGATTCAGTGGTACACCAGTAACCGGATCGCGCCCCGAGAAGGCGTAAAAACTCTGAGTATAGGGTTCAGCGCGTGTAGCGCGGATGTTGGTGTTGGACGCAACTGGAATGTAGTAGCGGCCTGCATTGCCGTAGACCTTCAATGATGAGTCACCGTTCACGTCCCAAGAGGCTCCAACTCGCGGCGCCAACAAGTTGTCTGCCTTCACGAAACTGACACCGTCGCCGTTCTTGTTGTTGAACGACTCCCAGCGCAGGCCACCGTAGAGCAGCACATTCTTTGTCACGCGCCAGCTGTCTTCGAGGTACACCGCATTGTTTTCAACCGCATAGATGCCACTGGTCGCACCACGCACTCGAAGTCGGGTGTACACGCCGCCAGGTGCTACTGCACCCACGACACCATTTACCGTGCCTGCAGGGCCCGCAAGGAAATCACGGTAATACAGACTGCCAGAGAAGGAGGAACCACCCGCTTCTGAAGAATTGAACGTCTGTCTATCGATACCTGCGCGAATGGTGTGTTTGCCTATCGCGTAGTCAATGTCGAAGCGGAATGCTTTGCGGACGTCGTCGTCGGTAACAGGCGCATTCGGATCACGACCGCCACCACCAGGGAAGGGCTCTGCCCAGCAACCCGCGTAAGAGGTGCCTGGAAGAACATATACGACCGGGCACGCTGATGCAGCAGTGCGCGCGCCAGTGGTCCTCGGAAGTTGCTCATTGACCTGTCCCCACAGCGCCGAGACTGTTAAGTTGTCGGTCAGGTAGCCGGTGTACTTACCAATCAAGACATCACCGCCAGCAGTTTGTGTGCTGATAGCGGCTACACCGTCCTTAGAGGTGCTGTAGCGCGTAGCGTTCTTGTAGTCTTCGATACCAATTTCGCGCTTGTTGTTAATAGCGGTCAACTCCAAGCGATGGGTGCCAGTTGGCGTGAAATCCAACTTAATCATGCCCGTGGGCTTTTTCGAAGTTGTGAAAGTAGCTTGATTCTCTTTGTAGTCGGTGGCCGTGTTGTTGATTCCTTCGATCAAGCCGAAGAAGAACAGTTTGTCTTTGATCAACGGACCGCCAGCATATACATTGGTGCTGAAGCGGCTACGTGTATCGTCTTTCTGGAACAGTGTGAAACCTGTTCCTGCAGCTTCAGGTTCGTTGTCTTTGACATTCTGACCCTTCGAGCGCAAGCCTGCTGGTTCCCAATAAGTCGATACACCACCCTTCCACTCGTTGGTACCACGCTTGGTTACAAGGCTGATCACGCCACCGAGTGAGCGACCGTACTCTGCGCCGTAGCCGCCGGTCTTGATCTGCTGTTGGCTGATGGCATCAAAGGGCAGATTGGCGAAAGACAAGAAATTGCGAATGTTGGTGACATCAAAGCCATTGATGTAGTAACCGTTTTCAGCCACCGATGCACCACCGAACGATGGAATGCCACCAGCACCTAGTCCGTCGTCGCCCTGGACCACACCAGGCGCCAGCAATGCAACTGCGTTTACATTACGCGGGACCGGCAGATTTTGCAGTTGCTCCTGCGTGAAAACCGTGTTCGACTCCACGCTGGCAACGTCAATGACTGAGCGAATGCGGCTACCAGTCACCTGAACTTGCTGCAGTGTGGTGCCAGAACCAATCTCGACTCTTGTATTCGAACCAATTGCAACGGCGACTTCCTGCGTTATGCCCCCCGACGTAATCGTGTAGAGTCCAGGCGGCAACTTAGCCAAGTTGAAGTTGCCGCTGGCGTCGGTTTGTACTTGCCGACTTACACCGGTATCAACACTCGTCAGTGTCACCGGAGTACTCGCCTTCGCCCGACCATAAACAGAACCCTCGGCACTTTGCCCATAGGCAGCTGCCGAGATCAATAGCCCCACGGCCAAGGACAACGATGTTCGACGTAGCGCACGTGCGCCGTCAAATCGGGTTTCTAAATATTTTTTTTGGGCATTTTTCATTCGTTACTCCATAAAAAGGAAAATATTGAATAAGGCAAGATCATTCGCAAATGTCATAGGCATGAGCCCGTAACGAATGTTTACATTTCTTGTTTGATTGGGCGTTTAACTTTACCCTGTTGCCACTCATGCGTCATCAGGCGAGTCCCTAGCCAATGGGTTAGACGTTGTGGCAAAGCAACAGACAAAGAAGAAAATAAGTCAATTCTTTGCCAAGTTTTATGGAGCAGCGTCTCAACCGCCGCCACAGTCGAGTTCACCGCTGGACATAGGCAGAGCCTACGGACTATCAGCAGAGGAAACCGTCAACAGCCTATTGAAGTGTTTCTTTATTGCAGGGTAATCGGCGTCAGATTCCAATTGTTTGGTCTCAATCATTCCAAAAACCACTCGTGCGCGTTGCGCGCCTTGGACCGGTCAGGCAAGAAACCCGTCAAAGCCACGCCAAT
>JBCKNC010000012.1:0-32348 GCA_038902915.1 Polaromonas sp.
TTAAGGTGGTTTTTTTGCGCCTGTTTTTGAGCGCCATGACAGGGCTAGAGAAGGTCAAATCAACGCATGCTCAACGGGCGGCCACATTGATGCGGTCTCTTGTTGACAGATTGGCTTGGTCGGCGCCAGCTTCGGCCATTGCGTTCGCCTGATTTGAATATTGCAGGCCCGACTACGTGGTCAGGTATCGGTTTGGTCTTTGACCGTTGCACCTGTTGAGCAGGATTGCTCTGCTTTGACAGCGGGAACCTGAAGCCGCGCAGCCCGTTGATCCAGGCCGGGGATGCGGCCAGTACCTTCGCTGGATTTGCTACGGCGATCTTCAAAACCGGCCCACTCGCTAAAGCTCTTGATGCGCTTCATGACTTTCCAGGCGTGGTTCATGCCTATGAAATAGGCGGCAAACACGCCCACAGACAGCGCAAACACGATCCATTCGCGCACTTGAAAGCGAATGCTCGCAACAGCAACCAGAATGCACGAGAGATGAAACGCCAGAATGATGAGCACAGTGCGGTTAGCGCCAAAGCCAGCCAACAGCAAGATGTGATGCAGGTGCTCCCGGTCTGGCAAAAACGGCGACCGACCATCACGTATGCGTCGACCCATGATGGCCATGGTGTCGAGCAGCGGGACTGCAATCAGCCACAGGGCATCAGCAGGTCTGATGACTGCGCCTTCGCCCTGTGACAGCATGATCAGGTACCAAGCCAGGGCAAACCCGATAAAAATCGACCCGCCACTGCCCATAAAAATGGCCGCACGCTTGCGGCCAAAAAACCTGGAATTAAAAACAAGAAATCCAGCCAAAACCGCCACAAATGTGATGAGCTGAAGGGCTACCGGAAGATTGACTGGATAGGTAAAAAATGCCAGTGCACCAAAAGTGAGCGTTGCCAGCCCGCCAGCGAGTCCGTCAATGCCGTCAGTCATGTTGACCGCATTGATGACGCCAACCATGCCAATAATTGTCAGGGGAATGGACAAAAGAACGAGGGTACCGCCAACATTAGGCAGCAAGTGCCCAAGGTCATAGAGGCGTATGTTGCAGTAAAACACGGCAACCAGGCCACAACCAATTTCGATCAATAACCGTTTGCGTGCAGCAATCTGCCAGCGGTCGTCAACCAACCCAATCAACAGCAACGGCAGTCCCAGTGCAATCAGCCACAAGCCAAATTGCGCTTGCCAAAACGGCAGTACCAAGCTCAGCAGCGCCAGCGTGAGGTAAATTGCCAGCCCGCCAATGAGCGGGATTTCGCCTTTGTGCCACTTGCGGACACCGGGCGCGTCCACCATTCCAAGAGGCACTGCTAAAGGCATGAGTACCCGGATCAAAATCAGGGTCAACACAAACGCCAAAGCAAATGTTTCAATCATGAGTTACCCCATGAACGATCAATGCGAAGTTGCATTGAAAAAATGGGAAACTTATTGCCAACGCATGGTTGGCAGAATCATAGAAATAGCAGTGTTTCATCTCGCAGTCTCACCTAGATTTCACTGTTGGCAGCTCTAGACATTTCTTTGAATGATTTTTGGGTGCTTGGATCAGCTTAATCGATTTTTGATATTTACGCTCACAGTAAAAAATTGCAATAGAAGTGGTAAAGATAGTCGCTTTGATCCGATGATAAATTTGTTTCATCGCAGGTGTTTGACTCTGAAGGGCGCTAATCTTGCGTGCTACATTCAACGGCTATCTGTGTTTTTTGACCCGCTGGGAGTCCTTCATTGCAATGTCTAGTCTTGTAATTGACCATGCCCCGACCGTACCCGACCACTGGGTCTTTGTGGGGTTTCTCGTTCTGATAGTGTGGGCGCCTCTGCCTTTGGCGAGCAACCGCACTTGGGCCATCGGCATACTGTTGTGTATTGCCACGGTGCTTCTAATAGGTACTTTAGTGGCTTGGCGGAAGCAGGTCACAGGTGCATGGGACCGACTGTCATTGTTCAGATGGCCGCTGATGCTGCTTGCGTGCATGGTGTCACTGGCCTGGTTGCAGACCCTGCCGCTTCCGGCGGATTGGGTTGCGATAATTTCGCCACAGGCGGCATTGGCACAGAACCCTGCTGCTTGGATGACGCTGTCTTTGGACGTGTATCAGACACGAGTCATGGCAGCGCTGTCTTTTGTCTACCTCCTCGTTTTCATAATATCGGTCATGACGGTGCGCGACGCGAATCGTCTGGATAAGCTAGCACAAGTTCTGGTGTGGAGCGGCGTACTTCAGGCTGTGCTGGGTGCGGTGTTGTACTCAATGAAAGCGCAGTACACAATTTTCTTTTCTGACGTGTCACACCATGACATGGTGGGGTCGTTTATCAATCGGAACCATCTGGCTTCGTACTTGAATATGTGCCTTTCTGTGGGCATTGGTTTGATGCTGGCTCGCCTGGGTTCGCAGGAATACAGGTATGAAGGCTGGAAGGCACGTCTGAAGAGTGTTATTGAATTCATGCTCAGCCCCAAGATCCGTTTGCGCCTGCTTCTGGTGGTGATGGTGATTGCGCTGGTGCTAACGCGCTCGCGCATGGGCAATGCGTCGTTTTTTATTGCCCTGCTGGTCGTGGGTGCGCTGGCCACGCTCTTGATGCGCAAGACTGCGCCGCGGACCATTGCGCTGATAGTCAGTTTGCTCATCATTGATGTTTTGGTTATTGGCACTGCAGTGGGCTTAGATAAGGTGGCAGAGCGCATACAGCAGACCGAGGTGATGGTGGCTGATGGTGGCTCTTCGGAATCGCTGGAGGCACGCACCGAAGCCGCTCGCACCGCGCTCCCGCTGGTGCGCGACTTTATATTACTGGGAAGCGGTGGTGGTAGTTTTTACAATGTGTTTTTGAGTTATCGCACGCCGCAATACGGCTACAGCTATGTGGATCACACGCACAACGACTATGTCGAAATTGCTTCTGACTATGGGTTGGTGGGCTTGAGCATTCTGGGGCTTCTTGTTGTTACTTCGTTTTGGAATGTGCTGAGAGTGATGGCGACGCGCCGCTCCAGTCTGCCAAGAGGTATTGCCTTTGGGGTGGCCATGGCAATTGTGGCGCTTTTGCTGCACAGCACGGTAGATTTCAATTTGCAAATTCCGGCCAACGCACTGACTATCGTGGTCATTTTGGCAATGGGGTGGGTGACAAGGTTCTTGCCATCGCCGTCACCTGAGTCGCACTTTCAACCTGCTGCGCAATGACAACCACGTCCAACGCATGGGCCAACTTGACAAACGCTGCCAACAATTGCTGGGCCTGTGGCTGTGCGCTGATATCGGACATCATCATTCTACGGCATCAACTATTTTCCGGAGTTGACTGGTATCGGCAAATACACCGGCGAGATGGCGGCTTGGCTGGTTGCGCTTTGCACTAGGTTACACTAAATGAAACTTTGTGTTTAGATAAAGCCCCCGCATGCAGCCGATAAAGCACCTTTCCCAAAGCCTGGCGGCCCTGGCAGATGCCGAGCACTATCTTTTTACGCCGGCTGATTTGCGCGCCTTGCTGGCCGGCCTGTCGCAGGCTGCCTTCAAGACTTTTCTCAGCCGGGCGACGGCTGCGGGCTTGCTCACACGGGTTTGCCGGGGGCTGTATCTGTATGACCGGGTGGACTATCCGCGCGGCTTGCTTTTGTTTCATGCGGCGGCGCGCTTGCGGGCTGACACGTTTAACTACCTCAGCCTGGAAACGGCGCTGAGCGATGCGGGTGTGATTTCACAAATTCCCATCAACCGGATCACCCTGATGTCGTCGGGGCGCAGCAATGTGATTGTCTGCGGCAGCTTGGGTAGCATCGAGTTTGTGCATACGCGCAAGCGTCCGGGGGACGTGATGGACCAATTGCATTATGACCCGCGCTGCCACCTTTGGCGGGCAACGGTGGCGCTGGCGCTGCAAGACATGCGTTTGACACGGCGCAATATGGATTTAATCGACTGGAGTGTGGCGAATGAGTCTGTTTGACCGCTTGGTTGATGAGGCAACGCGCAATCAGCAGGGGCTTGCCCCTTTACGGGCGGTGGTGGAAAAAGAGCTGCTGCATCACGACATTCTGCGTGAGATGAGCCGCGCGGGCTTGCTGGCAGGCCTGACCTTCATGGGCGGAACCTGCCTGCGTGCGTGCCATGGCTCCAGCCGTTTGAGTGAGGATCTGGATTTTACCGGGGGCGCGGACTTCACGCGTGACAGTCTTGCCGGGTTGGCGCAGGTGCTGATTGAGCGTCTGCAGCTCAAGTATGGGCTGAGCGTGCAGGTGAGCGAGCCAATGCGGGAAACGGGCCATGTGGACACCTGGAAACTGAAGTTGCAAACCCGGCCAGAGCAGCGCCACATGCCGGCGCAACGAATCAATATCGATATCTGCGCCATCCCCAGCCATGCGCCGCAGCCAATGATGCTGCGCAACCATTACGGGGTGGACATGGGCACGGGCGGGCTGATTTTGCAGGCAGAAAGTCGCGAAGAGATCATGGCCGACAAGCTGGTCGCACTTGCCTTGCGCCCCAACTGTCTGAAGAACCGTGATCTGTGGGATATGACCTGGCTGCACCAGCAGGGTGTAGCGCTGCCTTTGGCGCTGTTGCCCCTGAAGTTGCAGGACCACCGTTGTGAGCCGGGTCAATTTCTTGAACTGCTCACCGGACGCCAGCAGGCATTGCTGCGCGAGCCGCAACTGTATGAGGATTTTCGCCAGGAAATGCGTCGCTTTTTGCCTGCGGCATTGGTGGCCGAGACGGTGGAACAGCCCGCTTTCTGGAGTTACCTGACGACGTTGATCGCACAGGAGTGCCAACGCGCCCATGACTTTCTGAGCGGCACCGCCGCCTTACCGGGCTTCAGGATGTAGCGCTTTGAAAATCCTCCTCTACGGCATCAACTTCGCCCCCGAGCTAACCGGCATCGGCAAATACACGGGTGAGATGGCGGCTTGGCTGGCTGCGCGGGGGCACCAGGTGCGCGTGGTCACGGCGCCGCCGTATTACCCGCATTGGAAAGTGGGCGAAGGCTATAGCGGCACGCACTGGCAACGCCAGACATGGGCGGGCGTGCAGGTGTGGCGCTGCCCGCTGTGGGTGCCCAGTCAGCCCAGTGGGTTGAAGCGTTTGCTGCATTTGGCCACCCTGCCAACGTGCCAACCGTTGCGGGCACAGGGTTACAAAGGTTTTAGATGGGTCAATCAAAATCGGTGCGCTGGGTCAATTTGACGTCGGCGGCAACACAGGGTCGCACCCACAAGATCTGCTGCCACTTGCAGTTTGTCCAGCACTTGGTCAGTAAGTCGTGTGGTGAGTCGTTTACCCGTTTGAGCTAGCATGACAATCTCCATAAAAGGTATTTTTGCAATGCGTCTGGTGTAATTTAGTGGCGTCATTTTGTCACGTCATTTTGTCACGTATTGACGTCTAACGTTGAATCTTGTACCATTTCAAGACGTACAAGGAGAATCAGAATGCCCGCACTCGCAGTAAAAGAAAACAGCCGTTTGGCGCTCAGGGTTAGTCCCGCAGACAAGGCGAAGCTCCTGCGCGCGGTCGCCCTTACTCATACGGATATGACCGATTTCATTCTGCGCAATGCACTTCGGGCGGCTGATGAAGTCATCGACCAAGCCGAGCGAATGGTTCTATCAGCCCGAGATACCCGGCTGTGGCTCGACTTGCTAGACAACCCGCCCAAAGCCAACGCGCGATTGATTGCAGCGGCTAAAGCCCTGCCTGCGGCCTGATGGGTCTGGCATGGCATGAGGAGCCTATAGAGAAGGGCCACGACAGAAAGGGCTTCGACTGCGGACAGAGTGACCTCAACGTGTTCCTACAGAAGTACGCTCGCCAGAGTCATGAAAGTGGCGCATCAAAAACGTATTTGGCGATTGCCGATGCCGATGCTGAGGCTAAAACGGTCTTGGGCTATTACACGTTAAGCCCGGCGCAGGTTGAGTTCTCGCGCGTACCGGACATTGCACGCTACAACCTGGGTCGACATGACGTGGGCGGCTTTCGTCTGGGCCGACTCGCGGTCGACATCATGATGCAGGGCCAAGGCTTGGGTGGCCAGTTGCTCGTGGCTGCAGCCAGGCGATGCATACGGGCTTCCGAGCAGGTCGGCGGCACCGCTTTGCTAATTGACGCCAAGGATGCGAAAACCGCTGAATGGTACAAACTGTTCGGGGCCGTGGCACTCACAGATAGGCCACTGGCGCTACTGCTTCCGTACAGATTGCTGCAGGATGCCATCACCAGGGCTGGGGAGTGCATTCACTCACCCCACAATCCATAGGACAGCGCCGTCCAGCTGCGAGTGAAATCGAGGGCAGCTTAAACTGATTGAAAAATTGTCTTGACTGGTGGGCCCACTTTAAGAACCGACTGAGAGCTTGCCACTCCAGTTTGCCTTGCATATGACAGGTCATTGAGATACAATGTAACTCAATCTACTAGCGGAGGCTATTATGGCTGCAACAACAATGGTTCACGTTCGTATTGACGAACAAGTGAAGGCGCAGGCAACGGAAACACTGGCCGCCATGGGGCTATCCGTTTCCGATGCCGTGCGCGTGTTTTTAATGCGCGTCGTCGCGGAGAAGCAATTGCCTTTCATGCTCAAGGTTCCGAACGCTGAAACGCAGGCCGCGATGACCGAAGCCGACAAGATTGTCCGCACGCACCGCGCACGTTTTGCAACTGCTACTGAACTATTCGATGATCTCGAAAAAAACAGCGGCAAGTAAGCGCGCCCGGCTACCACGTGCAGCCGACTACGCCAAGTCCTTTCTCAAGGATTGGGAGCGGTTATCACGATCTGGCCGGTACGACATGAACCGACTCAAGGAAGCCATGCTTTTGTTGATCGCCAATGATGCCCCACTTGGCCCGGAATGGTTCGATCACCCGCTGGGTGGCGATTGGGATGGGCATCGGGAGTGCCACATTGGAGGTGCTTTCCTGCTGGCGTACAAACTCGACGATAGCGGCAAAACCGGTCTGATTGTTTTCGTGCGTACCGGCACGCATGCCGAGTTGTTTGAGTAGGGGCACAAATACCAAATCACGGTTCATTCGCTCGGCCATGTCTGGTGACTCTGCCATCCTTGCCACGTCAAACCGCCATTGGCGAGCCCCGGCGTTTAAATGTCGTCTGACCTGGCTTTGTGATGGCGTGGCGCAGCGACATTTCTGCATAGCGGGTGGCTGCGAGCAGGTCATCGTCTAACTTGACAACCTTCCCATCCTTGCGGTGATACATCCTGAACTCCGGATGCCGGCCGTTCTGCCCCTACGCGCCCTACGCGTCTACGGCACTAAGCGCTACGGTTCAGCCCGACCGACATCACCACTTTGCGCCAGCTTGAAGGCCCGAGCTTTTAGTCAGTGGTAACGGCGGAGTACCGCCATTACCAGATGCCGAAGAGCTACATCGCCAGTGCTTCGCAAGTGTCAGTCAGTGCGCTGGTGCGCAGAGATTGGTGTCGGCTCGCTTACGCATCGTGCTGGATTGAAAACCCCGCTGTTCGTGGCACCTGTGACGCACCCCCGCTACGGCCACCCGCTACGCTTTTACATAACGCCGCAATTTAGAAAGTACGTGGCAGTCAATCGCTAAAGCTCATTTGGTGTCACGCACCGCAAGCGCCCTACGGGTTTCCAAATAAGGCGTTATGTAAAGTGGCCTACGCTGGAAACTGTCGTGTGCCTGCGCCGTGGCATTAGTCAGGCGCTCCGCGCATTGTTCTAGCCAGTGGCCTGCGGCCATTCATGTTGTGTTGGCCCCCGCCCGCCCGCGGGTCCTCGCCGCTACGCGGCATTGGCCCTTTGCGCCGCCTGCCCGTCTGCCCCCCAAGGGGGCGCCCTCAGTCGGCGCAAAATCAAGACCAACCCTATCGCAGTTGAATTGATATACGGAATGGCATACACAAAAACAAAACGCCCCGAAAGGCGCATGTTTATTAGCTTACTGGCGGAAACGGAGTCCTTCTCCGTCTAACTCTAAGGTTATCCCAGTCAGTCCAATAATTAATTCTGCCATTGGTAAAAATGCCGTATAGACTGCCTCACCTTGTCTCACCAAATCCCGTATAATCTACGATTTTAACGTGGGTAAAAAGGGGGTAAAAAATGGCGAGGCGAGTTCGAATCCTGGGTGCGAAGCAGGTTGAGAAAGAGACTCAGCCGGGCTACTACTTTGACGGTGCCGGACTCTATCTACAGATTGCAAAGGGTGGCTCCAAATCTTGGATATTACGTTACGTCCTGAACAGCAAGGCGCGGGAAATGGGGCTGGGTTCTCTCGTTACCTTTTCTCTTGCCGATGCACGCTTGCGTGCCACCGAGCAGCGCAAACTGATTGCCGATGGCATTGACCCCATCGAAGCCAGACGCTCCAACTTGGTGGACAAGCGACTGGCTGATGCCAACACCATCACCTTCGACAAAGCCGCAACCGCATTTATTGAAGCCAATGAAGCCGGCTGGCGAAGTGACAAGCACGGCGAGCAGTGGCGCAATACCCTGGCGACTTACGCCAGCCCGGTCATTGGTGACTTGCCCGTCGGTGCCATCACGACACCCCTTATCCTGAAAATTCTGCAACCGATCTGGGCGACAAAGACCGAAACCGCCACCCGCGTGCGTGGCCGCATCGAGAAGGTGCTGGACTGGGCCAAAGTGCAGGGTTACCGCACCGGAGACAACCCGGCAGCCTGGAAGGGCCATCTAAGCGAGGCACTTCCCAAACCCTCCAAGGTGGCCAACGCAGGCCATCACGCCGCCCTGCCATGGTCAGAGATGGGTCAGTTCATGCAGGCACTGCGGGCCATGCCTGGGGCCGCATCGCTGGCCGCGCAGTTGATCATTTTGACGGCGACCCGTACCAGCGAGGTGATCGAAGCCAAATGGTGTGAAATTGATTTTGCCACGAATTTGTGGGTGATACCCAAAGACCGGATGAAGGGCTTTCGCGAGCACCGCGTGCCGCTCAGCAAGCAGGCTGTAGCGGTGCTCAACCAGGTCAAGTGGGACAACAAGGTTTCCGAGTATGTTTTCCCCAACGCCAAGTTGGAGAACCCCATCTCCAACATGGCCTGCCTGGCTGTACTCAAACGCATGGGCCGGAGTGACCTGACTGTGCATGGCTTCCGGTCAACTTTCCGCGACTGGGCCGCTGAATCTACCGCATACCCGCGCGACGTGTGCGAAATGGCATTGGCACACGCCATTGAGGACAAATCCGAGGCGGCTTATCGTCGCGGCGATTTACTGGAGAAGCGAGCGCGTCTGATGGCCGACTGGGCTACGTTCTGCGATACCGTCAGAATCCATGGTGAAGTCATCCCTATCCGCAGTCAGGCGTGATGCCCATCTACATCAATTCACAACAAAAAAGCCTGCCATGACCACCATCCCCGCCATCCCCACTACGCGCACCCATTTGACGATGCCCGAGCTCATGACACACTGGGGTTGGAACGAAAACGATCTACGCGAAGCCATCATGTTAGGCCGCTTGGTTCCAAGCTACTTCATCAGCAGACCACTTTGGCCTGTCCCAGCGCCGCAACCGAAGTCGCCTGCTGTTTCAAAAAGCGCGTGGATGTACCTTCTTGCTTTTAAGCAGGTTGGTGCGGTTGACGGCTATTTCCATCGCCTAGCTGACACACACGACGCACTAACGACGGGTAACACGGTCTTCAAATTGGATGGCAGTGGCTACACGAAAGATCACTTGATCCGCCTCGCTGACGTTATGTCGGATGGCGTGGTGATGATGGACGAAGTGACCCGCTATGAAACGTCTATCAAGCCGGTATCCAGCCCGCAGCCAACCGATCCCAAGGTACTTGGAACGCGCGAACGGGATACCTTGCTGACCATAATTGCCATACTCTGCAAAGTTGCCAAGTACGACTACACCATGGCATCGAAAACAGCTAAATTGATCCAGAGTGAGGCTGCATTCATGAAGATACCCATCGGCGAAACGACCATAGAGGGTCACTTAAAAAAAATACCTGATGCTCTGGGAAGCCGCACCGAATAAGGATTCTATGGGCACCTGCCTATTTGGTCAGGGCAGGTGCCCCACGTTCAAATGATAGAAAAATAACATCGGGTTTCTTTCAAGGAACCCCGATGAAACCCATCCTGCCCCGCCAGAATTCAGCAGCCCCTGGCACACTGCTTCGCGTTAGTAGCAACGCTATCGACAACGTCGCCAGCCCACCGCCGGGTTCTGGCAAACGTCGTGCGCCTCCCGACATTTCCCATTTCGACAAGCTACCCAACAGCGCGCAGATCAGCATCCAAGCATTGGCTGTTGTGAACGGCCAGGGTGTTTCAACACTATGGCGCAACTGCAAGGAAGATCCCGACTTTCCCCGTCCGATCCGCCTGAGCCCAGGCTGCACCCGTTTTAACGTGGGCGACATCCGAGCCTACTTGCTCAAGAAGGCGGATACGTCTGCACGACCGGTGCGCAAGCGGCGCCTGAAAGGTCAGGTGGCAATATGAAATGGCCCCACGCATCCCTCACGGACCAACAGGTTCGCGACACCTTTTTTATCGCCCCCGAGTTTGGCGACATTTACGCCATGGTACTCGGGACAGAAGGCTACGAGTC
This sequence comes from Polaromonas sp., assembly GCA_038902915.1. Classification (GTDB taxonomy): domain Bacteria; phylum Pseudomonadota; class Gammaproteobacteria; order Burkholderiales; family Burkholderiaceae_C; genus Polaromonas. The sequence goes on from JBCKNC010000012.1 coordinate 10,615, forward strand.
GTTCAAGGCGCAGCGCCAGAACATCCGCGCCATGGGCGGTGACCTGCTGATGATCGGCTGGCCAGACGGCTCGACCATTACTTATCAAGCGCATACCCGCTCGGATGCTATCGACCTAGAAACCCTAGTGGAAACATACCAAGCCAGCGCAGCCATGTATCGCATTTGCAGAAGGGAAAACTCATAATGAAAACCGCAAAATCCCCCGTAACAGACGCCAATAACGCCCGCATGACCGCGATGCAGCGCATCCTGGACAATTTTCCAGACGACTTGATTCGGCGGCCGCAGTGGGTGAACTGGAAACTGGAGCAGCGCGGTGAGCGCATGACCAAAGTCCCCTACCAGCCGAATGGTCGTAAGGCCGATAGCACGAACCCCGCAACATGGTCAGATTTCCAGTCCGTCAAGCTTGCCTGCGCGCGCGACGATACCTTCACCGGTATTGGCTTCGTCTTCACCAAAGAAGATCCCTACGTCGGCATCGACCTCGACAAATGCCGCGATCCGGTGTCGGGTGTCGTCGAACCGTGGGCTACAGCGATCATCAACCGTTTCGATACCTACGCCGAGCTGTCCCCCAGCGGAAAAGGGTTCCACATCATCGGAAGAGGCAAATTACCAACCAAAGGGCGAAAGAAGGATCACATTGAAATGTATGAGTCGGGCCGTTATTTCACAGTCACGGGTGACCATTACGGACAATCACCATTCGAGGCCACCGACATTCAGACACCGCTGACAAAGCTGCACACAGAGGTATTTGGCAAGACCAAAACCCCAGCAAAAAACAAGCAGGCGGCCAACGACCCCAGCTCGCCCACTAAGCCGATACCGAATGCCAGCACCGACCAGGCAGTCATCGACACCATTCTCGCGTCTCACGATGCCGCGACGTTTCTGCAGTTCCAAGCTGGCAACTGGGCTGCCCTTGGCTACCCTTCACAAAGCGAGGGCGACCTGGCGTTTGCCGGCATGTTGGCCCGCCATGCGGGGTCACAGGCTGAACAAATCGACCGGATATTCCGTGGCAGCGGAATGATGCGCGACAAATGGGATGAGATGCGCGGTACCCAGACCTACGGCGAGATGACCATTGCCAAGGCAATGGAGGGACTCGACATTGCGAGCCCTATGAATCAGTTCATGGCACAAATGAACCAGCGCTTCGCGCTGATCGCCATCGGCAATAAGTTGAGAATCTTGGATGCGACAGATGGGCCAAACAACATCAAGTTTCTATCCAGGCCAGACTTTGGCTTGCAAACAGCGAATCTGCCATCCCCAGCGAAATCCACATCAGCCGCAACCGTGTGGCAAAGCAGCCCCCAGCGACGCTACTACAGCAGCCTTGTTTTTTCCCCAGATCGCGATGTGCCTGGCGCTTACAACACCTGGCGCGGGTTTTCAGTTGAACCACGCCCCGGCACGTGTTCACTTTTCTGGCAGTTAGTTGAAAGGGCTATTTGCAGCGGCTCATTCGTACTGTACGAATACGTCCGCCGCTATTTCGCCCATATGATCCAGTGCCCGTGGGAGCGGCCAGAAGTGTCTCTCGTCCTTCGCGGTGGCCAAGGCGTAGGGAAGAACACTTTCGTCGAGGCCATGGCGTCCTTGATTGCCCACCACTACCGCCAAGTTAATAGCATGGATCAAATCACTGGCAGATTTAACGGCCATATGCAAAACGTCGTCCTGCTACATGCCAACGAAGCGACTTGGGGCGGGTCTAAAGCTGATCAGGGCAAGCTCAAAGCGATGGTTACCGACCCCAAGGTACCGATTGAAATGAAGGGCCTGGACATCATTGAAATGGACAACTTTCTGCGCCTGATTATAAGCTCCAACGAAAAATGGCCCGTACCTATTGACATCGACGACCGACGATTTTTGGTTCTGGACGTGCACCCGATCTACAAGCAAGACCAAAAGTTTTTCGCTGCACTTCATGACGAGTTGAACGACGGCGGGCGCGAGGCGCTGATGCATGACCTCACAACCGAAGACATCAGCAGCTTTTCACCACGCAACAAGCCTGCTTCACCGTTTGGAGCCGACATCAAAATCCGCAGCGCCGAGAGCCCTATCCGTTGGCTGTACGACTTGCTTAATGACAATAAGATGAGTGGCCTCCCAACCTCGTTTCCTCAAGTCGGCGCACCCCTAGAGGTCGATAAAGACACCCTCCATTTTAGCTATCTGGATTGGAGTAAATCTTCTCCTGACAGATACCCTTTACCCCGCGATCAGTTCTTCAAAACGATTCGTAAGATATTGGGCACCACCATGACTGACTCCCGTCCGGCAGCCACAACGGGGCATTTTCGCGGGCGAAAAGTCGTTCTGTTCAGCATCGTTCACTGCCGCATGGCATTCGAGAATGCAATCGGAGAACGCGGCAACATAAAATGGGAGCCCGTTTAGCAGGGGTGTGCGGGCACCTTTGGCTGTCCAACCGGTCCAACCAGTCCAGCCAACAGGCCGATTCACAGGAGCGGGGCAACCGTTGTGCTCCATCTGCCAAACGACCAGCCATTTATAGTTACTCAACTATTCCAGACTTTAAAAAGAGGTTGGACTGGTTGGACTGGTTGGACCGCCCCCCCCCCGCCTGTGTTACTTGCCAGCCGCAATCGCGCGCGTCAATTCCAAATCTGACATCCTGTTCATTCGATCCCGTAGGCCCTCCGAAGGGGGCTTCGCTTTCACTTGATCGTGGTTATAAAATCCAGCCAATTGGCCGATTGCTTTGCTTGAGGCGAGCATCAAAGCTGGCCTGGCCATTTGCTTTGAAATCTCAAACGCGGTCACTAAATTTGACATGAGCTCCTGGCGCGAATAGCCCAGCGCCCGTGATGCCGCAGCTTGCAATTCCCGCACTCTGCGTGCAATTTTTTCTTGCTTCAAAAGCCTGCACGCAGTGACATGCGACGACGCAGCCGAAAATCCGGCGAGCCGCGCCGCGAGCGCCCCGGAGCCCCGTCCAGCACCCACCATGTGCTCACAGAAGAGCTTTTGACGAGTTGTGAGCCGATTCTGGTGCATGTTCATTAGCAAAGATTAGCTGATTAGCAGCGAAAAATCAATGGCAATCCAACCATGCTTCATCAACGCGGGCCGCGCTGATGGCACGCCACCATGAGGCGCCCCGCCGGGGCACATCGGCATCGACAGCCAAGCTCCGCGCATCACCCGGGGCACGTGGGGCCACCGCTGTGGGTGACTGTGGTGCGCAGGTGCCTGGGCACGGTGGCGCTGCACGGGGTCATAATCTGCGGCAGAGGCAGGGCGATTGAATCAAATCCCCTTATAGTGCAACTATCGCAACATGACCGCCCCACAGGCGGTTCAGTCCAACATGATTTATCCACCGCGATTAATGTCTTCGCCTTGTGCTGGCTTTGTGGCGCGGCGGATAAACGCTGATTGTTGGGCGTATATCTAACATGGGTGAAGCAAAGCGAAGGCGTAGCGGTATCGGCAGCTGCATATACTGCAGCGCCACCACTAGCCTCAGCAGAGAGCATGTTCTCCCATATGGCCTGGGGGGGGACCTCGTTCTGAATGACGCTAGTTGCGAGAAATGCGCTAAAGAAACCGGACGAGTTGAACTGCGCCTTCTTCGTGGGCATTGGTGGCCTTATCGCTTGTACCTTGGGTTGCCATCGCGCAGAGCTGGGGAGCAGGTTCCAGATCTACCAGTGAAGGTGAAATGCCCAGACGGCACAGAGTATGCCGCGCACATACCCATGGAAAGTCAAACTATTGCCATGGCGTTTGTCTTTGACCCCCCATCAATATTGAAGGGAATCGTCAAAACCGAGGCGCCAAGTGCGCGTGTAAACGTAAGAACTCTCGGGGCCACACCTTCGACTGTAAAGGTAGATGGCATTGAGAAGCAGCTTCCCCCTGAAGAGAAGATTGAGATACCCATGAATCTGGATGCAGCAGACATGTGCCGTTTTCTCGCCAAGGTAGCCCATGGCTATGCAATAAGTCGCCGCGGGCTCGGCGCATGTCGTGAGTACTTCCTTCCGGGAATAGTTCTTGGAAGAACCGACGGCGCACAAACATATGTCGGTGGTGCTAGCTCCCAGGTCCTCGGAGAAAGGCTTCCAGGCCAGGGCCTTCATGTCTTGATGGATCGTGTAAATGGCGAGTTTCTGACGGTATATATCCAACTTTTTCGTGCGCGTGGGGGCAATGAGCCAATATATGAGGTTGTCGTCGGCCGCCTATAAGTCGGCGCCCAACAATTCGCTGCAGGGTCGACGGCCCTGTCGGGCCACGCCCTGAGCTCGAACGTTAAGGCTGTAAAAAAAACCACTCCGCAACGATAGAAACATGAAAATGCAGAAATCGACCTCTCAGAACGCGTTGTATTCGACGATCATGACCTCGGCAAGGGTAAACGCACCCCCAAAATCGGAGCATTTCTCCAGGGGTGGAGTTTTTTTACAGCCTCGTTAGGCCTCATCAGGAGCATCCACATGACCAAACGAACGCCCCATTTCAACAAGGGCAAACTGCCCGTCGCATTTGTGTTCAGTGTTCCTGGCGCGCGCGAACTCGATGAAAATAAGCCAGTCGCAGGTGACACGGGCGAGAACCTCGCCTTCGCTCTTGAGTACTTGCACTCAGCAAGCCCGGAGATGTTCCCGTCGATCGACAGGTATGCGTACCGAATCACGAATTCATTCACGGAACCCCTTGCGAAGAGCCTTGGCAACAAGGCAACCGAGGCGAAGCGCTCCGAGGTTCTTGAAGGTGCAAACGTAGCTCGCGTAGTCCGCGAGCTACGTGGGTGCATGGTAGTGGTTCTCTGTGGTCGTAGAGCCCAGCTTCTATCTGGTGCGATCCAGTCTTCCGAGACAACGGTCGTTCACGCATGGCACACGGGAAATCGGGCTCTCGCCGGCAAGTACAAGAACAAGAAGGTCTCAGCGACTTCTTCGCCAAGGGCCCGCCGCAGCGCGCGCGCCGAGCTTTGGGCCAAAGAAGTCCTTCAATCCATCGCCGGGCACAATGCGGCCTAACGAATAAGCAACTGTCTTAAAAGTCAAGTTTCTTCAACCTCCCGGGTGTGCAAATTGTCGTTCCATGGCGTGCCTGATTTGACGATGGCATTCAAGATATAGTGCAACTATCGCAACACGACCGCCCCACAGGCGGTTCAGTCCAACAGGGTACGCATCGGGACTGAAAATCCTTGTGTCGGTGGTTCGATTCCGCCCCAGGCCACCAGTATTGAAAGCCTCACTTTTTTTCGAGAGTGGGGCTTTTTTCATGGCCGGATTGACGTCATTGGGGCACTGGGTTCGGCCGGAGTTCGGTGGGTTTGCCTGGCTCACGTCGATGTTCTTGAGGCAGTTTCTGAGAGCTTTCCCAAGTGCCTAAGGGTAAACACGTATTCTGAGGATGCGACATGCCGATTACCGCCGTTTGCTGTCCCAGCGCAGCCTGTCGGGCGAGCCGTAGGCTAGTCGCATTTGGGCTCTGACCCCAAAAACTACGAGCTTCACGAGCTGCATCTCTAGGCCCGGAGAACAGGGCAAGGAATCTACGTCTGATCAACGAATTGAAGTTTCCCCCCCCCCCACGGAAAATAGGCTCATGAGCACCAACCCCTACCGCCGGTCCCGGAGGTTCGAGATTAGGGGTTTCTGTGCTTGATTGTTGGAGTACCCGTATGAGTTTCGCTTTGCTTCGTCTGAAACGCCCGGCAGCCCTGCTTGCACTCTGCTGCAGCGCATCCGCAGGGGCCGCCATCCTGACGGCGGATGCGGGGGAACTGGCGCAAATCGAGTCGCTCTGGCGCCAGGTGCTGAACGCTGCACAAGCCTTGACGCTCGCGGCACCGAGCGAAGTCAGCCGGGCTGTTGAAGCGCTCCAGCGCAGCCTGTCTGGCGAGGCCGGAATTCAGGGCGTCTGAGCCTTAACCCTCGTCACTTGCGTTAAGTCGAGCATCCATTGTTATCCCCCTAAACCAATTAAGCCAATAGGAGAATCCCATGATGACCTTGTTCCCAAAAATGTTCCGCAGCTTTGCGCTGTGCATGACCATGCTCTTGTGCGTGGTCCCGGCCAGTGCGGCAGACAAGGCACCGGTGCTGGTCGGTCTGGACGCCGAGTTCGGCGTCCAGGGCAGCACCTCCGCGCAGGCCATCGAGCTGGGCCTGCGCACTGCGATTGCGCAAATCAATGCGGCCGGCGGCGTGCTGGGCGGTCGTCCGATTGAGCTGGTGAGCAAGGATCATCAAGCGGTGCCGGCGCGCGGCATCCGCAACATCGCCGAATTCGCGGCCATGCCCAACCTGGTTGCCGTGTTCGGCGGGCGCAACAGTCCGGTGGTTCTCGCGCAATTGCCGACACTGCACGAGTTGAAGCTGCCGTTCCTGGCGGTCTGGTCGGCGGCCGATCCGATCATCGACAACGGCATGCAGCCGAACTACGTCTTCCGCCTGTCGCTGCGCGACAGCCTGGCCATGCCTAAGTTGCTGCAGTCGGCCAAGCAGCGGGGGTACGACAAGGTCGGTCTGCTGTTGATCAACAACTCTTGGGGGCGCAGCAACCTGGCTGCGGCAGAAAAATACATGCTAGCGGTCAAGAACCAAAAGATCGTCGATACCGTCTGGGTCAACTCTAGAGACACCACGCTCATCACGCAATACAAGAAATTGACGGATGCCGGCGCCAAGGCGGTGCTGCTGGTCGTCAATGACGAGGGCGCGGCCCTGGTGCGCGAAGTGGCGGCCCTGCCGACTAGTCAGCGCGTGCCTATCCTCAGCCACTGGGGCATCACCGGCGGCGAATTCTTCAAACAGGCGGGTACCGCCTTGCAGGAAGTTGATCTGTCGGTGATCCAGACCTTCAGTTTCTTCAGCGCTGACAAGCAAGTGCTGGCACGCTTCATGAAGACGGCAGAGCTAACCGGCGGCATCAAACGCATTGAGGACATTGAGGCACCGGTCGGCGTGGCGCAGGCCTACGACATGATGCACATCCTGGCCAAGGCCATCAACCTCGCGCGTAGCACCGAGCGTAGCGCCATCCGCGACGCGCTGGAAAAAGTGCCCGAGCATCGGGGCCTGGTCAAGCTGTACAAGCCAGCGTTCACCCCGACTCGCCACGAGGCGCTCGGGCCGGCAGAGTTACTGATGGCACGCTATAGCCGAGAAGGCGTGCTGCTTCCGGCGCAGAAATAGCATGACGAAACCCCGCATCGTCAGCCTCGCGCGGCGCTTTGCGACTATGGCGGCGTTGTTGGCCGGCATCGCCATGCTGGCGGTCGCTGGCGCATCTTGGTGGCTGATCAACCAGGAGCATGCGGCTTCTCTACGCAGCCTGCTGAAAAAGGATGGCGAGCTGCACGCGACAAGCGTCAGCAGCAAGCTGCACGCTATTGCTGAGCGCATGTCTGAACTCGCCAAGAGCGGCCTGATTGCAAGCGCCCTGCTCGACAGCACGGGTAAGGAAATTTATCTGGCCCCGCTCCTGAACAGCATCCAGCGTATCCATGACATACCGGTGGCTATTTTGTTTGCCGATTTTGAAGGGCGTGAAATTGCCCGCAACGGCAACGGCAACGTCAGCTTCAGCGAGCAAGAGTTGAGCTGGCTGAAAGAAAAGCTTGCCGTCGGCCAAGCCGCCTCGCAGGTGCAGATCGGTGAAAAGGGCGAAGAGCTGATTGTGGTCGAGTTGATTGTCCTTGCGCGCTCGAATTCGGTGCAAGGCGCCTTCCTTTACAAAATCAAATTGGACGATCTTACGCTGCAGCAAGGCGTGCGGCTGGTGCGTGGGCCGAAATCTGAACCGTTGTTGCATTCTCCACCTGCCATTGCTGCAGCGGTGAAGGCGCCGCCGATTTACAAACATCTTAATTTCGCCGTTCTCGCCGACCCTGACTCTACCGCCTTGCCGGTTAATTTGCAGCGGCTGCTGGCATTTCTCCTACTGACACTCGGCCTGGTGGTGGGGGTGATCCTCCTGGGGCTGAACTTCGGAAAAAGGCTGACCAGGGATTTGCGGGGCTTGGAATTCTTTGCCCGAAGCGTCGCTGAAAAGGGGTTGGGCACCGGTCGCGCGCAAGCTGCCGACAGCTTGGAGGTCGCCAGCCTGGCGCAGTCGATCAACCGTATGCTGGAGCATCTGAGACAGCAGCATGACAAGCTGGGCCAGAGTAACGAGGAACTGGAAAAGGAGATCGTCGAGCGCAAGCTGGCCAATGATGCCGTCAGAGAAAGCGAGCGCCGCCTGGCTACGCTGATGGAGCACCTGCCGGGCATGGTCTACCGCTGTCGCAACGATCCCCAGTGGACAATGGAGTTCGTGAGCGGGGGCTGCGAGGCACTGACCGGATATGCGCCGGCAGACCTCCTGATGAACCGCAAGCTCTCTTACGCCGACATCATCGCGCCAGAAGACCACCAGACAGTATCGGATGGGGTGCAGCGCGGCATCGCTGCAAAAACCAATTTCATGCTCGAGTATCGCATCACGACGGCTGCCGGAGCAGTCAAATGGGTGTGGGAGCAAGGCTGCGGCGTATATGGCGAAACCGGAGATCTGATCGCACTCGAAGGTCTGATCACCGACGTCACCGAGCACAAACAGGCGCAAGACGAAATCCTGCGCCTCAATGCCAGCCTCGAAGAGCGGGTGCAGCAGCGCACCGAGGCACTGCGGACCAGCGAACTGCGTTATCGCACCGTGGTGACGTCACTGGCCGAAGGGGTGTTTCTGCGCGACGCGCAAGGGCGAATCGTTGATTGCAACGCCAGTGCCGAGCGGATTACTGGCAAGACCCTGGCCCAGATGAAGGGCTTTCTTTCGATCGCGCCAGAGTGGCAGACGCTGCACGAAGACGGCTCGCTGATGCCCGAGGAAGAGCGACCCAGTGCCGTCGCCATGCGCACCGGTTTGCCCCAGTCAAACGTGGTGGTCTGCTTCCGCAAGCCTGACGGCAGTGTTTTGTGGATACATCTCAACGCACAGCCGCTATTTGAGGGGTCGGCCGGCACCCCGTCCGGTTTCGTCACCACCATCACCGACGTCACCGAGCTCAAGCGCATTGACCGCATGAAAACCGAGTTCATCTCCACCGTCAGCCACGAACTCCGCACACCGCTGACCTCGATCCGCGGTGCGCTGGGACTGATTGCCGGCGGGGTGGCCGGTGCGTTGCCCGAGGCCGTCAAAAACCTGGTGGACATCGCCAAGAACAACTGCGAGCGCCTGATCCGGCTGATCAACGACCTCCTGGACAGCGAAAAAATCGAGTCCGGCAAGATGCAGCTCAAGCTGCAGGTCCTCGACATCAGGCCGCTGCTCCAGCAGGCGCTGGCCGCCAACCAAGGTTTCGCAGGCCAATACCGCGTGACGCTGCTGTTGCAGGCGCCCGATGAGCCGCTGCAGGTGCGCATTGACAGCGACCGATTGAGTCAGGTGCTGACCAATCTGCTGTCCAATGCGGTGAAGTTTTCAGCGCCTGAGAGCACAGTGGAAGTGATGGTGTCGCGCGTGGGCCAACAGGTGCGGGTTGAAGTGGCCGACCACGGCCCCGGTATTCCTGAGGAATTTAAGAGCCGCATTTTCCAGAAGTTCGCGCAAGCCGATGCTTCTGACACCAAGCAAAAAGGCGGCACCGGTCTGGGTCTCAACATCTCGAAAACCCTGATCGAGCAGATGGGCGGCCAAATCGGCTTTAACAGCGAGGCGGGTGCAGGCACCACTTTCTTCTTTGAGCTACCCGAATCGAAGGATCTGGCGCTCCTGCCACCGCCTTTGGGGGTCCAGGCCGCCGCATCCTCCAGCTCTGGCGGCAAGCCGCACGTTCTGCACGTGGAAGACGATCCCGATATCCAGCGCATCGTCGCAAAGATTGGCGCGGATGTTGCACATTTCGAATTCGCGGCCACGCTGGACCAAGCCCGTGCCCGGCTGCGCGAGCAGCGGTTTGAGCTGGTGCTGCTGGACCTCACGTTGGGCCAGGAGTCGGGCTTTGACCTGTTCGAGGCTATCGATGGGCTCGATCCGCGGCCGCCGGTGATTGTGTTTGCAGCCAGCGTTGTGGGCCCGGCCGACGGCAAACAGGTCGAAGCTGTTCTTCTCAAAGCCCTTACATCCAACACCGATCTGTTGCATGCAATCCAGCGTGCGCTCCAGATTGCTGGAGCCCCTGGCCTCACCCCACCAAAAACTCTGAGTTGAGCCATGCCCACACCCCTTTGCCGCATTCTTTATGTTGAAGACGAGCCCGACATCCGCGCCATCGCCCAGATGGCACTGGAGGCCGTGGGCGGCTTCAGCGTGATCGGCTGCGCCTCGGGCAGCGAGGCGCTTAGCGCCGCAGCCACGGCGCAAGCCGACCTGCTGCTGCTGCTGGACGTCATGATGCCGGGCATGGACGGACCGGACACGCTGAAAGCCCTGCGCGCGCTACCTGCGACGGCCAACACGCCAGTGATCTTCATGACCGCCAAGGTAGGTGCAGGCCGACGAAGTGGCGGTGTACAAGGAGCTCGGCGCGATCGACGTGATTCACAAGCCTTTTGATCCGATGGAGCTGTCCGCGCAGATCAGCCGCATCTGGGCGGCGCAGGGCCGGTAAGGCACCGCGCTCAATGCGGTACTGCGCATCTTCCTGCGCGTGGTGCAGCAAAGCCCGCAGGGCCCTTGCCCCGGTGCTGCAAAGGGTCAGCACAAAATTTCTGGATTTTTAAATTAAAAAAAACTAGGATTCGCTCAAAAAAACAGGCCACCCCCGGTCGATTTTTTTTATTTCTGCGGCGGGAATGTTTTGTCTTGGACACGTCGGCGTCGATTTCTGCAAATGTCGGCAGACACGGCTGTGCGGCTCCAATGTACGGGTAGCTGAGGAAAGGCCGTATGGCTCTGATCGTCTTTATCTATCCTTGGAGAGGGGACCCTTGACAACATTGCGCTGCACTGACGATCACGAGAAATAAATCAAATCAAACAGATCAGCGACCATACCCGCTTGAAGCAGACGCACCCGAGCAGCACGGCACAGAGCGCCACACAGCAGCCAATGACGCGGCCACTGAGCCAGCCGACCTGCCACGCCGCCCCTGCGACACGGAGACAGCACTGCCAGCACCACCAGCACCACCAGCGCAGTCGTGCCGGGCACCCTGCCCTCAGAGGGGCGCTGTGCGCCAAGGGCACGGCACACAACACCACTGCTTTCTGTTTGCCAGCGTTGTAACGATAGCCAGTGGCCCCGGCTTCGCCCGGGCCAGGAGACTCGCCCGCGCAGCGTTGAAAGGAAGTGCCACAGCCACCAGCGCGGTCATCCCGGGCGTGCTGCCCCTACGCGCTGCCGCCGATGGCGCATCGCTGCGGGTCAGCCCACCCAACATCACCGCTTTCCGTTTGCCAGCGCTGCAACGATAGTCAGTGTCAACGGCGGGAATACCGCCATTGCCAAGAACGAAGAACGCTGGAGACCGTACCGCTACGTTCAGCAACGCAGCCGTGCCGGGTACAGCACCGCCGCTCCCCGCGTGCCAGGTCCAGTGCGACAGCCAGGTGCAGCGGCGTGGTCGCCACTGCACAGAACACGGAACGCAGATTCGCCGCTCGTTCCTCGCGGCTCATACCGGACACACAGACCGTGCCCTGATTCAGCAGCGCCGCCATGTTGCACGCGATGCCTGCCTGGCCGGGCTGCAGCGGAGTACCGTGCCCCCGGACCAGCAGTCACCGCGCACAACATCGCGGCTCACCGTTTGCCTGGGACATCGCGGTCGCCAGTGCGCGCGGCCTGCTGGCCACGCGCAGAAACTTGAAGAGGCAGCGCACCTCTACTGGCCACGAATACGCGGCTTCGGCGCGGGGTCGGACGCGGACACGGGGGGCGCGGTCAAGCCGAACTCGTCTGGCGATGGCCGAGTACAGCCACCACCTGCCGAGCCCGGCATCACCGCTTTGGAACCCGCGCCCGCCAGTGGACCCGGCGAGTACACCGGGACCACACGCGGGTGAGAGACAACACAGCAAGTGCTTCGCAGTGTCAGCCAGTGCGCTTATGCGCAGATATCGGTCACGCCTCGCTGTACGCATCGTGCTGGATTGGAAACCCCGCTGATAGTTGCACCTGTGATGCACTCCCGCTGCGGCCACCTGCTTCGCAGCCCTGAAGGGTTAACGTAACGCCCTATTGGGGAAAGTGCGTTGCAGTCGTTCCGCAAGCTCCACTTGATGCACCACACCGCTGCTGCGCCCTGACGGGTTTCCCCAACTGGCGTTACGTGTAAGTGGCCTACGCTTGGCAGCGGTCGCACAGCCGTCGGCGCTCCCCGGTCGCGGGTACACGCCCTACGCGCCGCCGTCTGCACGCCCTTGTGGTATGCCTGCACCGTGGCATTAGTCAGGCGCTTCGCGCAATGTTTTGGTCGGTGGCCTGCGGCCATTCATGTTGTGTTGGCCCCGCCCGCCCGCGGGGCCTCGCCGCTGCGCGGCATTGGCCCTTTGCGCCGCCTGCCCGTCCGCCCCCGAGGGGCTCCCTCAGGCGGCGCGGGTACGGGGACAGAAGAGCGGCGCTGACGCGCCGGGCCGGTAGTAGTAGTAGTGTGGCCAGTACAGGACGCTCCCGCTCCCGTGTCCGGTGGTGGTGGTGATGCGGCTGCCTAGCTCCTCAGGTGGGGCCAGGGGCATGGCAGGGCTGCGCCCTGCCTTCTACATCAGTTCACGGGTTTTATTTGCTCAATGCCTTGATCAAAAAAAAAGCCCAGATTTCTCCGGGCTTCTTCTCATTGTCTCTGTGGTTTAGAGACTGGGGTAAATATGTGGGTAAATTCAAAAAAGCTCTTGAAACCCGCATAAAACCTAGATTACTGGCGGAAACGGAGGGATTCGAACCCTCGATGAGGCTCTACACCCCATACTCCCTTAGCAGGGGAGCACCTTCGGCCACTCGGTCACGTTTCCAGTAAAACAATTATCTCACGACTTGAACGCCGGTTTTTGCCTGGTTTCAGGCTGCTGGCTGATCCAGGTCAAACGCCTTGTGCAGGGCGCGTACGGCGAGCTCCATGTACTTCTCGTCGATGACGACGGAGGTCTTGATTTCGCTGGTGGAGATCATCTGGATGTTGATGCCCTCTTCACTCAACACGCGGAACATCTTGCTGGCGATGCCGACATGGCTGCGCATACCGATGCCGACAATGCTGACCTTGCAGATTTTGGCGTCGCCGATGATTTCATGCGCGCCCAGTTTGGGCATGACTTGCGCCTTGAGCAGGTCAATCGCCTTGGCGTAGTCGCTGCGGTGTACCGTGAAGCTGAAATCGGTTTTACCTTCTTTGCTGATGTTCTGGATGATGATATCGACTTCAATATTGGCATCGGCAATCGCGCCCAGAATCTGGTAAGCAATGCCTGGCGTGTCGGGCACGCCGAGTATGGAAATTTTGGCTTCGTCGCGGTTGAATGCGATGCCCGATACGCTGGCTTGTTCCATGTTTTCGTCTTCCTCAAAACTGATCAAAGTGCCTGATTTGGCCTCAATGTTGATGTCAATGTCCCAGTCGGTAAAGCTCGACAGCACGCGCAGCGGCACCTTGTATTTGCCGGCAAATTCGACCGCACGGATTTGCAGCACCTTGGAGCCTAGCGATGCCATCTCCAGCATTTCTTCAAAGCTCACGGTTTGCAGGCGGCGCGCCTCGGGCACCACGCGCGGGTCGGTGGTGTAGACACCATCTACATCGGTGTAGATCAGGCATTCGTGGGCCTTCAGGGCTGCCGCAATCGCCACCGCTGAGGTGTCAGAACCACCACGGCCCAGCGTGGTGATGTTGCCGCCCTCGTCCACACCCTGAAAGCCGGTGATGATGACGACGCGGCCAGCGTCCAGGTCAGCACGCACTTTTTTGTCGTCAATCGACTCGATGCGTGCCTTGGTGTGCGCGCTGTTGGTTTTGATCGCCACTTGCCAGCCCGCGTAGCTGACGGACGGCATGCCTTCAGCCTGCAACGCAATGGCCAGCAAGGCACTGGAGGCCTGCTCGCCCGTAGCGGCCAGCGCGTCAAGCTCGCGGCTATAAGCATTGTCTTGTTTTGAAGGCGCCAGCTCTTTGGCCAAGCCCAGCAGGCGATTGGTTTCGCCGCTCATGGCGCTGGGCACAACCACCATCTGGTGACCAGCCCGCGCCCATTTGGCGACGCGCTTGGCGACATTGCGAATGCGCTCGGTCGAGCCCATTGATGTGCCGCCGTATTTATGAACGATCAGAGCCATAGTTGAAGTATTGACAAGTAGCCAACAAGCGTCAGCAAAGCCTTAAATTATAGTTAGGAGCCTGTCGGACTTTGCGAGTAGTGCAAAACCGGGCCAGCACGGGTAACGTTGCCGCCAGCTACTTTGAGGTGAATCTGATGGCCGCGAGTGGTGCAAGCGGCAACTTGCGACAGCAGTTGCTCTAACTGCGCGGCGCTGGGTGCCGCCTGGTGTTGCTCGCGCAGCCAGTGGCGCAGCACATTGGCCTGGCGCATGGTTGACAGGCCTTGCAGCATTTTGATCACGGGCGGCGTACCGATAGTGCCCAGGTCTTGCGCAGCCAATTCAATCAAAAGAGCCTGTGCCTGAGCTGCATGTTGCGCGCTGCGGGCAAAGGTCTCACGAAACTGGGGGAAGGCCTCTTCAATCACCGGCAGCAGCCTTGCGCGAATGCGGTTGCGGGTGTAGCGCTCATCCGCATTGCTGGGGTCTTCAACGAAATCAATTTTTTCTTGCACCAGCCATGCGCGCAAACTTGCAGCAGGTGTTTGCAGCAATGGCCTGTAAAACGCCACACCGCCACGTACAAACTGCGCAGCCATGCTTGATAAACCCGGCAGCCCGGCCCCACGGCTCAATGCCAGCAACAGCGTTTCAACCTGGTCATCTGCATGTTGACCAAGCAGCACGCCTTTGAGTTGCAGGCGCGTCGCCGCAACGCCCAACGCCGCATAGCGTACACGCCGCGCTGCGTCCTCCGGGCTTTCACCGCTGGCATGTGTTGCATCAACACGCACGACTTCCAGCGGTACCTTGAGGCTCCCGCATAGCGCTTCACAAACACGCACAAAGTCGTCTGCTGCCGCCTGAAGCCCGTGGTGAATGTGAATGGCCTGTACCTGACCAGGCCAACGCTGGGCGGCAGCAAGCAATAACGCGGTGGAATCAGCACCACCGCTGTAGGCAATGCCCAGAGGTGTTGCAGGCGTGTGTAAAAAAGCGGCAAGTGCAGCACTGGCCGGGTTGATTGCCGGCGCGGCTCTATCGGATAACGCAGCTAGAGCAGCTAACGCAGCCAGCTTACTTGGCTGCGTCGGCTTTGGTGTCGGTGTATCGGCCATAGCTCTGCAGGCGCTCGTAGCGGCGGTCCAGCAGCTCCTTGACCTTGAGGTCGCTGACCTGGCGGAAAGCGTCATTGAGCGCCCGCTTCAGGAATGCCGCCATCTGCTTGTGGTCACGATGCGCGCCGCCCACCGGCTCGTTGACGATCTTGTCGATGACACCCAAAGCCTTCAGGCGATGCGCCGTGATGCCAAGGGTCTCGGCGGCTACTTCGGCCTTTTCGGACGTTTTCCAGAGAATGGACGCGCAACCTTCGGGGCTGATGACCGAGTAAATCGAGTACTGCAGCATCACCACCTGGTCGGCCACCGAAATGGCCAGCGCGCCGCCGGAGCCGCCCTCGCCGATGATGGTGGTGATGATGGGTACTTCGAGCTGTGTCATTTCAAAAATATTGCGGCCAATGGCTTCTGACTGGCCGCGCTCTTCGGCATCAATGCCGGGGTAGGCACCGGGCGTATCCACAAAGGTAAAAACTGGCAACTTGAACTTTTCAGCGGTCTTCATCAGCCGCAAGGCCTTGCGGTAGCCCTCGGGTTTGCACATGCCGAAGTTGCGCAGGCCACGCTCTTTGGTGTCACGCCCTTTTTGATGCCCCAGCACCATGCAGGCCGTGCCGTTAAAACGGGCCAGGCCGCCAACAATCGAAAGGTCGTCTGCAAAATGCCTGTCGCCGTGCATCTCGACAAAATCAGTGAAGATATCGCGAATGTAATCGAGCGTGTAGGGCCGCTCGGGGTGGCGGGCTATCTTGGTGATTTGCCAGGCGGTTAAATCACTGTAAATGTCTTTGGTCAGTTGCTGGCTTTTTTTGACGAGCTGGTCAATTTCTTCTGAAATATCAACGGCAGATTCGGTCTGCACATAACGCAGCTCTTCAATTTTTTCTTCAAGCTCCGCAATCGGTCGCTCAAAATCGAGGAAGGTCTTTTTCGCCATGTCTTGCTCCTCAGGGCATCAAATCAGTTTGGCTCACCCACGGGTACCGGGTCAAGCGAGCGCCAAATATACCAAGTTGCCACACTACAGTACGGTGCCCAAGCGGCAGCCACCTCACGCGCATCACTGCGGCTGACGGATTCGCCCGAAAAATAATTTTTGCTGATACCGTTGATAAGGCCCACATCATCCAGCGGCAACACGTTGGGGCGGCGCAGGTAAAAGATCAAAAACATCTCGGCCGTCCAGCGGCCAATGCCGCGAATGGCAATCAGCTCGGCAATGATGGCCTCGTCGTCCATCGCGTCCCAGTCCTTGACGTTAACGCTGCCCGCGTCAAAGTGGATCGACAAGTCGACCAGATATTCAACCTTGCGCGCGCTCAGGCCAGCCGCACGCATGTCGTCCACCTTGAGCTTGAGCACATTGGCAGGTGTCATCTTCTTCGGTAGCGCTTCAAACTTGTGCCACACCGACTGCGCCGCCTTGACCGATATCTGCTGGCCCACAATGCTGCGCGCCAGCGTGTTAAATGCATCACCACGCGACTGTAGGCAGGCATCGCCAAACTGCGGAATCAGCCGCTTCATCACGCGGTCTTTTTTGGCCAGATGCTTGCAGGCATCGAGCCAGTATTCAGGCGTGTTGTCGGCTGGGGCGGCCTCAACCGAGGCGTCAGTTAACACTGGTTTTACTATCTTTTTCATAGCTAGTAGTCCGTTTCGCCAAAATGCTTACATGAAATCGCGTCTTTTTGTGCCATACGTCGTTGCCCAGTCTTGCCAGACTCCCGGTCTGGTTGCGCCCGTGCGCCTAGTCTGGCGCAAAAATTCATCAATTTCATTTTGTAATCCTTTTGGCGAAACGGACTACTAGTCACGCCCGCAAATAGGGAATTTCAGCCTGAAATGTGCCGTAAAAATCATGTTTTTACCTCCCAGGTGGTGCCCGATGGTGAATCTTTCAGCACAACACCACGCGCCAGCAGGTCATTACGGATGCGGTCGGCAGCAGCGAAGTCTTTGCCCGCTTTGGCGGCTGCGCGCTGCGCAATCAGGGCTTGAATGCTGGCATCGCTCAGTGTTGCGCCCGCTTGCAAATAGTCGCCCGGCTCGCCCTGCAGCAAGCCGAGGCAAGCGCCCAAGCTTTTAAGCAGCCCAGCCGACTCGACTGAGCCGGTTTTGTTGACTTCGCCAGCCAGATCAAACAGCACAGCCATCGCTTCAGGTGTCGCAAAGTCGTCGTCCATCGCAGCTTTGAAGCGGGCTGCAAATGGATTCGTCCAGTCAATCTCAGCGGCAGCGCTCTGAACCAAATCAAGCGCTGTGTACAAACGCTTCAAAGCGCCCCGTGCATCGTCCAGATGCACATCGCTGTAGTTAAGTGCGCTGCGGTAATGCGCCCTTACCAAAAAGAGACGAATCGTCTCGGCATCGTACTTTTTCAGCACCTCACGCACGGTGAAAAAATTACCCAGGCTTTTGGACATTTTTTTGTTATCGATGTTGACAAAGCCGTTGTGCATCCAGTATTTGGCCATCGGCGTACCGAAAGCGCCTTCGCTCTGGGCGATTTCATTTTCATGGTGCGGGAACTGCAAGTCAGCACCGCCCGCATGAATGTCAAAGCTCGTCCCCAGCAGTGCGCAGGCCATGGCCGAGCATTCGATGTGCCAGCCGGGCCTGCCGGGGCCGTAGGTACTGGGCCACTTGGCATCGTCTGGCTCAGTGGGTTTGGCTGATTTCCACAAAACAAAATCCAGCGGGTCACCCTTGCCATCATCGACAGCTACACGCTCACCTGCCTGCAACTCGTCCAGAGACTTGCCAGACAGCTTGCCGTAGCCGGGGAACTTGCGCACCGCAAAGTTCACGTCGCCATTGCTGGCTTGGTAAGCCAGCCCGTTGCCCACCAGCATTTGAGTGATGTCCAGCATCTGCGGCACGTAGTCGGTTGCGCGCGGGTCGTGGTCCGGCCGGGCAATGCCGAGAGCGTCAAAGTCGCGGTACATCTCTTGCACCATGCGCTCGGTCAGTGCCTTGATGGGTTCATTGTTTTTAACCGCGCGGGCAATGATTTTGTCGTCAATGTCGGTGATGTTGCGCACAAAAGTCACTGCATAGCCACTGCTGCGCAGCCAACGCTGGATAAAGTCAAATGCCACGTTGGCCCGCGCATGGCCGATATGGCACAGGTCGTACACCGTGATCCCGCACACGTACATGCGGACCCGGCCGGGGTTCAAAGGCGTAAATTTTTCCACGCTTCTGCTCAGCGTGTTGTAAATCTGAAGGCTCATGAATGGGTGTGGAGTCGTGGCGTAGGTTGCAGCGTGCTGCCAAAAAGAGGGCTCATGTGGCTCGTAATTGGGGCGCAAATGAGTAATACCCCTCAGCTACAATCCACCAGTATATCCAGAGTGCTTGCCACGCTAAAAGCAGTAAAAATTGCAGAGTTCCTATGTTCAAACCAGCACTTCATTCAAAGCAAACACCACACGCCGATTCTCGCGCCGGTTTCTCCAGCGCCCTGCGAATGCTTTTTTTGGCGGCTACGCTTTCCGTCTCTTTTGTCAATCTGGCATATGCCGATGACTACAGCGATGTCAACGCCTTGATCAAATCCGGCAAGCTCGCCGAAGCCCTCGCCAAAACCGACCAATACCTGGCCGGCAACCCACGCGACCCGCAAATGCGCTTTATCAAGGGCGTGATTCAAACCGAAGCCGGCAAACCGGCCGACGCGATTGCAACCTTTACCCAGATCACGCAAGACTACCCCGAGCTGCCCGAGCCTTATAACAACCTGGCCGTTCTGTACGCAGGCCAAAGCCAGTTCGACAAGGCGCGTGCCGCGTTAGAGATGGCCATTCGCACTAACCCCAGCTACGCCACGGCACATGAAAACCTGGGCGACGTCTACGCCAAGCTGGCCAGCCAGTCCTATAGCAAAGCCCTGAAACTTGACAGCGGCAATACCGGCGTGAGCCCCAAGCTGGCACTGATTCGTAGCCTCTTCACCACCGGGGCTGCAAGCCAAAAATCCCCGGCAAACCCTCCCTTGGCGCCGGTTTCGGTGCCAAGTACTGCGACTCGGAAATAAGGAAACATGAAAACGCGTCTTTTCCCGCCCGGCGTTGTTGCTCGTCGTTGCCATAGCTACGGCTATGTCGCCTCCTCACGCCTAGCCGGACGGAAAAATCCATCGTTTTCATTTTGTTCCCCTATTTCCGAGTCGCAGTACTAGCAAAGGTTAACCACAGAACCCTGGCTGTTTTTTCCGGGCGCCGATGCAATCGCAATACGTCTTTGCTGTAACGCGCTGATGCGGATACTCAGGCACTTCATTCAGCCCACGAAAATATTTTTTTAAGGAGTGATCCGATGACATCCAGAAAATGGTCCAGCGGCCGGCGCGCCTGCCTGGCACTGGCCGCACTGAGCCTGGTGGCCAACCAGGCCTGGGCGCAAAACGCAGCCCCCGTACCCAAAGTGAAATTTGCAACCAGCGCCGGCGATTTTGTCGTCGAGGTCTATCCCGACAGGGCGCCGAAAACGGTCGAGAACTTCCTACAGTACGTGAAAGACAAGCACTACGACGGCACGGTGTTTCACCGCGTGATCGACAACTTCATGGTCCAGGGCGGTGGCTTCGATGCGGCCTACGCGCAAAAGCCCACACGCGCACCGGTGGTGCACGAAGGCCGTGAAGCGCTGGCCAAAGGCGGCGACAAAAACGTTGTCGGCACGCTCGCGATGGCCCGCACCAACGACCCCAACTCCGCCTCGGCGCAGTTTTTCATCAACGTCAAGGACAACGACTTCCTGAACCCGACCTTCCAGTCCCCGGGTTACACCGTGTTCGGTAAAATCGTCAGCGGCATGGACGTGGTGGGCAAGATCAAGACCACGCCGACCGGCCCGGGCGGCCCCTTCCCCAGCGACGTGCCGCGGACACCCATCCTCATCAACTCTGCAACCCTCGTCAAATAATTCATCATGAGCAACCCAAAAGTCGAACTCCACATTGCCGACCACGGCATCATCACCCTTGAACTCGACCAGGACAAGGCACCGAAGTCGGTCGCCAACTTCCTCGCCTACGTCAACAAGGGCCACTACAGCAACACCGTGTTTCACCGAGTGATTCCAGGCTTCATGGTGCAGTGCGGCGGTTTTGAAGTCGGCATGAAACAAAAGCCGACTGATGGTGAAATCGAAAACGAAGCCAGCAACGGCCTGAAGAATAACAAGTACACCGTGGCCATGGCCCGCACCAACGCACCGCACTCGGCCAGCTCGCAGTTTTTCATCAACGCATCGAACAACAACTTCCTGAACCACACCGCACCCAATGGCTCCGGCTGGGGTTATGCGGTGTTTGGCAAGGTGGTGTCGGGTAGCGACGTGGTCGACAAGATTGAAGCCGTCAAAACCGGCAACAAGGGCGGCCACAGCGACGTGCCGGAGGTTGATGTGATCATTGAAAAAGCTGTGGTGCTTTAATGTGTTTTTGGGGTCAGAGCCCAAATTCACCGACCTTTCAGCTCGCCCGAAGGGTGCGGTGCTGAAGCACCGCAGCGAAATTGGTGTCTGACCCCAATAAAACCGCTTTAAACGTGGCAGAGCTGACAGCTCCGCCCGACTGGCGTACGGTCGATTTCATTTCAGACCTGCATCTGCACGCCAGCGAGCCTGCTACGTTTGCGGCCTGGCAGCACTACATGCAAAGCACCCCGGCAGATGCGGTTTTCATACTCGGCGATTTGTTTGAAGTGTGGGTGGGTGACGATGCCGTGAGCGATACCGTGAGCGATCCTGCCGCAAACTTTCAAGACCAGTGCGCACAAGTACTGGGCGAAGCAGCCACCCGATTGCCCCTGTTTTTCATGCATGGCAACCGCGACTTTCTGGTCGGCCAGCGTCTAGCGGACTTGTGCAACATGACTTTGCTGGCCGACCCGACGGTGCTGGTTTTTCCGTCACCGTCAGACCAGCGTTACCTGCTCTCGCACGGCGACGCTCTGTGTATTGACGATGTCGACTACATGCAGTTTCGCCAGCAGGTGCGCTCAGCCGAATGGCAACAGGCTTTTCTGGCCAAGCCACTCGCCGAGCGCCAGACGATTGCGCGCGGCCTGCGCCAGCAAAGCGAAGCCAAAAAACTTGTCTGCACTGACTACGCAGATGTAGATACGAGCGCCGCACTGCAATGGCTGCAAGCGGCCAACGCCAAGACGCTGATACACGGCCACACCCATAAGCCCGCAACCCATCAGTTAGATGCCGCTCATCAACGCATCGTACTCAGTGACTGGGACGCCAGCGCCACACCACCACGCGCCGAGGTGTTGCGCCTGAGCTTGAGCTTGGGCGTGTTCGGCTTGCAACGCATAGCCTTGCAGTAGCAACCGCCATGCTGAACGTCT
>JBCKNC010000013.1:0-32281 GCA_038902915.1 Polaromonas sp.
GCCGCTTGATGCTCACCGGCTGTGGCGTGCGCAGCTCCTGCGCAAAAAAGCTTA
The DNA here is from genome assembly GCA_038902915.1 of Polaromonas sp. Classification (GTDB taxonomy): domain Bacteria; phylum Pseudomonadota; class Gammaproteobacteria; order Burkholderiales; family Burkholderiaceae_C; genus Polaromonas. The sequence continues at coordinate 55 of JBCKNC010000013.1, forward strand.
CCCGCAGCTCTTCCAGCAACCAGCGAAACTCCTGCATACGCGCATCGCTTGCGCCTTTGCGTTCGGCTACCAAGCGCCAGTAACGTTGCTCTTGGGGCTTGAACTCTGCCATGCGCGCCGCATCACGGGCTGGGTCAGTACGCCATTTTTCAAGCCGCGCGGTAATAGCCTTCAGGTAACGCTGGAAGTGCTGTAGTTGCGTATAAGGCGTGGCCGTCAAAAACTTTTTGGATACCAGTCGCTGTAACTGCTGGGCTGCGTCCTGCGCTGCGTCCAGCGCGTTTTTGCTGTCCTTGATCTTGCGTTGAGCCACTGCGTATTCAGTCAATATGCCTGCGGCAAGACGCGAGATTTCGCTGGCAATCAGGGTCAACCTGCCGCGCCCATCTTCCACGCGCTTTTTAAATTCAGCTTCGTTGGTTGGCAGTGGGTCGAGCAAAAACGCACGGTCTAGTGCGACTTCAAGAATCTGGCCACGCAACTCGTCAACCGTGCCGCCGCCCGAGTTATCTGGCGCACGGCCCACCAGCATGTAGCTGGCGGCCATTTTTTGCAGGTCCGGCAGATTCTTCTCCAGGTACTTGAGCGCATCTTTTATTTGCAGCGAAAACAGCCGCCGCAAACCGGCGCGGTGCTTGGCCAACGCCATTTCGGGCTCGTCAAACACCTCAATCGTCACAGCCCCACCCCCCTCGGACCCCAGGTCAATCAAGGCCGGAAAACCAATCAGCGTTTGCGCGCCTTTTTTAATCTCCATCAGCTCGGGCAGCTCGCCAAAGCTCCAGACGGTGTAGCGCTCAGGCACCTTTGCGCTAACTGGAAGTGCTATTTTTTTAGTAGCTTGTTGCGCCCGTATTTGTTGGGTTTCAGACGTTTTTTGTCCCTCAAATTGGCCTGAATTAGTGGTTTTTGAGTCCTCAAGCGCAAAGTTAGGCAGATTCTTCAAACCTGCAAGCGCCTGGAATGCACCCCGCGCCTGCGAGCCTAGTTCGCCCTTCAGTCCGCCCAAACTGCGTCCTGTTCCAAGCTGTCGGCCATGCTCGTCCAGCACACGGAAGTTCATGAACAAATGCGCTGGCAGCATCTCCAGCTTCATGTCGCCACGCTTGATGTCGAGCGAGGTCGCGTCACGCACCAGCTTGAGCAGCGCATCCGTCAAGGAGCCCGTGCCAAACACTTCTGCCTGATTCAACTGCTCTGCCATGCGTGCAGCGGTGTCAGGCAAAGGCACGAGGCGCGAGCGTGGCCTTTGGTGCAGAGTCTTGATCAGCGCCTGCACCTTGTCTTTCAACATGCCGGGCACCAGCCATTCGCAGCGCTCTTCATTGACTTGGTTAAGCGCAAACAGCGGTACATCAATCGTCACGCCGTCTTTGGCGTCCCCTGGCTCATGCAGATAGGTTGCCGTGCAATCCACACCACCCAGCCGCATGGTCCTGGGGAAGGCTTGCGTCGTGATGCCTGCGGCCTCATGGCGCATCAGCTCTTCACGCGTCAGCAAAAGCAGCTTGGGCTGCTTTTTAATCTCTTCCTTGTACCAGTGCTCAAAGCTTGCGCCGCTGCAAATATCAAGCGGCAATTGCTGGTCGTAAAAAGCGTAAATCAGCTGTTCATCGACCAGAACGTCTTGCCTACGCGCCTTGTGTTCGAGGTCTTGTACTTGGTTGATGAGTTTTTCATTGGCAGTCAAAAACGCCAGCTTGGTGTCCCAGTTACCAGCGACCAATGCTTCGCGAATAAAAATCTCGCGCGCTGTGACCGGATCGACCCGGCCAAAGTTAACGCGCCTGCCGTTGTAGACCATCAGGCCGTACAAGGTGGCTCGCTCAAGCGCAGTGACCTGCGCGGCCTTTTTCTCCCAATGCGGATCGAGTAGCTGCTTATTGAGCAGATGCCCCGCCACCTGCTCTATCCACGCCGGGTCAATGTTGGCAATGCCACGGCCAAACAGGCGCGTGGTTTCCACCAACTCGGCCACCACAATCCAGCGGCCCGGTTTTTTGGCTAGACGTGCACCCGGATGACGATAAAACTTGATGCCGCGTGCGCCCAGGTACCAGTCTTCTTCATCGCTCTTGCAACCAATATTGCCAAGCAAACCGCAGAGCATGGAGAGGTGCAGTTGCTCGTAACTTGCAGGCTTGGTATTCAGCTCCCACTTCTGCTCACCAATGACGCTATGCAGTTGAGAATGAATGTCGCGCCACTCGCGAACGCGGCGCATGTTGATGTAGTTTTCACGTAGCAGGTTTTCATGCTGACGGTTCGAAAGCTTATGTGTTTGGTGGGTCAGACCCCGATTACCGGAATCGACTGCGCCAGCAGGCGATTCGGTAGATCGGGCTCTGACCCCCACTGACTGAGCTCCCCCGCGTGAGTCACCCAGCCACTTCCACAATTTCAAATACCCCGCAAACTCACTTTTTTCATCATCAAACTTGGCATGTTGCTGATCCGCCTGCGCCTGCTTGTCCATGGGCCGGTCGCGCACGTCCTGCACGCTGAGGGCGCTGGCAATCACCAGCACTTCGTCGAGTGCGCCGCGCTCTTTGGCCTCCAGAATCATGCGGCCCACGCGCGGGTCCAGCGGCAACTTCGCTAGCGTCCAACCGACTGGGGTTAGCTCGTTGTCTGCATTAACGGCGCCCAGCTCGGCCAGCAACTGGTAGCCATCGACAATCGCGCGCTTTTGCGGCGGCTCGATAAACGCAAAATCTTCAACCGCGCCCAGGTGCAGTGCCTTCATGCGCAAGATCACCGAAGCCAGCGAGCTGCGCAAAATTTCAGGGTCAGTAAAACGCGCGCGACCTAAAAAATCTTGCTCGTCATAAAGCCGTATGCAAATGCCATCAGCCACGCGCCCGCAACGCCCTGCCCGTTGATTGGCCGCCGCCTGCGAAATAGGCTCAACCATCAACTGTTCGACCTTGCTCCTGAAACTGTAGCGCTTGACGCGCGCCGTACCGGCATCAATCACAAAGCGGATGCCGGGCACGGTCAGCGACGTTTCAGCCACGTTGGTCGCCAGCACGATGCGCCGGCCGGAGTGGCTGTCGAAAATGCGGTCTTGTTCGGCTGAGGAGAGGCGCGCAAACAGTGGCAGCACTTCGGCATTGCGATTCAGCGGTTGGTGCGCAAGGTGCTTGCGCAGGTGGTCAGCCGCTTCACGAATCTCGCGCTCGCCGGGCAGAAAAATCAAAATGTCGCCAGCGCTGTGCGGGCTTAACCAAAGCTCATCGACGGCGTCGGCAATCGCATCGTTCAGGTCGTAGTCGCGCGACTCTTCATAAGGACGATAGCGCTGCTCGACCGGAAACATCCGCCCCGACACCATGATGATGGGAGCCGGCCCTTTTGCAGACGCAAAATAATCCGCAAACCGCTGCGCATCAATCGTGGCCGAGGTGATGATGATTTTGAGGTCAGGCCGGCGCGGCAGCAACTGACGCAGGTAGCCGAGCAAAAAATCAATGTTCAGGCTGCGCTCATGCGCCTCATCAATGATGATGGTGTCATAGGCCAAGAGCTGCGGGTCGGTCTGCGTTTCGGCCAGCAGTATGCCGTCGGTCATCAGCTTGACCGAGGCATCACGGCTCAGGCGATCCTGAAAGCGCACCTTGTAGCCCACCACATCGCCGAGCGGCGTTTTAAGCTCCTCAGCAATACGCTTGGCCACGCTGGAAGCCGCGATGCGCCGGGGCTGCGTGTGGCCAATCAATTTGCCGCGCTGACCCGCCGCTGAATTGGGCGTACCCGGCTGACCAGCCAGGTAGTTCAGCTTGCCCCGGCCCATGCTGAGTGCAATTTTGGGTAGCTGCGTGGTTTTTCCCGAGCCAGTCTCACCACAGACGATGACGACCTGGTGCGCCGCTATAGCGGCGGTGATCTCAATGCGCCTGCCCGATACAGGTAGCGATTCGGGAAACTCTATAAGCAGCGGTTTGGCTGAAGATGGCAAAAGTAAGGACAAGGACGGTAAGGCATGAAACCATGCCCAAAAGCCTTGGATTATCGGCTGTCTTGGTTACAGGTCTGCGCTTATGCTTAGGGCTTGTTTCAGGCCTATGAGTCAGCACAGAGCCCAAAAGCGGCGTGGTTCAAAAAGTAACGTTTTCGGAATAACACGGACAATGTGAATTTTGAATACCACCATGCTCAAGAACTGGCTTCTTCCCAAGACACATACCCACGGCCCCGGCGGATTCTGGTTCTGCGGCTGCTCGGGCCTGCCGATCGTCGCTGGCGGCGGGGGCAGCACGTCGCCGAGCCGCGCCCCAGTGCTTATCCGCGGCAAGCGCGCTCGCACGATCGATGTGCATGCGCACTGTTATTTCCAGGCCGCGCTCGACCTGATGGGTGCTGAGGCGAAGGCCGTCTTGCCGCCGGTCAAGGGCGTGCCGGAACACTTCCTGCAGGTCGCGCAGCAACTGACCACGCGATTTGAAGCCATGGACCGCATGGGCATCGACCTACAGGTGCTCAGCATCAACCCCTTCTGGTACAAGAAGGATAGAGAGACCTCCGAGGCGATTTGCCGCATCCATAACGACAGCCTGGCCGAGCTGAGCGCGCAGCATCCGAAGCGCCTGGCCGCGTTTGCCTCGCTGCCGATGCAGTTCCCCGACCTTGCGGTCGAGATGCTCGTGGAGGCAGTCAAGAAGCTGGGCCTCAAGGGCGCCGCGATTGGCGGCAGCGTTGCCGGCATCGACTTCGCAGACCCTCAATACCACCCGGTGCTGGCCAAGGCCCAAGAGCTGGGCGTGATGCTGTTCATTCACCCGCAAAGCACCCCCGAACTGGCAACCCGGTTCAAGGGCAATGGCTGGCTGTCCAACGTGATCGGCAATCCGCTGGACACGACGATTGCCTTGCAAAAATTGATCTTCGAAGGCGTGTTCGACAAGTTTCCCGAGCTCAAGGTTCTGGCTGCCCACGGCGGGGGTTTTCTCGGCTCGTACGCGCCGCGCATGGACCGCAGCTGCTTTGTTTCTCCCCAGAACTGCAATCCCGAGATCGTGCTCAAGAAGAAACCGACCGAGTACATCCGCCAAATCTACTTTGACTCGCTGGTTTTTACCGGCGAAGCGCTGCGCCACCTCGCCGCCGAAGTCGGCGCAGGCCAGATCATGATAGGAACCGACCATCCCATTCCATGGGAGGACGATCCGGTTGGCCACGTGATGGCCACGCCTGAACTCAGCGATGAGAACCGTCTCGCCATCCTCGGCGAAAATGCCATCCGGGTCCTGGGCCTCACGGTTTAACGGTTTGACGGTCTGAATATCTGCCCTGCTTGACTTACAACACAAAGGAGACAACATGCAACTCAACACCCCTACGTCCCGCACGCGACGCCTCGCGATCACGCTGGCAGTGATGGCCAGCTTTACGCTGGCCGTGCCGGCACAGGCTCAGGGCAGCTACCCCAACAAGCCTATCCGCATGATCGTACCGCTGGCCGCTGGCAGTGCGGTGGACGTGGCGGCACGGCTGCTGGCCCAGAAGATGTCGGAGAACATGGGTCAGCCCATCGTGGTTGAGAACCTCGTGGGCGCTTCCGGCATCATCGGTGCCGACAGGCTGGCCAAGTCCGCACCCGATGGCTACACCATCGGCGGCTTCAACGACAGCTTGCTCACGATGGTGCCCAACCTGAACCCGAACACGCCGTTCAACCCGGTGACCGATTTCGCCCACATCTCGCAAGTGGCGACGATTGTCTTCAGCATCGCGGTGGCCACCAACTCGCCGTACAAGACGGCCGCCGAACTGGTGACCGCAGCCAAGGCTGCACCGGGCAGGATCACCTACGCGTCGGGCGGCAGCGGCAGCCCGCAGCACCTGGGTGGCGCGCTGTTTGCCGCACACACCGGCATCGACATCAAGCACGTGCCCTACCGCGGCGCCAGCCAGGCGGCGCTGGATGTGGCCGGCGGTCAGGTCGATGTGACGATACAGGGCATTGCCACCGTCGCCTCGCTGGCCAAGGCCGGCAAGCTGCGCCTGATCGGTGTGATGGCGGATACCCGTCATCCCGAATACCCGGACACGCCTACCCTCAAGGAGCAGGGCATCCAGGGTTTTGATTTCAGCACCTGGTTCTCGCTCACCGCGCCCAAGGGCACGCCCAGGGAGATCGTCGACCGTCTGCAGCGCGAGGTCGTCAAGGTGCTGGCGGACCCCATGATCAAGGAGCGTTATGCCGCGCTGGGCCTGATTCCCAACGGTACGACCCCGCAGCAGCTGACGACCCTCGTGGGTGACCAGCTGGCCCGTTACGGCAAGGCCATCCGCGACAACAACATCAAGGCGGAGTAACGCGCTCCGAAACGGGTTCTGTCGGGAACGAAGTGCCCTTCAGCGTCCGCCGGTCATGCTGAGGGTGCAGCCGATCATGTAAGCCGCCTCGCCGGACATCAGCCACAAAATCGCTTCGGCGCATTCTTCTGCGGTGCCGATACGGCCCATCGGCACCTGAGAAATCACTTTTTGCAGGCGGTCGCTGAGGTCGCCGACACCGGCCTCGGCATGAATTTCGGTCTGAATCAAGCCGGGAGCAATTGCGTTAACACGGATCCCCTCGGCCGCCACTTCCTTAGCCAGACCCAGGGTGAAGCTGTTGATGGCGCCCTTGGCGGCACCATAGGGAATCCATTGATTGCCGCCGCCTGTCTGGGCCGCCAGCGAGGAGATGTTGACGATCACGCCGCCGCTGCCGCCGTGGCTGGTCGACATGCGGCGAACCGCCTGCTGTGAGCAAAGCATGGTCCCGATCACGTTCACGTCGAATATCCGCCGGAGGCTGTCCGGATCGTAGCTGTCGAGACGCCCGGCTTTTCCGGTAATACCGGCGTTGTTGACCAGCGCGGTCAGTGGCCCCAGCTCTTGATCCACCCGCTCGAACAGGCTGGCAACCTCGTTTGCCTTGGCGGTGTCGGCCTGCACCATCATCGCCGTGCCGCCGCTGGCGCGAATCGCTGCGACAACCTCCGCGGCACGCTCTTCATTCTTGAGATAGTTCACACACACCGCATAACCGCGCTGCGCGGCAAGCTTGGCCGTCGCGGCCCCGATCCCGCGTCCGGAACCGGTAATCAGTACTACACCCGACATGTGAACTCCTCCAGGATAGATCGCTGTTTGCGGCTTCTACAGTCTACCCCCATAAGGTACGAAATACTCCGCTTGCCGCAGGCGATTTGCCTCTACAGTGTATTTCTAGAAGTACCCTTTACACTTATTTGAATTGGCCTCGGCGCCTCATAGCGCCTTATCGCTCCACCAGAACCCAAAAACCGAAAGCGTGTCCATGTCTGCTGTCTTCAACTTCACGTTTGTTCCCTGGTTCCGGTCTGTTGCGCCGTACATCCACACGCATAGAGGCAAAACTTTTGTGATCGGCGTTGCCGGTGAGGCGATTGCCGCCGGCAAACTGCAGCACATTGCGCAAGACCTGGCGCTGATACAAAGCATGGGCGTGAAGATCGTGCTGGTGCATGGCTTCAGGCCGCAGGTCAACGAGCAGCTCAGGGCCAAGGGCCACGAGGCCAAGTACTCGCACGGTATGCGCATCACCGATGAAGTCGCACTTGACTGCGCGCAGGAAGCCGCTGGGCAGTTGCGTTATGAAATCGAAGCCGCCTTCAGCCAGGGCCTTCCCAACACCCCCATGGCCGGCTCCACGGTGCGTGTGATTTCCGGCAACTTCATCACCGCCATGCCGGTTGGCATCGTCGATGGCGTGGACTTCAAGCATTCGGGCCTGGTGCGCAAGGTCGATACCGCAGGCATCATGCGCACGCTGGACTTTGATGCCATGGTGCTGCTGTCGCCCTTTGGCTATTCTCCAACTGGCGAGGCGTTTAATTTGACGATGGAAGAAGTCGCCACCAGCGTGGCGATTCAACTACAGGCTGACAAGCTGATTTTTATCACTGAAATTCCCGGCATTCGCATCCGCCCCGGCGAGCCCGAGAGTGAAGACAACCCGATCGACACCGAGTTGCCGCTGGCCGCCGCCGAAAAGCTGCTGGCCCAGTTACCCGACCCGAAACACCCCACCGACACCGCGTTTTACCTGCAACATTGCGTCAAGGCCTGCAAGGCCGGTGTCGAGCGTAGCCACATCCTGCCGTTTGCAGTCGATGGCTCGCTGCTGTTGGAGATTTACGTGCATGACGGCATAGGCACCATGGTGATTGATGAAAAGCTTGAAGAGCTGCGTGAAGCCACCGCCGACGACGTGGGCGGCATACTGCAACTGATAGAGCCGTTTGAAAAAGACGGCACCTTAGTTAAGCGCGACCGCACCGAGATCGAACGTGATGCTGGACACTACACCATCGTCGAACACGACGGCATTATTTTTGCCTGTGCAGCGCTCTACCCCTACCCCGAAGCCAAAACCGCCGAGATGGCGGCCCTGACCGTATCACCCCAAAACCAGGGTCAGGGCGACGGCGAAAAAATCTTAAAGCGCATCGAGCAACGCGCCAAAGCCGCCGGCCTGCAAAGCATTTTTGTGTTGACCACACGCACCATGCACTGGTTTATCAAGCGCGGCTTTGTGCAAGTTGACCCCGACTGGTTGCCCGAAGCCCGCAAGCGCAAATACAACTGGGACCGCAAGAGCCTGGTGCTGGTTAAAAAGCTGGGGTGAGCAGCTATTCTATTTGTAGCGAATGTGCTTAATTGGAGTCTGACACCAATTCTTTTCCTCAATCCAGCGTCACGCCGATGTCCTTCACCACCTTGCCGTACTTTTCATACTCGGCCTTGATCATGGCCGAGAACTCCTCGGGTGTGGTGATCATCGGCTCCAGTGCGCCGCCCTTGGCGAACTTGTCCTTCACGTCTGCGGTGGCCAGGGCCTTGTTGATCTCGGTGCGCAGCTTGCCGAGCACCGGTTCCGGCGTACCCCTGGGCGCGAACAGGCCCATCCAGACGCTGTTGTTGAAGCCGGGGTAAAACTCGGCAATGGCCGGCACATCCGGCATGGCGGAGCTGCGTTGCTTGCCGGCCACCGCCAGGGGCCGCAGCTTGCCGGCCCTGACCTGCGGGGCGGCGGAGGAGCCGGCAAACGCGATCGGCACGTCACCGGCAAGCACTGCCAGCACCGCCGGACCCCCGCCCTTGTAGGGAATATGCGTCATCTTTATGCCGGCGCGCGCCTTGAGCATTTCCATCGTCAGGTGGTGCTGGCTGCCGTTGCCGCCCGAGGCGTAATTGAGCGGCGGGTTGGCCTTCTTTGCGTAATCGATAAACTCGGTGAAGGTCTTGAAGGGTGCATCCGAGTTGGCCAGCAAAAAGAATTCGTTGGAGGCCAGAGTCGCCACTGGCACCAGATCCTTCAGCGGGTCGAAGGCCATCTTGTTGTAGAGATGCGGGTTGATGACGATCAGGCTGTCCGGGCACAGCAGCAAGGTGTGGCCGTCCGGTGTGGACTTGGCAACAATGTCACCGGCAATGTTGCCGTTGGCGCCGGGGCGGTTGTCAATCGCAACGGCCTGGCCCATGGACTCGGCCAGTTTGTCGCCGATCACCCGCGCGGTGATGTCGGGTGCGCTGCCTGGCGGTACACAGACCAGGATGCGGATCGGTTTGCTCGGCCAGGCCTGCGCCATCACGCTGGCGGCCGGCAGTGCCAGCGCAATGGCGGCCACGACGCTGGCAAGTTTGTGGGCAATTTTTGGGGTCTTCATCGTTTTGCCTCCGTTGTCTCTGTTGTCTTTTTTGCCTGTGGGAACTACAGAAAACGCTACTGTATCACGCCGAGGTCCTTCGCTTTCATGTTGTAGAAGGTCCACATCTTGGCAATCACTTTCGGGTGCCAGATCTGGCTCTTGGCATCGGCCAGTTCGTCGCCGGTCAGGGCCTGCGGCGTGCCGATCTGGCAGGCCCGGAACTGCCTCCGGGCATTGTCTTCAAACATCACCGATGCAGAAAATGCTTCTTCGATGCTGCGGCCCACAATGACGGCGCCGTGACCACGCAGAATCACGGCTTGCTGGTTGCCCAGTGTTTTGGCCATGGCCACGCCCTGCTCGGGCCGCTGGATCAGCGTAGGGTCCGGATGCACCGGCACCTCTTCGCCAAACGGCGCGCCGGTCACGCCAACGGCCCGGAGCGGTTTGCCGATGATGCTGAAGAGGGTCGCGTATTCCAGGTGCAGATGAAACACCGCCATGACTTCGGGCCGGGCATTGAAAACGCCGGTGAAGATGGGGGTCTCGCTGGGCGGGTTGTTGGTGCCGCTGATACGTTTGCCCGCCTCGTCGATGACCACCATGTCGTCGGCTTCCATAAGCCCCGGATGGCGGCCTTCGGTGCCGCGCATTTCACGCGGGTTGACGACAAGGCCGAGGTTGCCGGGCACGCGTGCGCCCACCAGGCCGCCATGGTCGATCAGGCCTTCCATGTAGAGCAGCTTGCAGGCGAGGGCGAGTTTTTCCCGGGTGGCAAAGGACGTGTCCATGTTTTCTTTCGTGGAAATTTGAAATGACGCCAAGGCCGGAGAGTCAAGACTGCGCCATGGGCACATCCGCAGGTACGCGAGCGTAGCGGGCTGCCACTGCCGTCGAGCGGTCTGGTTTAATTTTTGTCTTCCGGCTTTATACGAACACCGGACATGGTAGTGATGCAGCTGCAATGAGGGATAGGAAATTCAACCGCATGAGGTCAAGTATCGCACCAAGAAAAGAATTGAAAGAATTGGGGTCAAACTCCAATTAGCTCGGATTGCTACAAATAACACAGCCACTTTTAAACCTCAAAATCGGCCCTTCTAACCAGCCATCTTGATCAAATACAGGTGCCTTTGCCTGCCCGGGTCACAATCGTCACCTTCCTGACCTCACTTTGCGGAGAAACACACCATGAGGCATATTGAGCGGCACAGAACCTCTCGTATCGGCTGGCTGAGGGCTGCTGTACTGGGGGGCGAATGACGGCATCGTATCCACCGCCAGCCTGATGCTCGGTGTTGCGGCTGCGCATGCGAGCCAGAACAATATTCTGATCACCGGCATTGCCGGACTCGTCGCCGGGACCATGTCAATGGCAGCCGGGGAATATGTTTCTGTCCATTCGCAGGCTGATACCGAGAAGGCCGACCTGGCACGCGAGCGCGCCGAGCTTGAAGCCGATGCCGATGGAGAAAAACGCGAACTAACGGCCATCTACGTAGGCCGCGGGCTTGATCAGGCGTTGGCACTGCAAGTTGCTACGCAGCTGACGGCGCATGATGCCCTGGGTGCTCATGCGCGCGATGAGCTCGGCATTTCAGACACCCTGAGCGCGCGCCCTATCCAGGCAGCGCTGGCATCTGCAGCCAGTTTTGCAGTCGGCGCGGTACTACCTCTTGCCGTGGCAGTTCTGGCCTCCGGCAACAACCTGCCTTATTGGATTTCGGGCACTTCTCTTGTTTTTCTGGCCTTGCTGGGTGCGGTTGCCGCCCGCGCAGGCGGTGCCAGCGCCCTGACCGGGGCTTGGCGTGTCACTTTCTGGGGCGCACTGGCCATGGGCATCACGGCAGGTATCGGTGCAATGGTCGGGGCTGCCGTTTAAACTCTCTTTTTAAGCCGCTCAAACATGGTTTGTGGTTTTCTCTTAAAGTGCAAAAACCATCATACTTACAGCGAAAGAAAAACCGAATGATAAAAGTCTACTCATGGCCCACGCCCAACGGCCACAAAGTCCACGTCATGCTGGAGGAGTGCGGACTTCACCTTGGCCGGGACTGGGAAGCAATACCCATCCACATCGGTACCGGCGACCAGTTCAAGCCTGAGTTTTTGGCTATCAGCCCGAACAACAAGATACCGGCCATGGTGGACCCAAACGGGCCAGACGGCAAACCCATGGCGCTGTTTGAATCCGGTGCCATCCTGCTCTACCTGGCGGCCAAGACTGGCAAGTTTCTGCCCAAAAGCGACCGCATGAAGTTTCAGGTGCTGCAGTGGCTGATGTTCCAGATGGGAGGTGTCGGCCCGATGCTCGGCCAGACGCATCACTTTCGCATCTATGCGCCCGAAAAAATCGACTACGCCATCAACCGCTACAGCAATGAAGCCAAGCGGCTCTACGGTGTGATGGACAAACAACTCGCGAAAAGCAGGTTCATCGCCTGCAACCAGTACAGCATCGCCGACATCGCCATTTACCCGTGGCTGCGCAGCTGGCAAAACCAGGGCATAGACTGGGCCGATTACCCGCACCTTCAGGCCTGGTTTGACCTGGTTGGCAAGCGCCCTGCCGTGCAGCGCGGCGTGAAGGTGCTGGCAGACCTGAGAAAGCCACTGATGGACGATGCCGCCCGGGAAATCCTGTTTGGCAAGACGCAGTACGCGAAACGCTAAATTTTCAGCCTTGGTAGACGACACCCAAGCTGTTCGGTCTATAATGCGAGACTTGTCGGAGTGTGGCGCAGTCTGGTAGCGCACCTGGTTTGGGACCAGGGGGTCCAAGGTTCGAATCCTTGTACTCCGACCAAAGAATCCATAAAAAAAGCTCACTTTGTGAGCTTTTTTTATATGTGCAGCTGGTAACTGCAAGCGATATTCACATCTGCCCGTAGCTCAGTTGGATAGAGCAACAGCCTTCTAAGCTGTAGGTCGGGGGTTCGATCCCCTCCGGGTAGACCATTTTTCACTTTCACACCGTCTCACAACCTCTCAAAACCCGCATGTCTATTGGCATAGCGGGTTTTTTGTTGCCTCAAGACGTTTCAAGTGCTACCATGACATACCAACAAAATAATGGTATTCGTGTTGGTACTTTGAAATATCAACAGACTAGATACCAACAAAGGGGACTTCATGGCACTGACAGACACTTTTGCAAAGAACGTCAAATCGACCGGGGCAGTGGCTGGCGACAAGCACACCGACGGGCAGGGGCTGTATCTGCACGTCAAGCAGGCCGGAAAGTACTGGCGCATGAATTACCGATTCCTGGGCAAACAAAAGACGCTGGCGCTGGGCGTGTACCCGGCGGTATCGCTTGCCAAGGCCCGGCAGCGGCGCGACAAGGCCCGCGAACTGCTGGCAGACGGCATCGACCCCAGCACCGCCAAGCGTGAAGACAAGCAGACGGCGGCGACAGCGGCTGCGAACACCTTTGAGCTGGTAGCGCGTGAGTTTCACCAGACCAAAGCCGATAGCTGGTCGCCGGGCTATGCCGAAAAGTGGCTTCGGGGCATGGTGAAGGATATGTTCCCCTACCTGGGCGCCCTGCCCCTCGCCAGCATCAATGCACCAGCACTGCTGACAGTGGTGCGCAAAGCCGAGGCACGGGGGGCGCATGAAACGGCGCATACCTTACGCCAGACAGCGGGACAAGTGTTTCGCTACGGCATCCAAACCGGGCGCTGCGACCGCGACCCCAGCACTGACTTGCACGGCGCATTGAAGCCTGCGGTAGTCAAACACATGGCCGCCATACTGGAGCCGGTAAAAGTCGGTGAATTGATGCGGGCCATCTACAGCTACACCGGCCAGCCCACGACCCGCACGGCGATGGTGTTGTCTGCGCTGCTGTTTCAAAGGCCGGGCAACATTCGGCAAATGGAATGGGCATGGATTAATTTTGACAATGCGATGCTGACGATCCCGAGCCAAGACATGAAGCGGCGTATGCACCAAAAAATCAACGGCAGGCCGCACCTGGTGCCGCTTGCACCTCAAGCACTGGCCGCGCTGGCAGAGTTACGTCCGCTTACCGGACATGGTCGCTATGTGTTCCCCAGCCTGCTGACCGGCGAACGCCCCATGAGCGACAACACGGTTAACCTGGCCTTGCGGCGCATGGACATCAGCAAGGAAGAAATGACCGCTCACGGATTCCGGGCAACGGCGCGGACGCTGCTGATAGAGCGCTTACCCGGTATTTCTGATGACGTGATCGAGGCGCAGCTTGCGCACGGTAAATCCGGGCCACTTGGCAGCGCCTATGACCGGGCCGAATTCATGGAGCAACGGCGCAAGATGATGACCGTGTGGGCCGACTACCTGGACAAACTGCGCATTGGTGCGGTCGTGATTCCGTTCAAGGCGGCAACGATCTAAACTGTTTCGCCAGTCCTAGGCTGATCCCCGAAAACCCGCTATCCCCTGGCGGGCAGGACTGGCACCTTATTTCAGGGAGCGAGGGGGACGCATGACCGATAAAAGTAACTCTAAAGTCGAGAAAGCGGATTTAATTTCAAAGATTAGAGCGCTCGATGACGCGGCTTTAATTTCAATGATTGAAAAGCTGAACAACTTTGATGCGGTAAAGACAGAGATCATGAGAGTTATGACTCTCGAAGCGGTTGAAAATTTGATTAAGGGGGATCAATCTCGAATTGGGAATCACCGAGAAGAGCACGAAACCTTTCAGTCTTTCATCCAAGGCAGAGATACAGAGGAGTTTCTGTTAAAAAAACAGCTCTCGGAAATTGTTTTTTCCCGATGGGTGAAGGAATCTCCGAACACTTATGCCGTTGCCTATCGGAGAGGCTGCGTTGACGAGGCGCAAAGAATTGCAACTAAAAACCAGAAGCGCGCGACGAAAGAGCGGCGATTGATCGGGGCAGCTTCACGCGATAAGGTGCGCAAGTCCGCGCAATCTTTCAGACACCTATCGAAAGAATTGGCAGCGCCAATAATTGCTGAAGCAGCAAATCTATCGCCTGGCACTGTGCGGCGTTACTTATCTGAACTTTTCCCTGGCATTGAATGGAAAAAGCTGTAACGCATCGCTGGATACGTCGCAATGCATCCCGTGATGATGCGTAACTGATCCAGTGATTCAGCGTAGTAACAACAGCAAGGGCAAATCAGACTTGAGCCTTCACTCACACGAAGGCACGTAATGTCACACAAACCCACGGCGAAACAAACGCCAGTATCTGCCAGCATCCCGGCACAGTCCATCAAACCGGCGGCGCTGATCCCGTCATTCGACACCCTGCCCGACGGTGCCTTCATACGTGAAGCGCAGTTGGTGCAAAGCCCCAAGCGCCCTACCACACCGGCACCCCTGCCATTCTCTGCACCTACGCTCTGGCGCAAGGTGAAAAGCCAGACCTTCCCGGCCCCGGTGAAATTGTCCGAACGCATTACCGCCTGGAAAGTCGGCGAGGTGCGGGCCTGGATCAACGCTCAGACGCTGGCGCGGTGATCGGCCATGAGCAACAACAGCACACACGGCGCAGAGCCGGATAAAGACACGCCCAAAAGAAAAGCCGCCGGGGGCTGCAAGACCACCACGGCGACCACCAAGAACGCTACACGAATAATAGCACTTTGCGCCCGTATCAAGGGGCTTTTCGTGCGCTTCGCTTCATGGCTTGCCGTGGTTTCCCGGGGGGTGGCATGAGCTTTGACCGCAACCTCCTCCCCGACCCCATCAGTTACTTCGAGGGGCAGAACCTTCGCCTGAATGGACGAGGCAAGTGGCGCACTACCGAGTGTCGGTTCCACGGCGGCAGTGACAGCCTGCGCATCAATACCGCCAGTGGTGGCTGGGTCTGCATGAACTGTGGCGTTAAAGGTGGCGACGTGCTGGCCTACGCCATGCAGTTAAGCAGTCTGGAATTTGTAGAGGCCGCAAAGCAGCTTGGCGCATGGATTGACGACGGCAGGCCCGCACAGCACTACAAGCCCGCACCACTGCCACCACGGGCCGCGCTCAGTGTCATGGCCCTTGAAGCGACGCTTGTCGCTATCGAAGGCACCCGAATCGGCAACGGGTTGATTCCGACGCCGGAAGTCCTCACGCGCGTTCGCGTGGCGGCTGGCCGAATCAATCGAATCGTCGAGGCATACCAATGAAAGCCGAAGACTACGCCCGCCTCACTGCCCCGCTGGACGCGGACATAGCGCGGATTAGAGCCCAGCCGCTCTACGGGCTGGACAAGCTCGTAGAGCGGCCTGTGGACCAGGTGGTGATCGTCGAGAGTGAGAAAGCGGCCGATGCCGCCGCCAAGCTGTTCCCTAAGTCGGTGCCGGTGACGTGGCCAGGCGGTGCCCAGGCCGTGCAGTATGTCGACTGGAGCGCGGTGGCCAAGCGCGATGTGATATTGATCCCGACTGCCGATGCACCCGGCCGTGAGGCGATGGTGTGGCTGGCCGCGACGCTCAAAGAGTTTGAGTGCTCCGTCCGGGTAGCGGATCCAGAGGCGGACCGGCCGAGCGGCTGGGACATCGCCGACGCGCTGGCAGAGGGGTGGACGACCACGCAGGCGCTGGACTGGGCGCGGGCACGGATAAAGGCTGGGCTCGATGTGCCGCCAGCACCACCCCCGCTCGATGCGAACACATCATCATCAGAAACAGAGGTATCAAGGGTATCAGAGGTGCAAGCCAGCAACGACGGGCTTTCCGCTGATACCCATGCCGATACTGCCGAGGTATCAGGGGTATCTGACGCGGCGAAAAGTCCGGTTCCAAGTGCGACCGAGCGACCGGTATTCCGGGTGTTTGATGACTGGCTGGAACACGGCGGCGCGAAATTCAGGCCGGGCGTCTGGCATTTCGGCACCGACAAGGAAGGCGGCCCGATCCAGGTTTGGGTTTGCTCGCCGCTGCATGTTGAGGCCGTGACTTTCGACGGACAGGATAACAACTTCGGCCGGCTGCTACGTTTCAAGAACACCCTGAGGCGCTGGCGCGAATGGGCTATGCCGATGGAATTGCTACGCGGCGCGGGCGATGACTTGCGCGGCGAACTGCTGGCGATGGGCGTGGAAATCGACCCGACGGCGAAGGCGCGGAACCTGCTGGCAACCTACCTGCAATTCAGGCCACCGAAACACCGGATGCGCTGCGCCCTGCAAGTTGGATGGTGCGACGATTCATTCGTATTGCCGGATATGGTAATCGGACCGAAGGCATCAGGCGTGATTTTCCAAAGCAGCGAGCGCGGGCACGACGAACACACCATGGGCGGAACGCTGGCCGGATGGCAGGCTGAAATATCGGCGCGAGCCATGGGCAATCCGCTACTGCTGCTGGCCTTGTCTGCATCCTTCGCCGGGCCGTTGCTGGCGCAGTGCAATGCGGAAAGCGGCGGGATTCATTTCGTCGGAGACTCTTCCACCGGCAAGACTACGGCAATCGAGGCGGCTTGCGCGACATGGGGCGGGCCGAATTTCCGACGCAGCTGGCGGGCTACCGCGAACGGCATGGAAGGTGCGGCGGCGTTGTTCAATGACTGCCTGCTGGCCCTGGACGAAATCAGTGAATGCGATCCCCGCGAAGTCGGCGCGATTGTTTATGCGCTTGGCAATGGCCGCGGCAAGCAACGCGCGAGCCGCACCGGCAATGCGCGAGCCGTGACGCGCTGGCGCTGTTTTGTTCTATCGAGTGGCGAGCGCACCATCGCAACGGTGATGATGGAAGGCGGGCACCGGGCGAAAGCGGGCCAGTCTGTGCGGCTGTTGGATATACCAGCGGCGCGGGCGTTTGGCACTTGGGACACGCTGCACGATTCGCCGGACGGCGCGGCTTTTTCCGATGCGATCAGGCGGGCAGCGGTAACGCACCACGGACACGCCGGGCGGGCCTTCCTTGAAAAGCTGACCCGCGATGGTAGGGACTTTTGCGCCCTGTTGGAGCGGATTAAAAGGCTTGCTGAGTTTGACGCCGATGATGGCGCGGGGCAGGACAAGCGAGCCGCTGGGCGCTTCGCCATGCTGGCACTGGCTGGCGAACTGGCAACCGAATACGAAATTACAGGCTGGCCCGAAGGCGCGGCGATCGAAGCGGCGGCGGAAGGCTTCAAGGCATGGCGGGCTTCCCGTGGGCGCGGCAACGACGAACGGCGACAAATCATTGACCGAGTTTCCGACTTTATCGAACGGCATGGCGACGGGCGTTTTTCCGGTGCGGACAGCAACAGCGAAATCCAGATACGCGAGCGTGCCGGCTGGTGGAGTGACTCTATGGGCGAGCGCACTTATCTTTTCACGTCGGACGGAATGCGCGAATCCTTGAAGGGCTTCGACTTCAAGCGGGGGCTTGATGCCTTGCAGGAAGCTGGGGCATTGCCCGCACCGGGGGCGGACGGCAAGCGGGCTAAGTTCTACCGCATCGGCGGACGCGGCGTGAAACTCTACCCGATACAAGCCGACAAGCTGGGAGGCGATCATGGCGCTTGAAAATTTGCTGGCAATGCTGGAACGGCGGGCGGCTGCAACCCCTGATACCCCATGCAATCGAGGCGAGGTATCAGCGAAACCCGCATCAATACTGGCTTGCACCCTTGATACCCCTGATACCCCACGAAACGTCAATGCCGGAAGTACCGACACCCTACCCGAGCCGCACGCTGATCCCGGCGCATGGCGCGAGCTGGCAGCCGCCTATCACGCCCACCACTTCAACTGCATCACCTGTCAGGCGGCAGGACGTGGCAAACGGTATGGGCTGCGTTGTGTGGTCGGCTCAGCAATGTGGAGGACTTACCAAATCACCGAAGCGCCGGGCCGCCCTGGAGACCGCCCTGACCGCCCTGACGGGCATGGAGAAGATACATGATTGATGGACTGATAGCAGGCAAGCTCTACGGAGCGCCGAAGCAAGGCACAAGCAAGACCGGTAAGCCCTTCGCCACGGCAAAGATTCGCGTTGCTGCTGGTGACGGTGAGATACTGTTTGTCAACGTCATAGCCTTTGAAGCTGGCGCGTGCACTGCGCTGCTGGCGCTGGGTAACGGAGACTCGGTGGCGATGGCCGGTAGCCTGACACCGAAGGCATGGACGGACAAGACTGGAGCCGTTCGCCCGTCCCTCGACCTGGTGGCACATCAAGTGCTGACCGCGTACCACGTTATCCACAAGCGCATGGCCATGACCTCCTCGAGCGCGCCGCCCGCCGTACACGACCGAGCGCTGCCCGCCGAGCAGAGCGCCGAGCAGGGCTGGCACCAGAACCGGCAGAGCTGGCAGCCGCTGTCCTGAGCCCTCCTGGTGCGGCTATCACACGCACGTTATGGGCGATTATCGTGGCCGGCGCGTGGGCGGGACCCTATATAAGGAAGACCGCCGGGGGGGGGTGAACAGGTTGATGTCGGACCGCGCGCACTGGTAGCTGGCCTGGTGCGGCGGTAGACTGAGCGCGGCGGCGGCAGGGCACACCATCCACTACCACCACCACCATCCATCCATCCATCCATCCATCACCCCCGCTCATCATCGAGCGATCGGCCTGCAATCATGCGGAGGCAACCTACCGTGACAACCGGTGTGGTGTGGACACATTGGACAGATGTTTCCGGTTTCAGACTGGTATCGAGATCATTTAAATTAAATTAAAAACAAATTAAAGACAGATTATTTCAACGCGTGCCAAGTCACGCACGCGCCTGCGTGGTTCACTGGTAACGCTGATGGACCAGTGAAAATAAACATGGACACCACACCAACCCTTGCCGAACTTGGCATTGAAAAGTTGGAGAAGGCTCCAAGTGGCAAAGTGGCGCATCGAACCGTCCCGCCGGCGGGACATCAATAGATGGGCCACTAGGCAAGCGCGATGTATTAGCCGAAGCTGGTCAACGACGCATCTCTTCACCGTGAAGAGATACGCCCGCTACCCCACCCTCGCCAACCACTGAGAACGGAGCCCAATACATGGGGTGATCGTATTTGGGGTTCTGCCTGAGCTTTTGCATGGACTGACGCAATGCCTCTGCCTTGCCCATACCCTGATTGTTCTCATAGCGGCTGAACATTTCTGTAGTCAGTAGCACCGCCGAGTCGGATTCCACAGCCCAGTGTGATACCAGCAATGAGCGAGCACCTGCGTAGAAGAAGCCCTTGGCTAAGCCTGACAACCCTTCTGCTCCAGGTTTTCCGTCTGGCGCCGCTGTATTGCAGGCAGACAATAACACCCAGTCGGCATTCAGCTTGAGTTGTGCCACTTCTGAAGCGGACAGATAACCATCATCCAGCACGCTGCCCTGTGATGGTGGCGTGAGAATCAAGCCCGGCTCCGCCACACCAGAGAGTTCACCCGCCATTACGCCATGAGTAGCAAAGGCCAGTACTCCATAGCGCGAAAGATCGGTTTGTTTCACCAGCGTTTCGGTCGCGTTTACTCCCACACGTACACTCTCACCAGGCGCTTTCAGAGCTTTGGCAAAAGCTCTGAGCTCTATTTCAGTCTCCGGCAAGGCAGCGGCCTTGCGAATCTGTTCTACATCGGCGATGCCACTGCTGAGTGAGCCTGCACCAGTCTTAGAGCCCGCGCGGAATAACGCCCTGGCTGCTATCCGTTCTGTACCCGAAGATCCCTGCAATATCGGATTGCCAAATCCGATAAAGGGCTCCTTGCCGGGTGCTGCGCGAGAAAAGGTGCGCAATGCCCGCAACGAGGAAACCGAAGGTACCACCGAAAATGCATAACGATCAGCTAACCATGATGTTTGGCCTTGCTGGCCGGGGGCCTTGTCCACCAGCACCGGGAACGGCAAGCTTTGCAATGCGCCACCGTTTATCAAAACAATGTGACGCACACCCTTTAACTTCTCTTCTAGCGGGGCAAATATTTTTTGGTACAGCGCATAAGAAGCCGTCGTGTCAAACGGCTTTATCGGATTTTGTGTTGGATCGAGTTTGCTGCGCAACTGACTCACTTGTTTGTCCAACTCTGCCGATTTCACATCGAGCGCCACAAAGCTCACAGCGTTAGCTCTCACCACCCAGGCATAGCTGTTTTCACCAGAAACCAGGTAGAGCAGCAGCGCCTCATCGCGTTTGAGAAGTTTCTGATTGTCTGCCACCGTGATCGGTGCGGGACTAACCAAGGCATCATATTCAGGAAAGCGTTTCGTGATGACCTGGCTTTGTTGCTTAAGCGACTGCTCCAGTTCGACGAGGGACTTGCGTAATTGCGCTTCCTTATCGGCGTTGCGCTTGGCTGGCGGCTGGCTGGCAGCTTCGACCAACGCTTTGTCGGCATGCGTTAACTGGTCGGCGGTATCCTGCCGTTGCCGGATAACCTTGGACAAATCTCCTCCCGTCACGGCAAAGCGTGCGGCCATCTGCGCCACACTCTGCCCCACACTGGAAGCCTGGGCAAGTTGGGCGGCTTCAAAAGCTTCTGACGCGGCAGAAGCACCTTTAGTATGGCTCAGCAGACCAATATGCGTGATGAAAATAGACCGCTTTGATTTTTGCTCGGACTGTCTTCCGGCTTTGGTCAGCTCTCCCTCTTGCTCGTTGCTTGCCCGCTCAAAACGATTTTTTAGAATCGTATAGGCACGGCGTGAATATGGTAAGGCTTCGGTATAACGACCTTGGGCATCGTAGAAAAGTGCGAGATTGTTAAGGCTGTTCGCCACATCAGGATGTTCCGAGCCGAGGGGTTTTTCGCGGATGACGAGGCTACGTTTGTACAATGGCTCAGCTTCGGCATAGCGGCCTTGGTCTTGGTAGAGGACAGCGAGATTGTTGAGGCTGGTTGCCACATCAGGATGTTCGGTGCCGTGGGCTTTTTCGTAAATGGCGAGGCTACGTTTGTGCAGCGGTTCGGCTTCGGTATAGCGGCTTTGGTCTTTGTAGAGACCAGCGAGATTGCTGAGGCTCATCGCCACATCAGGATGTTCCGAGCCGAGGGTTTTTTCGCGAATGGCGAGGCTACGCTTTAACAGCGGTTCGGCTTCAGCGTAGCGGCTTAGATTTCTGTAGAGTACAGCGAGATTGTTGAGGCTGCCCGCCACATCAGGATGTACCAGACCAAGGGTTTTTTCGCGAATAGCGAGGGCACGTTTCATCAGCGGCTCGGCTTCAGTGTAGCGGCCTTGGCTATAGAAGATGGCAGCGAGATTGTTGAGGCTCATCGCCACATCTGGATGTTCGGCACCAAGAGCTTTTTCGCGGATAGCGAGGGCACGTTTTATCAGCGGTTCGGCTTCAGCGTAGCGGCTTAGATCTCTGTAGAGTTCGGCGAGATTGTTAAGGCTGTTCGCCACATCAGGATGTTCCGAGCCGAGGGTTTTTTCGCGAATGGCGAGGCTACGTTTGTACAATGGCTCGGCTTCGGCATAGCGGCTTAGCTTGCTGTAGAGTGCAGCGAGATTGTTGAGGCTGTTCGCTACATCAGGATGTTCTGGGCCGAGGGTTTTCTCCTTGATGGCAAGGCTACGCTTGTGCAGCGGCTCGGCTTCAGCATAGCGGCTTAGCTTGCTGTAGAGTGCAGCGAGATTGTTAAGGCTGCCCGCCACAGTCGGATGTTCCGGGCCGAGAGTTTTTTCGTTGATGACGAGGCTACGCTTTAACAGCGGTTCGGCTTCAGTATAGCGGCCTTGTGCATGGTAAAGGGTAGCGAGATTGTTGAGGCTGGTTGCCACAGCCGGGTGTTCCAGACCAAGGGTTTTTTCGCGGATGGCGAGGCTACGTTTGTACAATGGCTCGGCTTCGGCATAGCGGCTTTGGTCTTGGTAGAGTGCAGCGAGATTGTTGAGGCTGATCGCCTCGTCTATAGAACCTCCCCCTGACTTTTCAATCGTCTGCTTCAGATCTTGTTTGAGTTCAGCTTCCGTTGCGGCAAATGAAGGTAATGCGCTGATACACAGCAGCGCCAGACACACCCCTGACGCAAGCCAGCGGCGCAGGAGACGGCGCATACGCTGCGCAAGAGACACCAATATCATCGCGACCAGACCCAGGTTGATGAACAAAGAAAAGGCACACAAGCGGCACGCGCCAAGGCTGCGCAATGGGCTTGAGAAAGGACAGACGAATTATGCACACCGACGGAAGGAAATTCAACCGCATGAGGCCAGTCAGTGTCAACGGCGGAATACCGCCCCGACCAGGAGACACGCTGCCGCCTGCGAGAGGAAGTGCCACATCGACCAGCGCAGTCAGGGACGGCGCGCTAGTCAGCAGCCGGAGGAGAGATTCGCCGCTGGCGCGGCTCACAACTCAGGAGACCGTACCGCCACATCGAGCAGCGCGGCCGTGCTGTGTACAGCACCGCCGCTCCCCGCGTGCCAGGCGCGGCTAGAGAAAGCCAGCAGCAACGGCGTGGTCGCCATTGCCGAACAGACGGAACGCAGATTCGCCGCTGGCGCGCGGCTCACACCTGACACGCAGGCCGTGCCCTGATTGAACAGCGTGGCCGTGCTGGGCGTGGCGACTACCGACGGGCGCTGCCGCGCTGATCCGTCGGCAGCCACCCCACCCAACACCGCCACTTTGCGCCAGGTCGAGGCCCACTCGGTTGGTCAGCGTCAACGGCTGAGTACAGCCATTGCCGAAACTTGAAGAAGGAGCGCGCCTCTACTGGCCACGAGTACGCGGCTTCGGCGCGGGGTCGGACGCGGACACGGGGAGCGCGGTCAAGCCGAGCGCGCCCGTCAATGGACGGAGTACCGCCAGTGCCAGCGCACCCGGCATCACCGCTTTGGAAACCACGCTGGCCAATGGAAGCGACGGAGTACCGACGCGACCACACACCAGCGAAGAACAACACAGCCAGTGCTTCGCAAGTGTCAATCAGTGCGCTGGAGCGCAGACATTGGTGTCGGCTCGCTTACGCATCGTGCTGGTTTGAAAACCGCGCTGATCGTGGCATCTGTGACGCACCCCCGCTACGGCCACCCGCTACGCTTTTACATAACGCCCCCATTTGGAAGGTGCGGTGCAGTCGTTCCGCTGAAGCTCCACTTTGTGCCCCACACTGCTTCGCACCCTGCGGGCTTCCAAATAAGGCTTTATGCAAAGTGGCCTACGCTGGAAACTGTCGTGTGCCTGCACCGTGGCATCAGTCAGGCGCTGCGCGCAGTGTGCTTGGTCAGTGGCCTGCGGCCAGTCATGTTGTGTGTGCCCCCTTTGCCCGCCCCAAGGCCTTGCCGCTGCGCGGCTTTGGGCCTGGCGCGTGTAGTCCCATCCGTTTCCCCCAAGGGGCAACTCCCTGACGCACACGCGAAAACCGGAGGGGGTAGCGCTGACGCGCCACCACTTTAAATCTCACCTTCACTCACACCGTGTCAAAGACACCACAAACAGAGACCCTTTTGAAAATGACGGTACTTTTGATGGTACTTTTCAGAATAGTGTATTTAAAACATAGCATCCATGCTGGTTTTAGCCTGATGTTCGATCCCCTCCGGGGACCATTACCGATGCATCACGCGTCAGTAGCGGTGCCGTGAGGCCAGCATCAAAGCTTCACATACTGATAGTCAAGCGGATGGGCATTAATGCCGCGATCCGGTGGCGCAATCCAGCCGGCCATCTTGCCGGGTTCGGTGACGCGTTGCATCAGGCTGTGGATGAAGGTTTTGTCTTCATCGGTTGGCAGCCAGGCGTCTTTTCTCGCCTCAAATTCGGCTTCACTGATCGGGCTGCCCTGCGGGTCGGTATGGACGCGCGACCAGGCACCCACACTGCGGCAAAAACGCGTGTTTGGCAGGCGCAATTCAAAGTCGATCCCGGCCCGTTTGATACCCATGTTCCAGCGCGTCACGCCGACATTGCAATCCTTGACGTATTCGGTGCGGGTGATTTCGTTCATGCCCTTGCGGGTCGAAATCGTCTCGCTTTTCATGCCACCAATATTGCCAGCTGAAGCGTCGGGCACCTGGATGCTCATTTCGCTTTCAAGCTCGACGTGGTCGGCAAACTTGGCTTCATCCGGCCGACCCTTGATGCCGTTGGCAAAGTAGTTGGCGGCATTACTCGACGCCTCGGAGCCAAACAGGTCGAGCGATGAGGTGTACCAGAAGTTCATGAATTTCTGTATCGTCGGCAGGTCGATGACACCGGCCTTGCGCAGGGTGTCGACGTTGTCGGTGTCCAGCTGTTTCATGACTTCCAGCGTGCGTTTGATGACGCGGCCGATGCCGGTCTCACCGACAAACATGTGGTGTGCTTCTTCCGTCAGCATGAAACGCGTGGTGCGCGCCAGCGGGTCGAAGGCGCTTTCGGCAAAACTCTTGAGCTGGAACTTGCCGTCGCGGTCGGTGAAGTAGGTGAACATAAAGAACGACAGCCAGTTGTCCATCGGTTCGTTGAAGGTGCCCAGAATGCGCGGCTTGTCGGCGTCCCCACTGTGGCGCATCAAGAGCTCTTCGGCTTCTTCGCGGCCATCACGGCCAAAGTGCGCGTGCAGCAGATAAACCATGGCCCACAGGTGGCGACCTTCTTCGACGTTGACCTGAAACAGGTTGCGCAGGTCATACAGCGACGGCGCGGTGTGGCCCAGCAGGCGCTGCTGCTCGACCGATGCCGGCTCGGTGTCGCCCTGCGTGACGATCAGGCGGCGGAAAGCCGAGCGGTATTCACCCGGCACTTCCTGCCACACGTCCTGGCCCATGTGGTCGCCAAAACCAATCTTGCGGCCCTGCACCTGGTCGGCCATGAAGATGCCCCAGCGGTAGTCGGGCATGGGGGTGTAGCCGTAGCTGGCCCAGCCAGACGCATCCACGCCAACGGCGGTGCGCAGGTAAACATCTTTGGCCTTGAAGTCGCTAGGCCCCATCTCGTCCCACCAGTTCAAAAAGGCCGGTTGCCAATGTTCCAAGGCACGCTGCAATTGGCGATTTTCGCCTAGGCCGACGTTGTTGGGAATCAGGGCTTGAAGGTCGATGCTGCTCATGATGATTTACTCCAATAAAAATTAAATACGCTTCCAATCGAACTTGGCCTTTTTGCCAGTTCCAAAAAGTTTCAAAGCGCCCTCCTCGCCCACCGCATTCGGGCGAATGAAAATCCAGTTCTGCCAGGCTGACAAGCGGCCAAAGATGCGTGTTTCCATCGTCTCTTTGCCGGGAAAGCGCAGCGACGCTTCCATACCAGTCAGGGCATCGGGCGAGAGTGATGCACGCTCTTCCAGCATGATGCGGACCTCGTCATCCCAGTCAATGTCGTCAGGGGTCAAGGTGACCAGGCCGAAGGCCAGCGCCTGGTCGGCACGCAAGGCGCTGTCACCCAGGTTTTGCAATTGTGCGATGGTTGATGGGTCTTCGCAGAAGCGGGTCTGCAAACGCGTCAAACCATTGACCGCAGGGAACCAGCCAAAGTTGGCGGCGGTCAATTGCAGGACGGGTGCGCTGTCGGGTGCATCGGGCAAGTCCAGCATGTAAATGCGGTCGCAGGCCAGGGCCAGTTCATAAAACGTACCCGTAAAGCATGAACCGGAATCAACCAGCGCAATCAACGAGCGGCTGGTGACATCGAGGCGGGCCAGCGTGCGGCGCAGCGCACCTGTGGTTTCTTTCACCAGCCAGTGGTCTTTGAGGTTTGCCAACACCTGATCCATCTTGACGACCAGGCCTGCGTCACCCGTGGTCTTGATGACCCAGGTGCCGACTTCAAGCTCGTTGCTGCGCAGGTGCAGGATCACATCGTCCAGCTCGCGCTGCAGTTTGAGCGGATACCAGTTGGCCCCCGCCGCTTGAATCGCATCAGGAGTTGATTCAATCGCAGCCGTTGGTGCCTTGAGCGTGATGATCGCCTTGCGGCTGCTGCGGTCAACCGCTGCATCAACGCTGCTGTAGTGGTAACCGGCATCGTCGATCAATGGTTTCAAGGCCGTTAATTCAATGCCTTTTGAGTTTGCAGCGCGCCTGGACTGCTTGCGAAGCGCTTCAATTTCAGTAGCCAGCAGCTGGCCGAACTGCTGCGGCTTGGCGTGTTCATCAATCAGCTTCCAGTCCCTGGCGCGGTCAGCCCGCACGCCTTCGGATGTGGTGCAGAAAATGTCGGCGAGGTCGCGGCGCACCTTGCGCTTGTCGGTCATGCGCGTCAGGCCGCCAGTGCCGGGCAACACGCCAAGCAGCGGCACTTCAGGCAGGCTGACGGTGGACGAGCGGTCGTCCACCATGATGATGCGGTCGCAGGCCAGGGCCAGCTCGTAGCCGCCGCCAGCGCAGGCACCCGTCACCGAAGCAATGGCTTTCAGGCCATCGTGGCGGGACGAGTCTTCAAGCCCGTTGCGGGTCTCGTTCGTGAACTTGCAGAAGTTGACCTTCCAGCCGTGGGTAGACAAACCCAGCATGTAGATGTTGGCACCCGAGCACCAGATTTTTTCTTTGCCCGACTCAAACACCACCACCTTGACGCACGGGTGTTCAAAGCGGATGCGGTTGATGGCGTCGTGCAGTTCGATGTCCACACCCAGGTCATAGCTGTTGAGCTTGAGTTTGTAGCCGGGCTTGAGGCCACCGTCTTCATTGATGTCGAGCTTGAGTTTTGCCACGTCGCCCTCCAGCGTCAAAGTCCAGTGCTGGTACTGCGTTGGATGCGTGGCAAAGCGCACCATCTCGCGCTCCTGGCCGGCTATGGTGCGGGTAAATAAAAGTGCTTCAGTCATGGCGTTCATGTTGTCTCTTTTGGGTGTCTGGCGGATGCTGCGGGCGCTACAGTTGGTACGGCTCTTTTAAGGTCGCTCAAGCTTTGTTTGATGCTGCGTGCAGCGGTGTCTACAACCGCATCAGCGCGCGCATAAAGCGACTCACGGCTGGTCAAAATACGGCGCAGGTCTTCCATCGCTTCAGAGGTCGCGCCCTTGGTGGCGGTGAAGGGCCGCATGTCGCCCTGCGCCACGACGCGGGACATGTGCTCTTCCGGACTGGCCTTGATCCAGACGCAGTAAAAGCGGCTTTGCAGCAAATCGAATGTTTCGCGCTCGCTGACGATGCTGCCGCCTGTCGTCATCACGACGCCATCGGGGTGGCCTTCAGCAATGCGGAACAGCGCGCGCCGCTCGTACCGGCGGTAACCGGCTTGGCCGTGCAGCAGCAGTATCTCGCTCATGCTGGTGCCAGCTTCACGCTCAATCTCGCGGTCAAGTTCAATGAATGGCACACCGCGCTCGGTGGCCAGGCTCAAACCGAGGGTTGACTTGCCAGCACCGCGCAGGCCAATCAGCGCCACACGCTGCTCGCGCCCCAGCGCATCGCTTAGACCAAAGGTGTTGCCGAGTAGCGAATAGGCTTGGTCAAGCTGGCTGTCGTCCAGCCTGGACAGCAACCCTTGGGCTCTGGCTAGCGCGGGCCGTGGCGCATCCTGCAGCAGTTCAAGAATCGAAACATTCAGCGCCCGGGCAGCCGCCTCCAGAGAATTGATCGACACATTGCCCTTGCCAGATTCAACATCGGCCAGAAAGCGCTCACTCAGGCCCGAATCAGATGCCAATGCCTTGCGCGTCATGCCGCGGCGGGCGCGCCAGGCGCGCACTCGGGCGCCCAGCTCGCTGAGCGTGGCCTTGTTCGCTTGTTCGGACATGATTTCCAAGGGGAGCACCTGCGTTATTTGAAAAAAGTTTGCGCTAGATCAATATTGCACTATACTTCACGTAATTCGATTGTCAAGCAGTTTGCTGCATCTTTTCCGGAGATCATGGATGAAACTGAAAATTCTCGTAGGCACCATGACCAGCACCGCTGAGTATGTAGCGCAGGCTATTCAAATGGATTGCGCTGATCTGGTGAGTGATATCGAGATCGAGATGATGGACGATCTGGACATCAGCGTGTTTGATGCAAACAAAGCGAAAGATGCGATATATCTCATTTGCACTTCCACCTACGGCCAAGGCGATGTGCCAGATAATGCTCGTGCTCTGTACCAATCAATGGCTGCCGCGCCGCAGTTTTTAGGCCATGTGCGCTACGGCGTGATTGCACTGGGTGACCGCACCTACCTAGAAACCTTTTGCTTTGGTGGCAAAAAATTCGATGCACGTCTGGCTGATCTAGGCGCGCAACGCATCGGTGAAGTCTGGTGCCACGATACCAGCAGCGGCACCATGCCCGAGACCGAAGGCACCGAGTGGTGCCGCCAGTGGCTGACTGAGGCACTGCAAGCCGCCTAAAAACGATTAGAAAACGAGACCAGCATGCAAACCAGCAGCGCAGACCATACCGCCAGCCCACCGCTGGTACACATACCTCGCAGCTACAACGCAGCGCACGACTTGTTGATGCGCAACGCCAGCAGGCCCAATAAAGTCGCTTTCATCAACGCGGTGACTGGCGAGCAACTGACCTACGGCGAGCTTGAAACCCGTGCCTTCCAGTTTGCAAACGCCTTGCGCAGTGAGGGTTTCGCACCCGAGAGCCGGGTACTGATTGCCATGCTGGATACACCGCAGTGGCCGGTGGTGTTTTTGGGCTGCATCCTGGCGGGCGTGGTGCCCGTTGCAGCCAATACGCTGCTGACCACGCTAGATTTTGACTTCATGCTGCGCGACTCACGCGCCCAGGGCCTGGTGGTGTCAAAAGAGATGCTGCCAGCGTTTGAGCCGCTGCTGTGCAACATGGCCACACTCAAAACCGTTGTCGTAGCAGGTGATGTGGCAGGTGGCGCTGAAAAAACTGCTGTTTTGGCTCAAAAATCACCTTCAAATTACGCTCTAGACCAATGGATGCAGGCGTTGACAGCTACCAAAATAGTAGCAGACACGTGCGCTGACGATGCCTGCTTCTGGCTCTATTCCAGCGGTTCGACAGGTACGCCCAAGGGCACCGTCCACCTGCACAGCCACCTGATCCAGACCGCCGAGCTGTATGGCCGTGGCGTGCTCGGCATCACCGAGCAAGACGTGGTTTATTCCGCTGCCAAGCTGTTTTTTGCCTACGGTCTGGGTAATGGCTTGACTTTCCCGATGAGCGTGGGCGCCACCGCCATCCTGCTGCCCGCCCGTCCTACGCCGGCAGACGTGTTTGGCATTCTCAAAAAATTCCAGCCAACCATTTTTTACGCTGTGCCCACGCTTTACGCTGCCATGCTGGCTGACCCGGCCCGCCCCGCCAAAAGCGAGATCAAGCTGCGCGTTTGCATCAGTGCTGGTGAAGCTCTGCCCGCCGAGATCGGCAAAAAATTTACCGCGCAGTATGGCGTTGAGATTTTGGACGGCATTGGATCCACCGAAATGCTGCACATCTTTTTAAGCAACCGCCCCGGCCAGGTGCGTTACGGCACCACCGGCATGGCAGTGCCCGGTTACGCCCTGCGCATCGTAGATGACGATGGCCATGAGTGCCCAGCAGGCGAGCTCGGCGAGCTGCAAATCAGCGGCCCCACCAGTGCCATCATGTACTGGAACAACCGCAGCAAAACCAAGGCCACCTTTGCCGGTGAATGGACCAAAAGCGGCGACAAGTACACGCTAGATAGCGAAGGCTACTACACCTACGGCGGGCGCAGCGACGACATGCTCAAGGTCGGCGGCATTTATGTCTCACCGTTTGAAGTCGAGGCCTGTTTGATGACGCACCCTGCCGTGCTTGAGGTTGCCGTGATTGGCGCGCTGGACGCGGACGAGCTTGTCAAACCCAAGGCCTACGTTGTCTTCAAGGCCGGCCAGACGGCGAGCATTGAAGACCTCAAGGCCCACGTCAAGCAGCAGCTTGCGCCCTACAAATACCCGCGCTGGATAGAGTTTGTAGCCGAGCTGCCGAAAACCGCGACTGGCAAGATCCAGCGCTTCAAATTGCGCCAGGGTGCCGCTTGAGCGCACAAGCTGGCAGGGTATTTTTTAAAATATTACCCATTGGATTTCACAGTGCCGGCGATGCCGTGATCGTCCGGGGCATGGACGCCGCCATCCATGAGGGTTACCGGATAGGTGTGCGCATCTGAACGCGCGAGTCGTTCATTAACAGGAGCGAGACATGTTGGACGGATTCGTCGGATGGTCTGAAGAAGCGGCGCAGCGCTACCGCGACGCAGGCCTGTGGGAAGGCCTCACGGTCAGCGAGATGGTGGCGCGCACCGCCTGCCGGCAGCCGGGCAAGCTGGCGGTGGTCTGCGGCGAACGCCGGATTACCTACGAAGAGCTGATCACCGAGTCCAGGCGGCTCGCGCTGGGCCTGCTCGAACTCGGCCTGAAGCCGCTTGACCGCGCCGTGATGCAGGTGCCCAACCTGCCGGAGTTCGTCACGACGTATCTGGCCTTGAACTGGATCGGCGTCATCCCGGTCATGGCCATGCGGGCGCACCGCCACGCCGAAGTGCGGCACTTCATCCGCGCCTCCGGGGCCAGCGCCTATTTCATCGCCGACACGGTTGCCGGTTTCGACTACCGGCCGATGGCGGCCGAGATGGCGGCCGAATTCCCGTTCCTGCGCCATGTGGTCGTTGTCGGGCAAGCGGGGCCGGGGCAAACCGCGCTGGCCTCGCACATGGCGCCGACGGCGGACCAACAAGCGCTCGATGCCGTCCTGCAAGCGGTGTGCCCCGCCGCCGAAGAGGTCTCGACCATGCTGCTGTCGGGCGGCACAACCTCGATGTCCAAGCTGATCCCGCGTACCCACAACGACTATGTGCTGAACGCCCGCTTGTGCGCGCAGGCCGGGGGCTTCAATCGCGACACGGTTTTCATGGCCGTGCTGCCGCTGGCCCACAACTACAACCTGGCCTCGCCCGGCATGCTCGGAGCCTTCTACGCCGGCGGCACCCTGATCATCGCTACCAGCCCTGAGACCGCGGAGGTTTTCTCCACCGTGGAGCGCGAACGGGTGACGGTGATCGCCGCGGTCGTTCCGCTAGTTTCCAATTGGCTCAACAGCGAGGTACCCAAGCGCTTCGACCTGTCCTCGCTGCGGGTGGTGCAAAACGGCGGCGCCCGGCTGGCCCCCGAGTTGCGGGCCCGGGTCAGACAGGAATTGGGCTGCACCCCGCAAGAGGTCTACGGCACCGCTGAGGGCCTGATCAACATGGTCCGGCTGAACGACAGCGACGAGCTGCTGCTGGAAAGTTCGGGTGCACCGGTCTGCGAGTTCGACCAAATCAAGGTCCTCGACGACGCCGGTAACGAGGTCCCCGACGGCGAGCCGGGTGAACTGGTGGTGCGCGGTCCGTACACCATCAACGGCTACTACAACGCGCCGGAAAAAAACGTCGAGGCGTTCACTGCCGATGGCTTTTACCGGATGGGCGACATCGTGCGCAAGCGTGGGCGCTACGTCTACACCGAGGGCCGGCGCACGGACCTGATCAACCGGGGCGGCGAGAAGATCAGCTGCGACGAGGTCGAGAACCTGATCTTCGGCCTGCCGCAGGTCAAGGATGTCAGCCTGGTGGCCATGCCGGACCCGGTGTTCGGCGAGAAAGCCTGCGCCTGCGTCGTGCTCAAGCCGGGCACGCGGCTGGGCTTCGATGAGCTGATCGCCCATCTACGGGGGCAACACATCGCCTCGTTCAAGCTGCCCGAGCGGCTGGAGGTCATGCCCGCGTTTCCGATCAGTCCGGTAGGCAAAATCCTCAAGCGGGAGCTGCGCGAGATGATCGCGT
>JBCKNC010000014.1:0-31978 GCA_038902915.1 Polaromonas sp.
CCGAATTGACGTCATTGGGGCACTGGGTTCGGCTTGGGTTCGGCGAACTTGGGTGGCTGTGCCCGCAGCCCAGCTTTGCATGTCGTTGTGCCGGTGGGCGGAAAAACCTTGGAAGTTCAGATCGCCCCATCAAGGAAAGCACGCCTCTTGAGGACGCTTTTTGGTGCCATACTTGGCCTCATGCGGTTGAATTTGAAAAATACCGGAGGAAGTGATGAGTAATAATGAAATTGATAATAAGGATCGCGTGTCGTTGAGCGCATCGGCGGCCAGAAATTTGGCAACAACGACCAAGACCCGGGTTCAGGTCAGCGGATTATCGCCACGCTATCTGCTCAAGTTACTGCCATGGGTTCATGTTGAAGCGGGTACATTCCGGGTCAATCGCCGCAAAACCATGATGCCGGAAAACGGCAAAATTAAAACACGCATCGAAGGCAAGAAGGCCGTTATCGAAGATGCGGCAGCCTTGCGCGCGCTTCCTCTGCTGCAAAGCTTGAGCCAACGTTTTCTCGAAACCTTAACCCAACGCTTTTCGATGCAACAATGCAAACAGGGCGACGTGATCTTTAAAGAAGGGGCGAAAGGCGACAAACTTTATATCATCGTTCAAGGCGCTGTGGACGTTACCCGTGTCGATGCCGAGAGTAAAAAAGCGCTGATTGCCGTTCTGAACGAAGGGAACTATTTTGGTGAAATGGCGCTGCTCAAGGACGAGCCCCGCACCGCAACGGTGATGGCGCGTACCGACTGCGTATTCTTGACGCTCAACAAGGAACGGTTCGATAAGCTGCTTGACGATGCCCCCGGGTTACGCGGTGAGATAGAGGAACAGGTAAACCGTCGGCAGTCACAGTTGGACACCATCAACGAATATGGTGAAGTCGGCATTGCACTATCGGCTGGTCTGGAGGGCGAGGAAAAATTGGCCGAGAGCTTCGTTGATTATGACGAAATGCCTCCAGAGTATCCGCTCAACTCGATACAGACAATCATTCGAATTCATACCCGGATCGCAGATCTCTATAACGATCCCATCAACCAGGTGGAGGAGCAGATCCGCCTGACGGTCGAGGACATGAAGGAACGACAAGAGTGGGAGCTGATCAACAATGCAGAGTTCGGCCTGTTGCGTCAAGCATCGCCATCTATGCGCATCTCCACTCGGAACGGTTCGCCGACTCCAGACGACTTTGACGAGCTGTTGTCAAAAGTCTGGAAGGATCCCGCGTTCTTCTTGGCACATCCACGAGCCATCGCAGCCTTTGGCCGTGAATGTACGCGTCGTGGCACTCCGCCGCCGACTATGAACATGTTCGGTGTGCCGCTGATCACCTGGAGGGGTGTGCCGCTGGTTCCTTGCGACAAGCTTTTGGTGGATGGCAAGATACACTCGACCCAGTCCGGCGGGACAACCAACATCCTGCTCATGCGTGTCGGCGAAAAACGGCAAGGCGTTATCGGCCTTCATCACGCCGGCTTGCCGGGCGAGCATTCCCCCAGCCTTTCTGTGCGTTCGATGGGAATCAACAATCAAGCGATTGCCGAATACCTGATGACGCTGTATTCCAATGTCGCGGTGCTGGTACCGGATGCGCTCGCCGTTCTGGAAAACGTCCAGGTCGGAAACTACTACGATTACAACTCAACCAAGAGGTAATCGTGGCGAATGCCGGAGAATCATTGGAAAGCCGCTTTGCGGAGATGGCGCTCGATCTGGCGAAGGAAGCCGGGCGTTTCATGGAGCCAGAATCCTATGGCCAGTGGGCTGATCTTCCCTATCAGGCCATGGCCGCAGCTGCCGAGATCGACGCGTTATCAAGCCAGACGGTGCAGACATCGGCACCTATGATGAGTACGCCCTCCGCCATGGGCCAGACCGCAGCGACATACGATAGAATTTTCGACACGCAGATGGTGAGTGCGCATGGCGACAGCACGACCATGTCGGATAGTCTTTATTTCATGGCCGAGATTGCAAAACCTTTTTACAAGGACGTTGCGCCAGGCACGAAACATTCAAGCAATCCATTGCCCATGAAGCATGCGAATGTCCTCGGACGCGTTGAAGGGCTGGACGTATTGGATCCGCACTTTCTCTGCGGGATGGTCAACGATATATTCAGGGATCAGATGGAGCCGTACGGAATGTTTTCCGCGTCTGCCATGGCCGGGGAAGCCAGTGCAGCGTATGCCTCACTACCCTACTTCTTGACGGAAGCAGCAACGCCTGCCTCAAGCGGAAACGCCAGGGGCGTGCTCGATGTGGAAAGCATCCGCCGCGACTTTCCAATATTACAGCGCAAGATCCATGGCAAACCACTTATCTGGTTAGATAACGGTGCGACGACGCAAAAACCGCAAGTCGTAATTGATCGGATTACCCGATTCTATGAACATGAAAATTCAAATGTTCATCGTGGTGCACATACCCTGGCGGCCGAAGCCACCGACGCCTATGAAGGTGCGCGTTGCAAGGTTGCCGCATTCCTTGGGGCGGCTTTGCCAGAGGAAATCATATTTGTGCGCGGCACGACCGAAGGGATCAATCTGATTGCCAATATCTGTGGTGAAAAGTTTTTGTCCCCCGGTGATGAAATTCTTCTTACCGAGGTCGAGCACCACGCCAACATTGTGCCTTGGCAGTTCATTGCGCGGAAAACCGGAGCAGTCATTCGTGTAGCTCCCATAGATGATAGCGGAGAACTTATTCTTGAGGCATTTGCTCACCTGCTTGGGCCAAGGACCAAGATCGTTTCCATGACTCATGTTTCCAATGCGCTGGGAACTGTCATGCCGATTCAGGAAATGACAAGGATGGCCAAAAGTTATGGGGCAATTGTTGTAGTTGATGGTGCCCAGGGAGTTCCGCATCGACGGGTCAATGTGCTGGACATCGGTTGCGACTTTTATGTTTTCTCCGGACATAAGCTATTTGGTCCAACCGGGATCGGCGCCGTTTATGGGCGCAAGGATTTGTTGGAGCAACTATCTCCCTGGCAAGGCGGAGGCAGCATGATCAAGCACGTAACTTTTGAAAAAAGTACCTTTGGTGGTTTACCCAATAAATTTGAGGCTGGTACCGGCTCCTTGGCTTCAGCCATTGGGCTTGGCACCGCAATCGATTACGTAATGGGACTCGGTCTTGAAGTGATTGAACAGTACGAAACTGACTTGGTGAATTATGCTGTTGATGAAATCCGCCGAGTTAAGGGCGTTCGCATGATAGGCATGCCCAAGGATCGGGCAGGGGTAATTTCTTTCGTGATGGCCGGGGTGCCGGTTACTGAAGTCGGTACACTGCTTGATGCCGAAGGCATCGCGGTGCGCGCCGGGCACCATTGCGCGCAACCGGCGCTGGCCCATTATGGATTGGAATCGACCATCAGACCGGCATTTGCTTTCTACAATACCAAAGCGGAAGCAGATGCCTTGGTCGAGGCGCTGCACAAAATCAGTTCCCGCCACTAACGTGACAAGCCACAGCGAAAACCCCCGACTAAAGAAGAATTAGGATCAGGCTATTCCCGCCGACGTCAGATTGACCCACAGAGCCGACTTTGACCGACCCGGGGTTGATGAGACCCACACCGGGCCTGCGTTTGCCGAGGGTGTCAGTGGAAAAGCGTGTCGGCGCTGACAGTGGATTACTTTACGTCCTACTTTGCTGCCAACCGATCCACGAACTTCTGCACAACCCGATTCCGCTCCCCTATGTCAAGCCCATGCAACGCCAGCATCGGCTCAGCCGCCTTGTCATCCTCTCGGTAGAGTTGAGCCAGCGGCACCTCCATAGCCCGCGCCATGAGCCTCGACGTCGGCACAGGCGGTTCGTGCCCGCTCGTAACTCTGGCGCGGCTGCTGGACTCCCGATCTTTTCAGACGGGTCGAGCCAGCCCAAATGGGGCTTGCGGAGGTGTCTGGAATCGCACACAATCCGAACACATAACTCGGGGGCGGTTCATCCGACGCGATTGATGTCTTTACGGCGCGGCGGATAAACGCTGATTGTTAGACCGCCAAGCACTGGCTATTGGGACACAGCCCACGCCACACCATGACAACCTCTTCACTCAGCATCCAGGGCATCAACGTTTTCATCGACGGCGACGGCCCGCACACGGTGGTGATGATCCACGGCTGGCCCGACACCTACCAACTGTGGGACAGCACAGTGCAGGCGCTCAAGAGCCAGTACCGCTGCGTGCGCTTCACGCTGCCGGGTTTCGACCTGGCCCAGCCTGCACGCGCCACTTCACTGGCGCAGATGACCGCGTTGTTCAGCGCCATCGTCGATGCGGCAAGTCCCGACCAGGCGGTCACGCTGCTGCTGCACGACTGGGGCTGCCTCTTCGGCTACGAGTACGCAGCGCGGCATCCGGGGCGAGTGGCGCGCATGGTGGCGGTGGACATTGGCGATCACAACTCCGGCGCATTTCTCAAGTCCCTCACAGCTCGGGTCAAGTGGCAGGTCTTTGCCTACCAGTTCTGGCTGGCTGTTGCGTGGAAGCTTGGCGACGCCATCAGTGGCGCGCTGGGTGACCGCCTGACACGCTGGATGGCGCGCACCATGGGCTGCCGCACGGCGCCCATGGCCATCGGTTGGCAGATGAACTACCCCTACGCCATGCAGTGGTTCGGACTGCTCGGTGGCTTGCGCGCCGCGACACCGGTCAAGCCGGCCTGCCCTGTGCTCTACATCTATGGCGAGCGCAAGCCATTCATGTTCCACTCACCGAAGTGGCTGGCGCAAGTCGCTGCGCAACCGGGCAGTAAAGTGCAGGCCTTTCGCACCGGGCATTGGGTGATGGTAGAGCAGCCCGCAGTGTTCAACGAATGCGTGAGCGCCTGGCTTGGGAAAACAAACGTATGAACAGTATTGGGTCAGGTCTTGCAATCACGCATACAGCCAACGAAGCTTAACTCGTGCGCAGTCACGATCCGGTTGGAGCCCGTCAGCGCTGGCGTTAGCGCGGGATTTCTGCAAATATCTTTTCGGGGGTTGCGTGTTCCCGCCGACGTCAGATTAACCCACCGAGCCGACTTTGACCGGGGTTGATGAGACCCACACTGGGCCTGCGTTTGCCGGGGGTGGTTCGATTCCGCCCCAGGCCACCAGTATTCAAGCCTCACTTTTTCCCGAGAGTGGGGCTTTTTTACGTCCGCATTGGCGGCATAGGGCAGACTCGGTTCGGCTTGGGTTCGGTGGGGTTTGCCTGGCTCACGTCGATGTTCTTGAGGCAGGTCAAGCCAGCCCCGAATTCACCCAAATGGGGGACTAATTGACACCTGGAATGGTGCGGTGATATGCTGCCT
Organism: Polaromonas sp.; assembly: GCA_038902915.1. Lineage (GTDB taxonomy): Bacteria > Pseudomonadota > Gammaproteobacteria > Burkholderiales > Burkholderiaceae_C > Polaromonas. Next base: position 5,317 of record JBCKNC010000014.1, read on the forward strand.
TTTTATTGACCGCCACTGTCCTACGGTCAATCAAGTACGATAGGAGTTCACCACAATGAGCATGAAACGATTAGTATCAACGTTATTGTTCTTCGTTATCGAAGCGAATGCGTCTCCCTATGATTCAGCCTGCAATCCGTTACTAGCCGCGAGTGAAGCACGAATGAAGCAGCCGGCTTGGCATAGCGTCACAATCATCAATGGCAGTATGCGAATGGAAAGTGTTAAGATTAATGGGAGCTTTTTTCTCCAACGTGACGGGAAGTGGATGGCCTCTCCCGTCAATATCGATGTCGCCGAGAAAGAAATGCTCGCTCAGATACGGAGCGGGGAAATAAAGATTACGCAATGCAAGTCCGCTGGCGGCGACATTGTGGACGGAATTCCGGTAAATGTGTTTAAGAGTAGGATAGAAGTGAGGGGTGTGCCGGCCGCAGATTCAACGCTATACATCGGCAAGAGGGACGGACTTCCATACAGACAGTCCGGAACGTCAGTCGAGGTCAGCTACAAGTACAAGAACATTTCCGTGCCAAGACTTTAGATCTCCCAACGCGCGGGCGCGCCCTAACGAACAAGCAACTGTCTTAAAAGTCAAGCATTTTCGACCTCCCGGGTGTGCAAATTTTCGTTCCATGGCGTGCCTGATTTGACGATGGCATTCAAGATCGTCAGCGCGGGATGCTGCAAATATTTTTTCGGGGGTTGCTGTTACCGCCGACGTCAGATTGACCCACCGACTTTGACCCAGGGGTTGATGAGACCCACACCGGGCCTGCGTTTGCCGAAAGTGTCAGTGGAAAGCGTGTCGGCGCTGACACCACGCCGGGTTCTCGATGCAATTAACTGCCAGCCAACCGATCCACGAACTTCTGCACCCGACGATTCTGCTCCGCATTGCCCAACTTATGCAACGCCAGTAGCAGAGCGGCTACGTCGTCATCCTCTCGGTACAGTTGAGCCAGCGGTGCCCCCATAGCCCGAGCTATGAGCCTCGACGTCGGCACAGGCGGTTCGTGCCCGCTCGTAACGGCTCTGGCACGGCTGCTGGACTCCCGATCTCCGATCTTTTCAGGCGGGGCAGCATCACCCAAATGGGGCTTGCGGAGGTGTCTGGAATCGCACACAATCCGGACACATAACTCGGGGACGGTTCAACATGGTTCATCCGACGCGATTGACGTCTTTGGCTTTACGGCGCGGCGGATAAACGCTGATTGTTGGGCCGCTCTAACCATCATGCCATTCAACGAGTTTAGCGGCGTCCACAGGTCTCGAAACAGAAACGCCGCAATCTACACTGAAGCAACTAGCACCCCCACCAATACCTGAAAGCCAGACCGCGTCGCAGTTCAATTGCGATGGCCGCATCTACTGTTCACAGATGACCTCCTGCGCAGAAGCAATGTTCTTCCTCAAGAACTGTCCAGGAACTAAGATGGATGGCAACAACGACGGAATTCCGTGTGAGAAGCAATGGTGCAAGTAGCCATGGCCCACGAATTCCCCTCGCTCCTCACACAAAGGTCTAACTCTATGTGGAACGGACAGGCCTTCAGCGCTTTCCAGCGCGCCAGCAGTTCACCGGCCCGCCGTTCACAACGACGTTAGACGTCACTGCGACCGTGCAATCATCACCGAAACTTCAGGATGAGCTTTCTCGCGCCCGTGACTCAGTTGCGGCAATGAAAGGGAGCGGAACGCTCTCCGAGCTAGAAGACCACTGGAAGGAATATTTACGTCGACTTGAGCGCGTCTGGTTTAAGGCAATTTCGCATTACATGAAAAGTCCCAAATGGCAAGGATGGCAGGCACGATTTGAAAAAGAACGAAAAGACGACCCTCTCCTTTCATACTTGCGCAACGCACGGGGCGCCGACGAACACACCGTTTCAGACATTGTGGAACATCAACAGTCACATATCGCAATTGTTCCGGGCGAACAGGGCGGAACCATTCGTAATTTACGAATTAGCGGCGGCGTTGCTACTGCGGAAACCACGGGAACAGTTGGAGTTGTGTTCAACCCCGCGCGGATCAGGTTGTTGCCGGTTGTGAATAAAGGAATTACCTTTGATGTCCCTAGAAAACACCAGGGCAATACGCTGGATTCCGAGAACGTCGTTTCAGTCGCCGAGGCGGGATTACAGTATTACGAGAAATTTCTCAATGAAGCAGATACGTTCTTCGTGGATAAATAGTGACGTCTAACGAATAAGCAACTGTCTTAAAAGTCAAACATTTTCGACCTCCCGGGTGCGCAAATTTTCGTTCCATGGCGTGCCTGATTTGAATATGGTGCGTGCTTCAAAATCGCACTTTTTCGGGTGGCCATCGGTCGAGTCATCCAAAATTCACATTGTCCGTGTCAACCACGCCGGGTTCTCGATGCAATTAACTGCCAACCGATCCACGAACTTCTGCACAACCCGATTCCGCTCCCCTATGCCGAGCCTATGCAACGCCAGCATCGGCGCGGCCACCTTGTCATCCTCTCGGTACAGTTGAGCCAGCGGTGCGCCCATAGCCCGAGCTATGAGCCTCGACGTGGGCACGGGTGGTTTGTGCCCAATGGGGCAAAAATTCTTGGCGAGTCAGACAGTCACCTCAGGGGAAGCCCGTCTTCCACTACCGTGAAGGCGATGCCCTCATTGTTGGCAGAGTGAATCCTAAACCTGAACGTTTTGAACCCCACAAAGGCGGCATTGGCCTCATAGGTTAGGTTCTGAAAAAAGGCCGTTCTCGCCAAGCCTTCTGGGCTGAATTCGCGGTATGTGAAATGCATTGCATTGTTCGTAATGCCGGTGTAGAGAAGTTCGTAATTCTGGTAGCCCTTCGCGGTCAACACCTTTTCTTCAACCTTATGCTCCATTTGGGCATTGGAAGGGCTATACACAACATGTTGGAGGGGCACATGTAGGCTTCCAGTAAGTGTCCGTACGACCCACTTGTAATGCAGTGTGCCGTCTGACCTGACCATTGCCATGGTGCCACTACCCGGGCGCAATTCAACGAGGCGGTAAACGATTCCTTCGTATTCGATCCGCCCTTCAATTGAGTAGCTGCTCCCTTTCTCCCAAAGTTTGACATTCCCGAGTAATACCGTCTCGGACGGGGTAACGGACGGATGCGATACGCGCTCGAGAAAATAATCCCGCACCCTGATCATAGATTCTCCAACTGCCATTTTGTTTGGCTGGCCGAGCTTGTAGCTGCGCTCATACACATGCCGAACACCTTCGGATGATGGCCTCTACTGCACCATCTGATGTGTGCATCCCGCCAGCACTAATGACACCAAAACTCCGAAGTAGCGAGTCATTCTAATTCCTCCTTGTACGGGCGTGTTACCGCCGACGCCAGCATCAGTCAAGCCGCTGCGACCTTCTCTGTTGGCCCGTTCTTGGCCAACTCAATTTCTAGCCGCTTCACCGCTGCAAGCAGTTCTTCTGCAGTCACTTTTGTAGTCATAACATCTTCCTCACTTAAGGCAAATCGAAGGTACATCCTAAGCCCGCGCTGAATTTCATGCAATAGAAATCACACCATCGGGCCGCACCCCCGCCAAGCGCCACGGATCGACCCCGGCGCTTTTCTTTGGCCAACGCTCCCGCCAAAACCCGCAATCGGACCGCCGTGGGCCATAGAGGCACCTAGTCGGAGCCGTTGCGGGTGCGTCGTGGCCGACCCCACCGCCAGCCTCGGCGACGCCGCTATGGGCGCTATGAGTTAACCACGCATTTTTCACACCTGCCCCCCTTGGCCATTCCGGTCATCGGGGCTTTTCTCATTCCTCACGCCCGCCTTTCGGTGGGTTTTTTTCGTCTGTACCAAGGAGATATCACCATGAAAACGAAAGCAACTGCCTGCGTCTACATCACAGCGGCCCAAGCCTTGACCGTGGCTGCCCTCGACGGAAAAGATGAGGGGGCACGCGATCTCATGGCTTGGCGGCCTGAGACAGATTTACGTTCCGACCCAGGATATTTTCTGGCTGCCGAGGTCATGCAGCTTGCGGTGCTGCCTGAAGGGTCGGACGTGGCGCTGGTGCTGTCGCCCGCCGACGAGGCGAGATACGCACGCCATGTGACCTACCCGGTGGAGTTGCGGGGCGTGGTTTTTTCCGGCGCGACGGGACTGCCCAAGGACTACGAACGCATTTTGGCGCAATGGTCGCCGCTGTTGGTGACAGCCGACCACGACGGCGCTCAGCACGTACAGAATTTGCTCAACGAATACGAGGTGATTGATGGAGATGTCCTCTTGAGCACCGGGATTGTTGTGTGCATCGAGCATGTGCTGGAGTTGATCAAGGGGCTGCAGCCGTGGCAGTTTTTAGAACTGGACGTCCCCGTGATGGGCGACGACATGCTGGGGCAGGATCGCATCTGTGGGCTGTTCGACTCAGACGCGCCGTACAGCATGAGCCCCGAGTTGCCGATTGAGCGCATTTTCCTTCGGGTTCGAGACATCCAAAATTCGCCTAATCCGGACTTCATCGCCATAGCCGTTTTGCATTCAGAAAATTGGGACAGCCCGTTTTATCTTTGAGAAAAATAAGTCTCTTTCGCAGGGTTGGGGTGGACAAAAAACTGTCAACGCTGCAAGGCCATAGGAGCGCGGCTTAAGCGCTCTGTCACGGCGGCACTCTGGACTTCGGTCTGGTGTGCCGTCCTTTTTTTTGGAGAACCTATGAGAACTTTTGAATTGACCGTTGCAGGCTTGCCTGTCGATCGCAGCCACACGCGGCGCACTCTCAACTGGCGCTCACCGCGAAAAATTTCACGACTGGAGTCACAGTGATCCGTCCCGCAACCACGAAAGGCAACCATGCGCAAACGCACCAGCTTCAGAGACAGCACTTTTAAGACCCTAGAAATCCTACGCGCATCTGACCGGGTGATGGACTCCATAAACGACATGGGCAGCCCGCCGACAGTCTTTGAAAAGTTCATCCGCCAAGCCAAAAGGGAGTTGGTCTATGTGGCGGCGGTGGTGTGGCAGATTCCCGCGATCTTGACCCTCTATGCGGTGTGCTTTTGGATCGTCTGGGTAATCATTTTCTGAGCCAGCCGTTCCGTCGATCACCATTTTTTCCGAAGTCGTTAAGCGCCGCCCACGAGGTGGTTTTTTCGCCAGTTTGCTCACGCGCTGAAGCCTGGATCTTATATAGATAAGCGATAACTTATATATATGAATTCATCAACCACAAACCCAAGGAGTATTTATATGACAACCGAACTCGATACCGAAAAAACAATCGAAGAACCTGCACTGCGCATCGTCCGCGTGGCATCTTGCCCCAGTCTTTCATCCAAAAATCAACTGACTTATCACATCGGCTGTGGCAAGGCCAATGCCATCATGTTCAGGCTGTGGGGGTCCACAGGGGCAGGGATGCTCAGTCGCATGTGGGTCAGCATGGCGGACATCAGCAAACAGCTTTCAACGGTGACGCCGAAGGACGCAATCACTTCATCTGCCTTGTTGCCTTTATGTGTCGGCGTCTCGGTGAACAACGCTGGGTTCTGGCTTGCAATGCTTCTCAATGAAGGCCTGATAGAGCGTGCCAAGGACAACCAACGGAACTACCGATGTGTCGACCCAAAACCGTTCCTGGAGCGCATCAAAGCGCTGGCGGCATTGGACGTCGCCCTAAAAGAAGACGATGTGCCACCGGATGCAGAGCCTGAGGTTCCCGTCAAGCGCGGCAAGGCAAAGAAGGCTTGACTGCACGTCTCACTCTCGGACAGTTAGTCCGTCGATCCAGGCCACCATACAGGAGCAGCTCGCAAAGACGGAAAGGTTCTTCCGACCCAAATCCGACCTTTTTCACGACCAACATCAGGAGCATTCTTTGTTTCCCTTGACCATTGCACTAATCAGTGCCCTCGCCCTTGGATTGACTTCACCGTCCACCCGATATATAGCCATTCTGAGTTTGTGTGCCTTGGGCTTCATTTACCCCCTTCCCGTCCTTGCACTGCTGCTAATAAGCGGTGGCGTACTTCTTTACATCAAACTTTGGAGAAAACCATGAATTTCGAAGACTACGTTCTGTTTGCCGCTGTGTCTGCCAACGATACCGACGTTCCCGATCAACTCTGGCCGACGACGATATTCGACAACGCTGCAATGATGGCGCATCTGTCGCCGGATAGCGTCGGCACACAAGCCTGGATCTGACACAGCGCAGTTGCCCGACTGTCCCCGGTTACAAACGCAGCCAGGGGACGAAGGTCGTGAAACTGCAGACCCAGCGAAAACCTGAAAAACTGGAATTCTGAAAACCTGCCGGACTGGCCCGAGGGTCGGTTTCAGGTTTTCAGTTTCGCAGGATTTCAGAGTTCCGCCTTTATCACCCGGTCAGGTCGGCTCGCTTTGAGCTGACCACGCCGTTCGAATCATCACCACGGCATCACCCGCCTGTGCCGAATAAGCAACATCGACGAAATTGGAAATGCAAAGGTAACTGATTCAGGTATAGTTTCCGTGTCGTGATTGATTTTCCAGTATGAGTGGGCTGTCAATCGTGGCGATATCAAAGCTGTCTTTACTGCAAGTGCTTACGTTCCGGACCATTTTCCCGGACAACAAGTTCGCTTGCAGTTGGATGGCTTTTTTCATTGTCATTTCCTTCTGCAAGCGGTAAACGAAACCGTTGTCACGAGGAAAAAATTCATGACAAATGAAGAAAAAAATCCGGGGTCGCCTGTCCCCGGCAGTCTTAATGTTAGTAACGCCGAGGTCGCGGACGCGGTTCCTCAACCGAGCTTTGCCTCCAATCTCGAAGCAGCGCTGTATTGGTTTCAGTTCGGCCTAAGCGTCATACCGGTTGTCGAAAAAATCACGGTACTTAAATGGGACGGCTGGTTGGCGGACTTGTCAGTGGAGACGATTACGGCCTACTGGACACTGCACCCTGATCACGAGGTCGGTTGCATCACTGGTGACAACCTGACCGTGTTCGATGCAGATACCGCGCAAGCCACAGCGGCATTGGTGGCACTGGAGGCTGAGCACAAAATTCCCCCCGACATGATTGTTCAGACAAAGAAGGGTGAACATCATTTTTTCTTTCGACCTGGCAGCGTGTTCGCCCGGCAGGACTCACACAGCACCGACAAATTTCCGGAACGACTCGATGTAAAGACCGGACGTTCGATGGTTGTCTTGCCGCCTAGCAAAGGCAAGGCGATCAGACAGTTCAAAGCGGCCAATCTGTATGAACTCAGCTCGGCGACTCAAGATTTTGTCGATGCCATTTTTCGACATAACGGTCGGCCTGAACCGCGTCTACTTCAATCACATGCCGTTAGCCAAGTCAATGCACTGCCGCAAGCGGAGTTGGTGGGCAAACTTGCACAGATCGATGCGTTGCTGAAGTGGATTGATCCAAATTCTGGTTATCAAGATTGGATCGGAATTTTGATGGCCATTCACCATGAGAGCGGCGGTAGCGCTGCGGGTTTTGCCTTGGCCGATCTTTGGAGCAGCCGAGGTAAAGACTATGCCGGCACCGCTGGTGTCGAGCTGCATTGGAAATCATTTAAAACCGATTCGGCCAAAAAGAAAACGATCGGCACACTGGTCATGATGGCGCGCGCAGCCGGTGCCGATGTTTCGGCCATCATGAATGAATTTGGCGAAGATGCTTTTCAGGTTTGTGATGGTGTGGTGGTTCACAACAACGGTGAGACCTCACCTATGGGGCAGGGGGTGCAATCCGCCATCGAAGCCCCTAAGGAAAATATTTCGAATGCGGAGGTTGTGCCTGTCCAAAGTGCTCATGTGTTTAGCAAGGCTGCATCGACACGACCTAGAAAAGCCAACGCACTTGATCGCTTCAATTTGACACCGATCGCTGAGCTGATTGAAAGGCAAGCGATCGACGCAGTCCCGCTTCTGGATCCTATTGCTTTGGCGGGCCAGTTCACCGTGATTTATGCGCCGCCAAACACCGGAAAAACCGTGATCATTTTTTCTCTAGTTCTGGATGCCTGTGCTCGTGGGTTGATCGATTCGTCGCTGGTTTACTACTTGAATTTGGATGACACCGGAAAAGGTTTGGCGGAGAAATTAATTATTGCGCGCGAGTATGGTTTTAACGTTTTTGCCGAGGGTTATCTCGACTTTAATTCTTCGACTTTTATGGCGAGCATCCTGAATCTTATCGAACGAAATCAAGCGCGTGGAGTCGTCATCATTTTGGACACAGCGCGAAAGTTTGTTGACCTTATGGATAAGGCCAGTAGCCGCAACTTCAACAAAGTTATTCGTATATTGGTGCAGATGGGTGCGACGGTAATTGCGTTGGCACATACCAATAAAAAAATTGGGCCGAACGGCAGGCCGGTACATGCGGGCACGACAGATTTTCGAGATGACAGCGATTGTGTTTGGGTTATGCGAACGCTGGAGGAACATGCGAACGAAAGAATCATCGAAGCCGAAAATATTAAAAAACGTGGCGACGTTCCGCAGGCTGTTGCATTCGCCTACAGCATCGAGCGGGGAATTAGTTATACGGATTTACTGTCCTCTGTTCGCGTGGTGGAGGACACAGAACTTGCGCCACTGAAACATGAGATCGTCAAGCATTCGGAAATCGACTTGATTGCTGCGGTCGAGGCTGCGATCCGAAGCGGCGTAAATACCAAGATGCTGCTCCGCGACGCGGTTGCAAAACGGGCTGATGTGAGCAAGCGTGTTGCCTTGCAAATAATAGAGAGGCTCACGGGCCAAGACCCTGCACTGCACAAATGGAACTACGTGGTTCGTGATCGTGGCGCAAAGTTTTTCGAGCTGTTGCAACCGCCGGAACCGGCACCTCAGTCGACGGGAGCAGCGTCATGAATCAGTTCGACACCACAGGCCTGCAACTTGACATGACCAAATTTGAAAGATTCGAGAGTTCCCATACCGGACGCCGCGCCAAATCTCTGTTGAGAAATTCACACAGCAGCTACACGTTGAAGGCACTTTACATCGTCATGCACAACGCCGCTGTGGCATCGACATCAAGCTTGATTAGCGAGTTTCCATACTTCACGAAGCAGTTGTCCAACGCTGAATTTTGGTCGGGCTTGTCCCTGCCAGAAAAGGGTGTCTCGGGTTTCTGCATGGCCTCGCTGGTGAGGGTCAAGGGCGTGCCGTTCGTGTCCGGTGGGAAGGGCGGTGGTTCGCGGAAATATAAGCTGTCGCCGGAACACGTCCGTGGCCTCATCGAGGCGTATCACCGTAAACAGATGATCGCTGGCGAGTGATGCCGTCGTCACCAACCCCTAGGTTGCACCCGGTGGCGCGCCAGGTTTGCAGTCAGCGCAGTTTCGCGGGCCATCTCAGGTTCGCGCGACCGTGCTGTCAATGCGGACTGGCCGACCGGCGCAACTCACCACAGGCACTGCCTACATTCAACAACTTTTTTGGAGGGCATCAAATGCTCGTAAAACTGACTCAAGATTTCATCGCCAATCAGCTTCAATCCCCGCAGGGCAAGAGCCGTATTGAGTTCTGTGACACTGACTTACCAGGCCTGTACATTGAGGTTAACGCCTCCAGACCCGGACAAGGAATTTTTCGCTACCGTTATAAGGATTCAACAGGCAAAACTTGCCATTCCTTAATTGGGTCTTCAAACGTGGTCACGCGAGATATTGCTTTCCAAAGAGCCTCCACGCTTCGAGAACAAGTCAAGCTGTCAATCTATCCGAAAGCTGCTGACAAACCGGCTCCATCGCTAACGGTCTCAGACCTGTTCGAAAAACATGTCTTCCCGTACACGCTTCCACGCAAGCGCAGCCATGCACGCGACGTTCAGATGTACAACCTGCGACTCAAGCCAACATTCGGTTCAAAGGCCCTTTGCGACGTGAACCGCAAGGAGGTACAGCTTTTTCATACTCGACTCTTGGAGGAAAAATTGGCCCCGGCTACATGTGACCATTACGTGAAACTGCTGCGTTCGGCCTTCAATCATGCTGTCCGTTGGGAGATGATAGACAAGACACCTTTGGCCGGAATAAAGCTGTACAACGTCGATAACCGCGTGGACAACGTCCCAGACAAGGAACAATTGGTCTCCCTGCTGAAAGTGCTTCAGACTGATAAAAACAGAGCTGTGTGCCAGACCGCCTTATTCCTGTTGGCGACCGGGGCCAGGCTGTCTGAGGCATTGAACGCACAGTGGTCGATGATTGACAGACAGAACCGTGTCTGGCGCATACCGGCGAGCACATCCAAGTCAAAGCGCATTCGCTCGGTTCCCCTGTCTGATGCTGCCGTAGATGTCTTAAATCAGCTTGGCAGTGCAGGTACGTCTGAATACCTCTTTATCAGCCCAAAGAGTGGACTACCCTTCACAACGATACAGAAAGTCTGGTGCCGCATAAAAGCTAAGGCGGGACTGCCAAAACTCCGCTTGCATGATTTGAGACACTGCAACGCATCTTGGATGGTATCTGCCGGAGTTAGCTTGTTTATCGTGCAAGACATACTGGGGCATTCTGATCCCAAGATAACGATGCGTTACAGCCATGTGGCCAGCGAGACCAAGTTAAAGGCATCGAACACAGCTTCCGAAATCATTAAGGCTTCTATGCCCTTTAACCTTGGTGCGATTGAAGTAAAGCCGGTGGAAGTGGCGACGGTGTAGCTGACTCGGGCGGGGACAACTGGGGTGAAATCCTGAAATTCTGAAATTCTGAAAACCTGCAGAGCTGCCGGGATTCCAGGTTCGCAGTTTTTCAGCTTTTCAGGTTTTCAGACTCCCCACTCCCCCGGCGGCTACGACCCCCCCCGGCCCGGGGCAACTGCGGACTGACGGTGTTCCGACTCGCCGCGAGGTTGGCCCATGGCGGGGCGGTTGCGGGGCGGCCCTGGCGACCCCCTTCCGGCGACGGCGCGTCGCACCTTGGCCCGCTATAAAGCGCGCACGCGAGGACGCTGAAAATTTCCATGCGGGGCATCGCAATCGACACGTTTTGGTGGTCAGCCCGGACATCGGTTGCAACATCCAAAATCGACGGTCAGTAAGCCGATGGAAAGTATCGGGATTCGCTGGCTATGAGGCAAGCTGTGAAAGCGTCGGCAACGTGGGAAAACTTCACCGACACATCCGTCGCACCGGACGATTCGACGCCATACCGGTGCCAAGTTCGGGCAAGTTCGCGGGGATTTCGGAGGGGCGCCAACCGCTATGCGCAAGCCATTGAGCCATATAGAGATTTCGAGGGCGAGAGGCCAATCGTCGGGTCGAGGTTCGGGGGATGGTTCGGAGCCGACCGTGCCTGCAATCGGGTAACAAAAACACCTTACAAATCTTCAGCTTATTTTGCTATAGAAACTGTAGCACTGGATTATGAGTCCTCTGCTCTAACCAACTGAGCTAACGCCCCGAACCCGTATTGTAGATGTGGCTCAGCTTGGAGGTGTTTTTTCGTGGCTCACAGGGTGGCGATTGAAAATCCTTGTGTCGGTGGTTCGATTCCGCCCCAGGCCACCAGTATTGAAGCCTCACTTTTTTTTCGAGAGTGGGGCTTTTTTCATGGCCGGATAGTGAAGCGCTGACACCATTGGGGCACTGGGTTCGGCTTGGGTTCGGCGAACTTGGGTGGCGGTGCCCGCATCTATGGGGTGCTCCCGCTCACCTGCGCAGGACAGATGTCATACTGCGGCTTGCGAGTTGCAGTCCTTGGGGTGTGGGCTACTGGTTTTATCCGGTCGGATAAGCTGGAATCCCAGAATATCCGACGATCTACATCACGTAGACTCCCAATGCCGGAGCGGGGTATATCCAAAATTCCGGCGCTACCTACTCGGAGAAATCATGAAGATTAGAAATCAGTTATTTGGTTTAGTCTGCGCTACCATTGCCAGTTGTGCTGTAGCACAAGAGTTTGATATCAAACAAAACGATGCTGTCGTTGGCGCGTTGAGTTACGGAAAAGGCGATCACGTCGTAATCGCTCTTCATGGCCGCAGGAATCCCCTCACCTTCCTCAAGGAAAATGGCGATGAAATTGCCAAAGGTGGTTTCCGTGTCATTTCAATCAGCTGGTCCGGCCAGAGTGGTGCTGGCTTTAATGAGATTGGCGCGGCTGTGAAGTATGCCCGTGAGCAAGGTGCGAAGCAAATTTCTTTGCTTGGACATAGCGCTGGAGCTGAATTGGTGGCGAATTACGCAAGGGCGCAACCAGATGGCGAGTTCGATACGGTCATCCTGTTTTCCAGCGTCGACGATAAGGGCATAGCCCTCACCAAGACCAAGAAGCTGTTTATCTTCAACAAGTACGATTCCATCGCCAGGTGGGCACCAACAGGCGCGGACAAATCCGCTGAACCCAAACAGGTAGTAGCTCTTGGCGGTAGTGGTCATCAGGTCGGTGATCTTGTTTCCAAAAAGGCTGACTTGATGCAAGACGTAATCGCTGCCCTGCAGCGTTAACGGGTGCCCAACGAACAAGCTTAGATCGTGCGAAGCCACGATCCGGTTGGAGCCCGGTCCGTCAGCGCGGGACGTTAACTGCAAATATCTTTTTGGGGTTGCCGCACAAGCGGTTCAGAAGAATCCATGGCACAGATGCCCCAAAGCACTGCGTGGAAACCCTGATTGCAAGTCTGCTCAGCAGGAAGTTTAATTGAATCCACCGACTTGAACCTGCAACTACAGTCGGGACACCGACCGACGTGGATCAGGAAAACAGCATTTAGGGATGAAAAATCAAAAGGCAGATAAATGAAAAATATAGTATTAGCCGCAGCCCTCTCATTTGTATCAATATCTGTTTTCGCCCAATCCTTTCCTGCAAAAATGGAAGGTAAGTATTCTGGTCAGCGCGGCGGGGACACGACTTACATTGAGTTCGTAAAAATGGATGGCGATAAAGCAATTGTGAAATTTTTCGTTGCCAGTGCCTTCTGCAATCATGGAGTTGTGGAGGGTATTGCAGAAAAGAAAGAGGGAGGTTGGGAAATCAACGCCCCTGGGAAACGGTGTGCAGACTGGTTGATTAAATTGAAGCCGGTGGAGGGCAAGCAAAGACTGGCGGGTACATTTCAAGCGTCTTCAGGTAACTTCGGCACGGTCTATTACGATTGGTAATTGGCTTTAAATTTAATTGACGGCCAACCCTGGTCTACAAGCCTTCGCGTTTAGTTTGTCCTTGAGGAGCTGCTGCCTCTGGTACAGGCAAGAGCAGCATAGTGGCCCCATACGGTGGCGCGGGAGGGCCGGGATGGCGGCCCACCACGAAACCCAAATCCCCCGCCATAGACCCGGTCGGCCAAGGTTCGGCGGTCGGTATGCCCATTGCGTTGATTCACATAGAAAAAACGTATGACGATGCCGACCGACCGGCCCGAAAGAGTTCGGCAACAAGTTCGGCAGTCAGGCCCCAACCACCAAAAAACTGTTACGTTTCTTCGCACTAGCACGAGGGGTGCGTTGGATTATGAGTCCTCTGCTCTAACCAACTGAGCTAACGCCCCGAACCAGCGCATATTGTAGATGTGGCTCAGCAAGCTTGGAGGTGTTTTTTCCGTAGCGGGCCTATCACGCCCAGGGTCGGGATTGAAAATCCTTGTGGCTCGATTCCGCCCCAGGCCACCAGTATTGAAGCCTCACTTTTTTGCGAGAGTGGGGCTTTTTTGTTGGCGGATCAGCGGAGCGATCGGCGAAGCGCTGGCGGCATAGGGCCTACGGGGTTCGGCTTGGGTTCGGCGAGCTTTGTCGCAACTCGGCAATGTCCCTGCAGCAGGCCAAGCCAGCCCCGAATTCACCCAAATGGGGGAGCCAGCTTCCGCAAAAAACCTGCCCTATACTCGGTAAAATACGTAACCCCTTATCGAGCAGGGAGAGATGTGGAAAAATTTCTGTCCGACTTGATCTTGGCAAGCCAATTTTTTACGCTTTTATGGCTGTCACACGCCTGCGCCCAGGCCCAAGTCAGCCCCAACTGGATCGAGCACAACCGCTACCTTGAAGCTGGCGTTGGCATCCACCAGCAAGCCTACCGTGAGCAAGACCGCTACAGCTTAACGCCCGACGGCACCCTCAACACCGAAACCGGCAAGCAAAGCACCCTCAACGCCGCCCTACGCTGGCAAACTGCGGGTGGCTGGTTTGCAGAGCTGGCCACCCAGCGCCAAAGCGGCGCTACCGACTACAGCGGCTACCTGCAACACGGCAACGGCAGCCTCACCCCGTATCAGGCCCGTACCGGCAACGTCGCCAACCAGGCCCGTGTTCAGATCGGCTACGCCTTGAATGTCGGCAACTGGCCCGTGGTGCCCGCCCACTGGCAATTCATCCCCGTCGTCCAGCTCAGCCAGCACCACTGGCGGCGCAACCTGACGCAGTACAGCGAAACCTACCGCTTCAATGCCTATGCAGTGGGCGCCATCGCGCAGTGGCGGATGCTGCCGGGCATGGTGCTGGAGGCACAAGCACTGGCCGGTCACACCGCCGCCGCGCAAGTCAGCGCCCCGGAGCTTGGTTTTGCGTCCACCCAAGCGGGCGGCAGCTTGCAGCAGTGGCAGCTTGCCATCATCCAAGACTTGGCTGTCGCCACCGGGCAGGCGCAACTCAGTGGCTGGCGGATTGTTGCCCGCTACGCCGGTAGCCACTATAGTCACGGCACCAGCCCCATCGTGGCCGGCCTACAAGCCCCGCCCAATAAAAACGCCCCCCGTACCTGGACGCTGGGCGTGCAAAAGCAGTTTTGAAGTTTTTTTTGTATTTGCCACCCAGGAGATAGTCACATGAGTCATCGGCCACCGCCAAACACAGTTATTCCGCAAACCCGTGGGCGAGGCTGGAGGTGGCTCATCGCCGCTGCGGCGATGTCAGTGCTGGCTGCCTGCGGTGGCGGTGGGGGCGATGGGGGCGGTGGGACGAGTGGCGGCGATGTCACCATCGCGAGCATCAAGATCACGCCGGGTAACGTGATGCTGACCGGCACCGGGCAAAGCCGTCAGCTCACTGCACAAGCCTTCAATGCCGCAGGCGCACCGCTTGCTGCGAACTTTACATGGTCTTCATCCAAATCCGATGTGGGTGTAGATAAGGATGGCCGCATAACTAGCTCTTCTGCGACAGGCTCTGCGGTGATTACCGCGACTGTGGGCGGCGTGACATCGGTGCCGATTATGGTGATTGTCGCAACGCCTGCCACAGGCGCCGTATTGGTCCAAGACGCTCAATTCGTCGGCTCCCCCGAATTGATAGACCCGACGGTTGCACTACTGGATGTTGGCACACGTTACAAGGTCACGCTGACCGGTGTGTCTGCCCCAGCGCTGGGCAGCATTCTGCTGGCCGCAGAAACCGCTCCGGTTGGTGGTCGCGTGGTTGCTGTGCAGACCATTAACGGCCAGATGGTGGTCACCCTCGAAATCGTACCGTTAAAAGAGATGTTCAGAGAGCTTGTCATCAACGAAACGATTGATCTAAGCAAGGTCCAACCCATCATTCCTGACGCCATCCTCAGCCAATACGATGTTACGCGCGAAGCAAATGGCAAAATGGTCTTTACACCCAAAACCCTAGTAGTAGGACTGGCTGCCACCCCTGCGAAAACCTTTGCGCTGGGACCGTTTGACTGCGAAAGTACCTCGACCTTTCCATTGGTCAACGCGATCAAGCCCTCTTTCACGCTGACAGCCTCCCCTAAGATTATTTTTCAATATGACAGCAAGAATGGTGGTTTACAGCGCCTTACAGCACAAGGTGATCTTGAAGGCGAGATCAAGAACAGTTCCACATTCGACGCCGCCTTTGAGGGCAGCATCGAATGCAAGGCAGAGTTGACAAAATATCTTATCCCAATAGGTGGTCCGCTGGCGCTGGTTATCGGCGGGCAGGTGCCGATGGGCGTGGGCTTCAAAGTGGGCGGCAAAATTATCGCCGCCCAGGTAGGCTTCGATATGTTTGCCAAGGCCAGTGCCAGCTTGGAAATGGGCATTGCCTGTCCTGGCGGGGCTAATTGCGGCGGGGTGACCAAATTTGAGACCAAAGCCGACGCCGACATAAAATGGCGTGTGCCGCCTGCGCTGAGCGATCCATTATCTCAACTCAAGCTCGAACCTGCCGTATTCGGTTTTACCTATGTTGACTTCGACATCGGCAACCCCTTTCTAAAAAAATTGCGGGTCACGGCATTCGGGGCTCAAGGCGGAGCAGCCTTGGGCGGAAGTTTCGCTACCCCTGCAGTACAGATGCTTGATGACAAATACGAATCCAAGTATCAGCTCACCGTGGATGCTGTCGTGGAGGCAAAGAGCCACTTCCAGTACTTGCTTAAATTGCTGACGATCAACGCGTTCCAGCTTGAGTTGAAGACAAGCCGTATTCTCGCAAATTCACCCACGTCTACCAAGGTGACGGCGGACACTGAAACCTATAAAGTTGGCGACACGGTAACTTTTACGGTGGAACTTGATCCGGCGAATCTGAACTTTATCCCGTTGGTATCCAACGTGGACGAGGTTCAGATATTGCGTAGCCCGTCAGGCACTCTAATCGCCAGCATTCCTGGCAGCCAGGGTAAAAATATCTATACACTGAGTTGGATCGCCACAGAGTCCGGCACAATATCGGGTAATTTCTTTGCCTTCGTCAAAACCAAATTGATGCCGCTACCACTGATAGGCTTGCTCGAACTCGGCGCTGTTAAGAGCGACAAAATTTCATTTTTCTTGCAGGTAAATCCTCTGGGAACTTACTATTTTGTCGACACAGTTGGGGGGCTCATACAACCAAACGGACCTTTTGTTAAAGACATCAAAGTAGCTCCAACTATACTTAATTTAACTGCTCTATATAACGATCCAAAGATAAATTTGCGTCCTGGTGACTTTTTAAAACTTCAGTCGGTAGGCGCTGTAACATACAAGCTAGGCTTGCCTGAAACTGCAACGAGCCTAGTGGCCGTATTTAGAGATGCTAGTGGAAATTTTTTATACCCTGGAGCTGGTGGTGAATTTTATTCAGTGTCAACGCTTCCTACTGAAGTGACCCGGATTTCGACTGACATCCTTCAAGATTTTTCGATACCACGTGATCATGCTGTAAATTTACAAGTACCTCTTGGGGCAACCGATATTGCATTCGCATTTCACGATAGTTATTTTGCGGATAATGGCGATTCAAACGGCGACTTTGGTGTAATTATAACAATTACGATTGTTAGATCAAATTAGGCCCACTTTAGTAATAAAAATATTTATACAAAAAGTATCGGAAAGAATCAATGGGGTGTGCGCCAGCACAAACTAGCAAGCCCGGTAGGGCGGGTAAGCTTCATTTGCCCACGCAGAACGAACGTGGATTGAAACGGTGTGCAATATATTATTTGCCCACACGGATATTTTCCTCGGTGTGATGGTGTGCAACGAAACGCGTGGGCAATAAAACCGCTTGTCCACCATACGAAATTCTTTTAGCGTGAGAAATATCCTAAGCCGGACGAGCCGCATCAACGTTGTCTGGCAGGACAAAATTTAATCTACGAACCACAACCAGGAAAGCGAAGAAATGAACGTCTTTAAGCACATGAAATTAATTTCAGCGGCTTTTCCGCTTTTTATTGCCCTCATCCTTTCCGGGTGTGGCGGTGGCGGTGGCAGTCCATCGCCTGCGTCTGGCACGACCGCGCCCTTGTCCAATCTTTCCGGCGGCCAGACCGGGGTCATCCAATTCAACAGTATCACGACGGGTATCTATGGGCTCGTCACGAAGGCGCCCGCGCCCCAGATCACAATCTTCGGGACGCTGACCTTTCCGGACGCCGTCTCCGGCAAGATGCCGGCCATGATTCTGGCACATAGTTCTGGCGGGGTGAACTCGATTCCATCTGGCCTGGTCGCCAGGTTGCGGACGATCGGCGTGGCGACGTTCGTGCCGGACAGCTGCACCCCCCGGGGGTTTCCCAATTGTCTCGGCTCGACCCTACCCAACGGTGTCGCTGTCCCCGATATGCTGAACGCGCTCAAGCTGCTGGCCACTCACCCGAATATCGATCCCAACCGGATCGGCATCCTCGGCTTGTCGATGGGCGGGGAGGCGGTGTACACAACCGCGTACGAGGAAGTGCGCAAAAGCGTCATCACCGACCAGTTGAAATTTGCCGCCCACATCGGGATCTATCCCGCCGGCTGCAATTGGCGGAACTGGTCGCCCAACATAACGCGGGCACCGATGCTCATACTCCTCGGTGGGGCCGATGACACGACGCCGCCAGGGGAATGCCTGACCTATAGCGTGTTGCAGCGCTCGCTGGAAATACCGATCACGACCATCGTCTATCCCGATGCACCCCACGCATGGTTCTTGCCCCCCGGCCCGGCCGTCTTCGACGCGAAGGCTTACGTAGTCGGAAATTGTCGGGCCCAGTTCCGCTTGGATACGCTTCAATCCAGTCGTTACGATACCGGAGAGCCTCTGGGTGGAACGGCCACCACCAACTACCTTAACTCATGCGCAACGTATGGCGGCTCGTCGGGGCGCAATGATGCCGCCGTGGCCGCGTCCATAAACGACATCACCATCTTTCTGGCCAAGACCTTCAACCTCACGGTGGCGCCGCCGGCCAACTAAAGTGGATCCCAGAGTCAAGACAATTTTTTAAGCCGTCCACCGACTTGAACCTGCAACTATAGTCGGGACACCGCCCCGTCACGGAGTTTGACTCTCAACGACCATAGGGACAGTTATGAAACGCTACGCACTGTTGTTTTTACTCTTATTTGCCTTTGTGCATTCCGCCGGGGCGGAGGCACCGAAATTTATTGATACGCAGGCTCAGTTTGATTCTCAAGCAGATTCTAATTTCAAGGGCACGCTAGAGATTATGCTGAAAGAAATGGATAGGGTCGGCATAAGCAAAACCATCATCGTCCCGCCGCCTTTTCCATTCAAGAGTAAAAATACCTATGATGCAGAAGAAATTGTCAGCGTTATTGGAGACAAGAAAGATCGATTCGCCTTCTTGGCGGGTGGTGGGTCTCTGAACCTGACCATTCTTGAAACTCCCGCCGACAAAGTGACCCCGGAGGTAAAAGCAAAGTTCCGTGCGCGCTGTGAAAAAATTCTTGCTTTAGGTGCGCTGGGCTTTGGCGAAGTAACGGCCGAGCATTTGAGCGCGCCAGTCATGAAGGAAGGTGGTCTCAGTCACTTCAACAATTCGGTGGAGGCAGACCATCCCCTGCTTCTCCTGCTGGCGGATATTGCCGCAGAGAAGGATGTGCCGATTGACATTCATTTCGACATATTTCCCGTGACCATGCCAACCCCGGAACGGCTAGCGTCGGGCAATCCTCCCATATTAAAAGAAAATCAACTCGCGTTCGAGCGCCTGCTGAGCCACAATCCCAAAGCCCGTTTCAATTGGGCGCACGTCGGATCGGATCCGGCCCTGCAGCGTACGCCTGATCTCATGCGTGCCCTGCTAACCCGACACCCCAATCTCTATTCCGCATTTCGGGTCTCGCTCAATGGCCCAATGCCTGTGGTACCACTGAATATGCAAGGATTACTGAAACCGGGGTGGCGCAAGCTGATTGAAGATTTTCCGGATCGCTTTACCATGCACTCCGATATTTTCTACGTTTCCACCTGGCCGCCCAAGCGCGGCCCAAAACAATCGCATGAATTCGCTAAACGACTGCTGGAGCAATTGCCGCCGGATATTGCGCGCAAGCTTGCATATGAAAACGCGCAGCGAATCTACAAACTGAAGGAATGAGAAGTTCACCGTGCGACTCATCCTTTTACCGCTACTGCTTGTGGATTCGGGTGCTGCCGCCGTCGTCAGATTGACCCACCGACTTTGACCCAGGGGTTGATGAGACCCACACCGGGCCTGCGTTTGCCGAAAGTGTCAGTGGAAAGCGTGTCGGCGCTGACACCACGCCGGGTTCTCGATGCAATTAACTGCCAGCCAGTTGCTCCAACCATTTCTGCACCCGACGATTGCGCTCCGCATTGCCCAACTTATGCAACGCCAGCATCGGTGCAGCCACCTTGTCATCCTCTCGGTACAGTTGAGCCAGCGGCGCACCCATAGCCCGAGCTATGAGCCTCGACGTCGGCACCGCAGGCTCGTGGACACCCAGCTCGTAACCCTAGCGCGGCTACTGGCCCGCATCTATGAGGTGTTCCCGCTCACCTGACTCCGCATGAACGATACTGCGGCATGCGAGTCGGCGGCGCAGACTTGCTTTCAACCTGACACCACTCCCGGTAACAGGCTTGTCTTCTATCGAAAGGAAGCTCTCATGACCTCCATATTCAAACCTCTGAAATCCGTCAACAGCCTGCTTCTCGTCGGCATCATGGCCACTGCCGCCCTGACTGCAACGGCGCAGACCGTCGCACCTGTTGCGCCGGCCACGTCGATCGCTCCGGCGAAACCCGCTGCACTGCAAGGCGACCGCACTGGCCGTCACGATCCGGCCAAAATGCAGGCGCGCATCGCCCAGCACCAGGCCGAGCTCAAAGCCAAACTCGATCTCACGCCAGCGGAAGAAAGCGCGTGGACAACCTACATCGCAAGCATGCAGCCACGCGCACACGGCGCACGACCAACGCCCGAACAGCGCGCCGAGTTTGACAAGCTGACTACGCCGGAGCGCGTTGACAAGATGCGGGCCCTACGCACCCAACGCATGGCCGAGATGTCAGCCGCCATGGACAAGCGCGGGGACGCGACCAAAACCTTCTACGCCGCGCTGAACGCCGAGCAGAAAAAAGTCTTTGACAGCCAGCGCATGGGCAAGGGCGGCATGGGCCATGGCGGCGGCCACGGCCAGCACCACAAAAGCTAAGCTCGCGTCGCAAAATCAGCGAGGGCAGACAAGACCTTGATGCCCTGGGCTTTTGCCTGATCTTCGGTGAGGCTGAGAAACGCAAGGGGTCAAGAAACGCAAGGGGTCAGGTCTTGACATCGTTGTTTTCAGGCGTGGCTCAAAACCGGACTTTTTCGGGTGGCCATCTGTCATAGGCATCCAAAATTCACATTATCCGTGTCAACCAAAAACTTTTTGAACCACGCCGAATTTCCTATCCTTTCGACGCTGGACAACCTGCAAATCGCCCTCAACAAGCTTCAAAATGACCAGAGCTAATATGCTAATTTTATTAGGAGATTTCTAGTGGTAAATATAACCCGCCCCGCTGCAATGGTTCGTCAAGGCTCACTGAAACTATACGCTACATGCCTAAAGGTCAGGGACCTGAATCGTCCGAACTTTTACACAATAAACAAGCTCGATCCAGACGGTGCAGGACCCGGCTACCAACGTCTTCTTAATGAAGGTCGGGCGAAGAGACTCGCAGAATATCTACTTGATGGTCATACTGAGCAGGACGCGTTTTTGCCAACTTCGGTTTTATTGGCTACCAACAAAGACATCCCATTCGATTCGTCTACAAACACAATTACGTTTGATGTGGATCAGGTTGGTCCATTCAATGTAGTTGACGGACAACACCGAATTGCCGGGTTGGTCCTGGCCGCTGATAAAAATCCTGAGTTATTGGATTTTGAAATTCCCGTTAATATCGCAGTCAACCTAAATGACATCAGCCAGATGTGCCATTTCTTAATTGTGAATACTACGCAGCGGTCAGTTGATAAATCTATTGAACAACAGATTATCGCGCGACTGACAAAAATGATTGGTCTTGAAAATATACCGACGATACCGCGCTGGATTCGGCGGCAAGTAGAGAAAGGTGAAGATGCCCGTGCATTGTCAGTTGCCAATTTTTTGAATACAGAGA
This sequence comes from Polaromonas sp., assembly GCA_038902915.1. Taxonomy (GTDB): domain Bacteria; phylum Pseudomonadota; class Gammaproteobacteria; order Burkholderiales; family Burkholderiaceae_C; genus Polaromonas. Next base: position 27,098 of record JBCKNC010000014.1, read on the forward strand.
TAGGCTCCCCTTGGTTCGGTAAGATACGTATGGCGAATGATGAGGGTGAAGGGGCTACGATCAATCAGAAGAGTTTCATTGGGTCACTAAAAAAATACATCTTCTCCGCCAACAACCCGCTCTCGAACCCTGTCTGGGATCCGACCCGTCCAATGATTCTTTCGAATTACTGGAAGGCAATCGTTGAATTGCTTATTGATGACCAGTCTACAACACCCTCCGTCCTCTACAAAACCACCGGAGTAGATCTCTTTCATATTGTGTCGGCGACCGTATTCACGCGTCTTTGCATTAGAAACGATTTTAAGAAAGATACGATTAAAACTATTCTTCAAAATGGGTTTTCAAATCTACCTGACGAGAATATTGCGATGTCTCACCCAGAGTGGTGGCATCGGGGCGGCGTTGCTTCGGGACTGAACTCAGCCGCTGTTCGTAAACTGGCGAACGCACTGAGTCACAGTTTCAACGTTCAGGACAACGCAGGCAGTGTTTCATTGTGAGCGTTCTATGAAAATAGAACGATTATCTCCGGCTCCCGATCAGCAGACTCAATTTTCTTGGTCGCATCATATAACTGTGCCGGATCAGCCCGGATGCTACGCGCTAGCAACTTATGACAATGATGTTTTGTATGTTGGACTAGCGACAAAGAGTATTCGAAATCGCATGGGATCCCACCTTGACACTCCCGCGAAGCGAACAGGAAATCATCTAGGTATCCCTTTTTGGTTCTACTACGTTATGCGACCGACTGGTGAAGTCAGACCCATCGAAAGGGGTTGGATGAATCAAGCAATTCTTGAAGATGGCGACATCCCTTCTTTAAATAAAGTTTATAGCCCAATTTAGCAAGATTTTTGTCGTAACGACGTGCACACTTGAATATTCAATTCTGGCATATTGAATGATTTTACCAACTATGCCTAACCAAAAAACTAGGTTTGATCATGATCGAAACAATAGCTGGAAAAATGTATTTCGCAGCCAAGAAAGTTAATGATTTAAATGATTTTGGTAAAGTCAAAGCATTTAGTAGCAATGAAAAAGGCTATGCGAGAATTTTTTTAATTAAACGTGGATGTGCGATATGGATTCATCACTTGAAGAGTGATCCCCGAGTTCGACAGTTAAACGCGTAAGTTGTTGATTTATATAGGGGTGCGAGTCAATCGCTCCACTACAAACGGTCTGGAGGAGTATTTTAGGTGGATTTCTTGGTGATTTTTCACGTTTCTGGATGCCATTACTATAACTTGAAGAGAAAAGAATGCCAAATTGTTCTGAAAATATCAAATCGTGCCATTACAACATTTTCAAAATATCACTGCTAACCCGTTGATTTCATTGAAATTGAGGCACGCTTTTCGTCGGCAACTGTCGAACCCGGGTGATCAACTTACTATTGGTCTAATGGTTACAGGAGCAGCAGAAAAGTTATATCCAGTCACAACAAATTCAGCAGTTCGAAAGTTTAAAGAATTTGCTGGAAATCAATTGTTGCTAGATAAGTTTGAGCACTCAATAAATAAGAGCGACAAGAGAACAAAACATTATATTAATGTTACAAATAATACATTTGAGGAGATAGACGTTTATATTGAAAAATTGCTAATGGTTTTTTCGGGCATTAAATAGAACTAATACGACATCGTTCAACCCGATGACGGTTCACTGAGCCTATCAAGTGAACACGAAGGATAGGAAATTTGGCCCGGTTCAAAATCGAGCTTTTCGGGTGGCCAACGGTTGAGTCATCCAAAATTCACATTGTCCGTGTCAACCACGCCGGGTTCTCGATGCATTTAACTGCCTGCCAACCGATCCACGAACTTCTGCACAACCCGATTGCGCCCCTCAATGCCAAGCCCATGCAACGCCAGCAGTAGGGCCGCCACCTTGTCATCCTCTCGGTACAGTTGAGCCAGCGGCGCACCCATAGCCCGAGCCATGAGCCTCGACGTCGGCACAGGTGGCTCGTGCCCGCTCGTAACGGCTCTGGCGCGGCTGCTGGGCTCCCGATCTCCGATCTTTTCTTGGGACCATCCCAGTTCTTCGCGCAAATGGGGCTTGCGGAGGTGTCTGGAATCGCACACAATCCGGACACTGGGGGCGGTCCAACATGATTCATCCGACGCGATTGATGTCTTTGGCTTTACGGCGCGGCGGATAAACGCTGATTGTTGTCAGGCGGCACGGTAACGAAGGAGAGAAACTATGAAGCTGCGTTCAGACACGATCTCGGGACTGGTGCTGATCATCCTGCTGGTGTTCTCATTAAGCGCTCATGCTCAGGGCGCCGATGCGGACTCGGTATTGAAGACTCGGGAAACGGCGTTGGTCGGGCGAGCCTTAGACACGATATTGACCTTGTTTGCCGACGACGCAATCGTAGTCACCTCAAGCGGACGCTTGCTTATCGGCAAAGAGCAGATACGTGTGTTGGTACAGGATCAGGTTGACCGTCAGCAGCGCGAGGAAGCGGGGCCACGACAGGTACACGGGAACAAACTGACCTGGCCGGGGAAAGTACACAGGGATGACTGGGAAAAACTGGGTGTCTCACCGCTGGACGTCACTCAAGACGCTATAACCCAAGGTGGCAAGATTAAATTCTTTAGCACCACTTTCACCCCGGACTCGTGGGTGCGGTTGGAGGCAGCCCGAAAGAAAAAATAGTGCTTTTGTGAGAAAGTTGTTCAGTCCTTCTATCGGCATATTTGAGCCTAACGATACAAGGTCAGCTCGTGCGAAGCCACGATCCGGTTGGAGCCAGGCCCATAGCGCTAGCGCTAGCGCGGGACTTCTGCAAATATCTTTTTGCGGGTTGCTGGGTGTGGTTCAAAATCGGGCTTTTTCGGGTGCCCGTCGGTTGAGTCATCCAAAAGTCACATTGTCCGTGTCAACCAATTTTGAACCACGCCAGTATGCGACACCGCATGAACGATACTGCGGCTTGCGAGTCCTTTGGGGGCTGCCGGTTTTATCCGACGATCTACATCACGTTAGCGCTAAGGACACCAAATGACTGAAGCAGTTGCAATCATTGCAAGCATCGGCTGGCCTCAAGCGGCCTTGTTGTTCGCCATCGTCTTCATCACCCTTTTCTTCAGGCCGATATGCAGCTTTATTGATCGTGTGAAGTCTGTTGGTAAAGACGGGGTCACAACTGACGACATTCCTAAGTCCCAAATCGCAGAGTCGAAGACAAAAGCCGTTGAGGATCTCATGAGGCCTCCCGAGTTCGACAGTTAAACGCGTAAGTTGTTGATTTATATAGGGGTGCGAGTCAATCGCTCCACTACAAACGGTCTGGAGGAGTGTTTTAGGTGGATTTCTTGGTGATTTTTCACGTTTCTGGATGCCATTACTATAACTTGAAGAGAAAAGAATGCCAAATTGTTCTGAAAATATCAAATCGTGCCATTACAACATTTTCAAAATATCACTGCTAACCCGTTGATTTCATTGAAATTGAGGCACGCTTTTCGTCGGCAACTGTCGAACCCGGGAGGCCTGGGGATTCGACGCTTCTTAAGGAGCTTGAAACTGCAATTCTCACCGATCTTGAGCACAAAGGCTTGGAAGCAACTGGCGACTCGGTTCGAGTGCTAACCCATCACCTGGCTGCTACTCAAATGGCTTTAGAGTTTGAGCAGGTCTATGACGCTATTTTCGGTAGTCAGATATTCCTGCTCAAGAAGCTCAACGAATTTTCAAGCGTTGGCCTTGATCCAAGCTATTTGGAGAAGCACTTCGATCTGACCCAAAAAATGTTCTCAGATAGGCTAGGTGATTTGACGTTAGAACGGTATTTGAGCTTCTTGCATAACCGCATACTGATACGTATGGATTTCGGGAAGTACCACCTCACGGTCAGAGGCGTTGAGTTTTTACTTTGGCTCGTAAGAATGGGGCGCAGTGAAAATCGTCCTCTGTAAACGGCGCGCTAACCGTCGCTCAAGCGGGACTGCGCAAAAGCGCGGCACCCTTAGCTCCACGTCAGAAGTCTAGGACAAATTAATGTCAACCGGTTTAAGCAATAAATTGACAGGCCAAATCGGTGAGCATCTCGTCACCGCCGAACTCGGAAGAAGGGGAATTATCGCCACCCCATTTTCCGGAAACGTACCCGACATTGATATCCTGGCTCACGCGAATGGTGTTACCGGGCACATTCAGGTAAAGGCCATAAATGCAGATTCATCATGGCAGTTTGATATTCATCGATTCCTTGATGTATCGCTTACGGAGAAGGGTCAAACAGTTAAAGGCATCAATCAAGAACTCGATAGAAAAATAATTTGTGTTTTTATCTCTCTAGGCGCAAAGCTTGGCGAAGACAAATTCTATGTGTTCAAACAAGGATGGCTGCAGGACTATTTTTTCAAGCATTACAAAGGAAGAAAACCCCCGAAAAATATCAATTCATTTCATTGCGCTATGCGGGAGCGCGATATGGGGCAGCACTTAGAAAAATGGCAATTGATAAAAAGAAAATTCAAAGTGTAGCTACCCGCCCACACCATCGAGCCACCCCCGCCAACGCTATCGCTGGCGCTATCGCTAGCGCCTCGATCCCCGGCGCTCTTTAGCCAGCGCTAGCGCCAACCCGTAGCCGACGCTCCCGCCAAAACCGCGCAATCGGACCGCCGTGGGCCATAGTGCCCCCCAGTCGGAGCCGTTGCGGGTGCGTCGTGCAACCCCACCGCCAGCGACACCGCCAGCGCTATCGACACCATAAATTTTCATCACCGAAGCCCTCTGGATCAACGTCATCGGGGCTTTTCTCATTCCACATCACGCCCGCCTTACGGTGGGTTTTTTTTCGTTCAAATAAAGGAGCTATCCATGAAAACGAAAGCAACCGCCCATGTCTAC
>JBCKNC010000015.1:0-31019 GCA_038902915.1 Polaromonas sp.
AGGTGGCTTGCTCATCGGACTCGCCGCAACCATGTTTGCGCTACTCAATGGCCGCATCGCCGGCATCAGCGGTGTCATCGGGGGGCTATTGAAGCCGGCCAGAGGCGATATCGCCTGGCGAGCAGCATTCATACTGGGTCTGGTCGGCGCGCCACTGGTCTACATGCTGTTTGCAGTCTTGCCCACGCTACAGATTGATGCAGGCTACGGCGCATTGGCTGTGGCCGGACTTCTCGTTGGGGTCGGCACGCGCTATGGCGCAGGCTGTACCAGCGGCCATGGCGTCTGCGGTTTGTCGCGCCTGTCACCGCGCTCCTTGGTGGCTACGGCAACCTTCATGGCTGCGGGCTTCTTAACTGTTTTCGTTATTCGTCACCTATTCGGTTTCTGAGGAGTAATTTCATGCTGATTTTGACATCTTTGTTTGCGGGCCTGGTCTTCGGGCTTGGGCTTATCGTTTCCGGAATGGCCAATCCAGGCAAGGTTCTCGGCTTCCTGGATCTTGCGGGTCACTGGGACCCTTCGCTGGCCTTCGTGATGGCGGGTGCCATTGCTGTCGGCGCAGTCGCATTCTTTGTGGCTCGTAAGCGCACGGTGTCGCTTCTGGGCACCGAGATGAAGCTTTCTGTGGCTCGCCACATTGACCGCCGCCTTGTCGTTGGCAGCACACTGTTCGGCATCGGCTGGGGCATCGCCGGGTTCTGTCCAGGGCCAGGGCTCGTGGCGCTTGGGATGGGTGAAACGAAAGCCCTGGTGTTCGTTGCCGCGATGCTTGCAGGCATGGTGGTGTTCGAGTTGCTTGAGCGTCGTAAGCACCCGGCGGCACTGCGTATGGTTCTGTCGTCTTTACGCCCCGCCTTTGACTGCAGCAACGCTCAGCGATAAAACGGGACCGCCGGCCACCAAGGGCACCACGGCATCAAGCGGCCGCACAGCGTATCGCCAGCACGGTGATGTCGTCGGACTGCTCGGCGACGCCGGCAAACGCCGTGACTTCGTCAAACACGGCTTCTACCAGATGCTTCGCGCCCCGGTCCGCCGTCGCATTCAGACGCGCCAGCAGGCGATCTTCGCCCAACATGCCGCCGTTCACGGCTTCGGCCTCGGTCACGCCATCGGTGTAAAGCAGTAGCACGCTGCCGGGCATCAACTTGACTTCGCCGGCGCGGTAGCTCAGACCTGGAATCATGCCGACCAGCGGATTGATGGGCTCGCTCAAGTATTGGAAGGCCCCGTTCCCCATCGCCAGCAGGGGCGGATTGTGGCCAGCGTTGATGTAGCGAACCGTCAGCGTATCAAGGTCGAGGATGCCGCAAAAGGCGGTCAGAAACTGTTGCGCATCGTTGTACGCGCAAAGATGTTTGTTCAGGCTGGCGACCAGGTTTCCCGCATAGTCGTCGGTCTGGCCTTGATGCTCCGATTGCGCACGCAGTACCGTAATCGCGCGCACCATGAACAGGGCGGCCGGCAGACCCTTGCCACATACGTCAGCAACCACAAAGAACACATGACGGGCGTCCAGAAAAAAAAGATCGTAGAAGTCGCCGCCCATCTCGCGCGCCGTGCACACGCGTCCCACGCAGTCCAGTCTCGGCTCGTCGGCAAACAGCGGCTCCCTGGGCAGCAGGCTTTTCTGGATGGAACGCGCATATTGCAGCTCGCGGCGGACCTGCTCTGTTTCCATCAACTGGTGCATGCGCTGGATGGTGAGCTGATTGGCAAGCCGCATGCGTTCGGACATGACCGACATCAGATTGCGCGACACCCTGGGAATGACCATGATCCGGTCCAGAAAGGTGGCCGCGTCAATCACCAGCAGTCGGGTCCCTCGCTCGGCAAGCACATAGGCCGATACCGCTCGATCGTCTATGACCGACATTTCGCCCACACAGGCGCCCGCACCGACAGCGATGAAGTCGCCATCTCCGGGCTTGTCGAGAAAGACCTTCAGGCCACCTTGCAGCACCAAGCGCACCGTGTGGTTGGTCTGCCCGGGCTTGAGCACAAGCAGCTCGTCGGTAAATTCCTGCACCGGCAGAGGCTCGAGCATGCCTTCAAGTGCGGCATAAGGAACGCCCTGAAAAATTCGTACCGAGGAAATAAATCCCATCGCTCGTCGATCTTGCGACTGGCGTCGATCGACCTCAACTTGCACACCCTGGCACAGAAATGGATAGGGCGGCGTGTCGGCATTGCAGCGGCGCTCGGTGCCGCGCGCCGGCATGGCCGCGGCCAGCTCAGGCGCTGTGGCTTGCGTCAAGTTGAAAACAAGCTCCAGCGTGTTGCTGTCCCCGCTGCGCTCGTAGCGGCAGGCATCGCTGAACTCTCGAACCAAGGGAATGCCCTGGCCGCCGATCTGCATCTCGTCGATGCTTTGCGCCAGCACAGGCGCCGGTCGGGAGAGCGGATCGAAGGGCGCGCAGGGATCGATGAGGGTCAGCGCGACGCTGTGCGAATCGATCAGCGCGCGCAATTCCAGCGCCTGCTTTGCGTATTGCGGATCGGAATAGCTGACGACATTGCAGACCAGTTCTTCGAGGCACAGCTCGATGCGGTACTGGTCGTCGTGCGAAAAGCGGAATTCGGCGCCAAGCGCTTGCAGCCACTGAGCTGTCGCCTGAATGAAGGACTGGTCCAGGGGGCCCGTCAGGAAGCGTTGCTTTGTCATCCGTCAGCCATCAATAGAAGCAGGTCGCACAGCCGTACGCCTTGGCGCGCACCAGGCCTGCAAACCGCTGTATCAGAACGAAGCCAGCGCCTCGTCCAGCCCACTGCACACGGGGACCAGCTGATCGATGCCTGTGGTCTTGAGGATGCGCAGGGGCAACTCGTCCGGTCCCATCAGCACCATCTTGCCACCCATCTTGGACTGGGCTTGAGAGCCAGCCACCAACAGCCGGATGCCCAGCGATGCGAGGAACGGCACCTTGCTCAAATCGACAATCACATTCGGGCCCGCAGCCACCGCCGCATTGAACTCGGCTTCGGCGGCTTGAACGCCGGCAGCATCCAGACGCCCGTCCAGCACGATGATGCTGACATCTCCCTTGGCTTGTGATGCCCACGCTGGCCATGCTTTTCGATCAATGGTTATTTTCACTGCGGGTCTCCTATTGGATTGAGAGCAAGAAAACGGACGTGGCAGTTGTGAGAGCTGAGGCCGCCACCGAAATGCAGCGTCCGAGCTTGCGTCCGGCGTCTCGTCATCATTGTAAAGGATAAGACATCCAACCAGATGAGACCAAGTATCGCGGTTCTGTCGCAATAGGGTTCTGTCGCATTAAGCGAATTTCCCAAAATTGACCCACTACCTGGAGGGTTTTAACCCTCTACCCCTGGTGCGTCGCGAAAACAAAAAATGCTTAATGCGACAGAACCGTCCAAAGTCGTCAAAGGCCGCTTGTTAGCCCTCGGGTAAACCCCCCCCTTCACCATTGCTATCGCATATAACATGCATCGTTCCAATGAAACCCCCGCGTTTTTCTTCACCCCAACCATCGGAGATACCATGAAAGCCTCCAGAAAACTTTTTTTATTGACACCCGTTTGCGTGTTGCTTGCCGCCGGTTCGGCGCATGCCACCAATGGCTATTTTTCGCACGGCTACGGCATCAAGGCCAAGGGCATGGGCGGCGCGTCGGTCGCCATGACCGACAACGCCTTTGCCGGCACCAACAACCCGGCCGCGGCGGCGTGGGCGGGAAACCGTGGTGAAGTCGGTATGGACGTGTTCATGCCGAGCCGCAGCATGGCGCGTACCGGTAGTGGTGCCGGATTAAATACGTCGGTGGACAGCGGCAGCAATCTGTTCCTGGTGCCGGAGTTTGGCTATAACCACGCGATCAATGACAAACTGGGCGTCGGCGTTACGGTCTATGGCAACGGCGGCATGAACACGGACTACCCTGGTGGGAAAATCAATTGCGGCGCGGGCCCGGCCACGGCCAATGCGCTGTGTGGTGCGGGCAATCTGGGGGTTGACTTGATGCAACTGATTGTGGCGCCAACGGTCGCCTACAAACTCAACGACCGCCATTCAGTGGGTGTCTCGCCCTTGCTGGTGTACCAGCAATTCAAGGCTTATGGTTTGCAGGCGTTCGACAACGCGCCGGGGTTCCCTCCGATGACGGGTGCGCCCGGCAAAGTGACCGGCGGCAACTATGCCAAGAGCACGGGTTTGGGTGTGCGTTTGGGCTACCTGGGCAAACTGAGCAACAAGGTCAGCATTGGCGCTTCCTATTCTCCCAAGATCGGGATGTCCAAGTTTGACAACTACGCTGGCCTCTTCGTCGGCGCGGGCCGTTTTGATATTCCCGAGAACTACACGCTGGGTGCCAGCTTCCTGGTGACACCGGCTATCACGCTGGCCGTCGACTACTCGCGCATCAATTACAGCGGCGTGCCGTCCGTTGCGAATCCCAGCACCAACCAAGCCCCACTGGGCTCGGCCAACGGTCCGGGCTTTGGCTGGACCGATGTCAATGTTTGGAAACTAGGTGTGCAGTGGCAGGCTTCGACGCAGTGGACGCTGCGGGCCGGACTCAATGTGGGCGACAACCCGGTGCAGAGCCGTGATGTGACCGTCAACATTCTGGCGCCCGGCGTGATGACCAGGCATGTGACCCTGGGTGGCACCTACGCGATGTCACCCAAGACCGAAGTGAGCTTCTCGTATATGTATGCACCGTCAAACTCGGTGTCGGGTACATCCATGTTTGATGGAATCATGGGGGCCGGCATGGGCGGCACCGAAACCATCAAGATGTCTCAACAAGCCCTGGGTATCCAGTTCGGCTGGCGCTGGTAATGTGATACGGGCCAGACTCACCCGTCTGGCCCGTGTTTCAGTTTCAGAAACTTAATTGGAATCTGACCCTAATTACCCCTGCTATCCGTCACGCAAATGTGATGTTGCCGTTCAGCATCAGGCTGACCTTCGGGTTGGGCGCCACCGCCTCGGTGTCGATGCCGTCGTGCACCACAGTGATGCGGCTGCGAAACGGCTCTGGAAAAGGGCGCGCTCAAATCTGAAGTGCAACACTTTCCGGAAGGTATTGTGTTGCGATGGAAACAAATTACAAACATCTGAGTTGTGAAGAGCGCACGATGATCCAGTTGAGTCTTGAGCAGGGCTGCACGCTGCGGGCAATTGCCCGCAGCGTGCAGCGCGCGCCGAGTTCGATCAGTCGTGAATTGAGGCGCAACGGTTGAAGCAATCCAGCCACTGCGCCAAAGAAGCGCGGACGGCTGGGCGACCGTATCCAGCGAAGGCCACTTCAACTCAAGACTATCCCGCTGGATATGCAAACGCGTTTCGTGCATATCGCGGAACTACTGGAAGAACTCGGACCGCAGCGCGTGGGCCTGCCGCAGGTTATTGGGGTCAGAGTCCAAATTCATCGTGCCCTTGGCACGCCCTTCGGGTGCGATGCTTGGCATCGTAATGAAATTGGCGTTTGACCCCAATAACCCCACAGGCACACAATGAACATGCATAACCCCGCCACCCCTAGCGAACTGCTGACGGGCTGGCTTGATGACTTGGCCGTGACCGTGACCGCCTTTGCTGCCCATAGCTGAATCAGTCGCGTGATGTTATCGCGTGTGCTGCATGGTCACGCCGCCGTGAGTGCTGATATGGACTTGAGGCTATCCGAGGCGCTGGGCACGACGCCGGGTTACTGGCTGGCGCTACAGGTGCAGCGTGACCTGTGGACTGCCGGGCAGACTGCCAAGGCCCGCAAGCTAAGAAGTACGTTTTTCGGGGGCAAGGTCATGGCGGGGGAAACTTGCATAACCCAATCTTACCCAGACGAAGGCGGCGACCGGTTGCGGGCGCGACCCTAAAGGCATTTTCCGGTTTGCCATTACCATAGCCGGTTATTGATTCGAACAGGCTTCCCCCACCCATGACCGCTGCCCCAGATACCTTGTTAAGCCCGGCAAACCCTGAAGAAAAACTGGCCCGCCTGGGCGAGTTGCTGGTCAGCACGGGCAAACTCTCCGCACGCGACCTGGACCGCGCCGCCTCGGCCCGCGAAGAAACTGGCGGCGTACTGGGCCCGGTGCTGGTCAACCTGGGCCTGGTGTCCGAGGTCGACGTCGCCCAGGCCCAAGCCCAGCTACTGGGCCTGCCGTTTGTCTCGGCAGACGACCTCCCCTCTGTCGCACCCGAAGTTGAAGGCTTGCACAGCGACTTCTTGCGCACCCACCACATCTACCCGATGCACCTGAGTGAGACCAGCCTCACCGTCGCCATAGCAAAGCCCGACGACGCCTTCATCCTCAAGGCGCTTGCGCTATCCACCGGCTTGACGATTCACCCCTGCATTGCCCTTGAATCTGATATTGACCGGGCACTGACAGCCAACGACGAGGTGGTAGAAGACGAAGACACCGCCGGCATCGAACTCGACGCCGGTGATTTTGTCGAACACCTGAAGGACCTCGCCAGCGAAGCGCCGGTGATTCGGCTGGTCAACCAGATCATTGGCCGCGTGACCGACCTGCGCGCCTCCGACATCCACCTCGAACCCTTCGACGACGGCCTGCATGTGCGCTACCGGGTGGACGGCGTCATCTATACCGCAGAAGTCGTCTCGCCCCAACTCAGCGCTGCCGTCAACTCCCGCGTCAAGCTGATGGCCCACCTTGACATTGCCGAGCGGCGTCTGCCACAGGACGGGCGCATCAAAACCCGCGTCAAAGGGCGCGAGCTTGACTTGCGCGTCTCCACCGTGCCCACCGTGCATGGCGAAAGCGTCGTCATGCGCGTGCTCGACCGCTCCAGCGTTCGCTACAGCCTGGAGGCGATGGGCTTCGCCCCCGAGAATCTGGAACGTTTCAACCAGCTGATGGCCCGTCCGCACGGCATTTTGCTGATCACCGGCCCCACCGGCTCCGGCAAAACCACCACCTTGTACGCCGCACTGTCCAAGCTCGACGCCAGCGCTCACAAAATCATCACCGTTGAAGAACCGGTTGAGTACCAGCTGGAAGGCATCAACCAGATCCAGGTACATCAGCAAATCGGACTCAGCTTTGCCAGCGCCCTGCGCTCCATCCTGCGCCAGGACCCCGACATCATCATGATCGGCGAGATGCGCGACAGCGAAACGGCCAAAATCGCCGTCCAGTCCGCGCTGACCGGCCACCTCGTGCTATCAACTTTACACACCAACACGGCAGCTGGCGCCATCGTGCGCTTGCAAGACATGGGCATCGAGCCCTACCTCATTACCTCGTCCGTCAACGGCGTGCTGTCCCAGCGCCTGGTACGCCGTCTGTGCGAGCACTGCAAACAGCCCTACGCACCAGACCGTGGCGTGATGGACAGCAGCGGCATGCAGCGCATGGGCCTGAACCCGCCCCATCTTTACAAAGCCGTCGGCTGCGAGCAATGCCGACAGTCCGGCTATTCCGGGCGCTGTGGCATTCACGAACTGCTGGTCATCGACGACAGCATGCGACGCGGCATTCTGGACGGGCTTGATGCCGCCTCGCTGCACACCAAGGCCACCGGCGCTGGCATGTACACCCTGTACGAAGACGGCCTGCGCAAGGTCGCCTCTGGCATCACCAGTCTGGACGAACTGCTGCGCGTGACCCAGGACAACACCGATGCCTGATTTCCTGTGGAAAGCGGCACAGGCCGACGCCCAGATCGTCGAAGGCCGACTGCAGGCTGGCAGTCTGGCCCAGGCCATGCACCAACTGCGCGCCCAGCACCTGACCCCGCTGCAAGTGCTTGAGGCCGGTGCCGCCAGCCTGGTCGGTGGCACTAGCGGCTTGGCGCCGCTGGTAACGGTCAAGGCGCCCGGCAGCTCGGGCCGGGGCGGCCGGTTTAAATCCAAGCCCATCACGCAGGGCGACATTCTGGTCATGACCAGTGAGCTATCCATCATGCTCAAGGCCGGCCTGCCGCTCGACAACGCCCTGCGCGTGCTGATCGGCATGAACGCCAAACCGGCGATGGTCAACCTGACCCAGACCATCCTCGACGACGTCAAAAGCGGCGTCCCGCTGAGCCGCGCCCTGTCACGTCACCCCCAGCAGTTCGGCGACTTCTACATCAACATGGTCCGCTCGGGTGAAGCTGGCGGTCAGCTCAGCGCCGTGCTGGAGCGTCTGAACGAGCACCTCGAACGCCTGCGCGCCCTGCGCGAAAGCGTGATTTCCGCCAGCATCTACCCCGCCATCCTGCTCGGCGTGGCGGTGCTCTCGGTCATTGCCATGCTGGGTTTTGTCGTCCCTCAGTTCGAATCCTTATTCAAGGACATGGGCGACGCCCTGCCCACGCCGACCCGCATCATCATGAACATCGGGCGTGCCTTCACCGACTATGGCCTCATCATCGGGCTAGGCTTGGTGCTGCTGGTCTGGCTGGCGCGGCTGTGGTTGCGCTTGCCCGCCGGGTGTCAATGGTGGCAAGCCCGCGCCTTGCGCCTGCCGCTGCTGGGCACGCTGATGCTCAAATATGACCTGACCCTGTTTGCCCGCTCACTCGGCACCCTGCTTGGCAACGGCGTACCCCTGCTCTCGGCGCTGCACATCGCCACCCAGACCGTTGGCAACGTCAACCTGCGCCAGGCGCTGGAGGGCGTGATCCCCAAAGTCAAGGGCGGCAGCAAAATGGTTGACGCCCTGCAGGCCAGCGGCATCTTCGAGCCCCTGGCCATCAACCTCATCAAAGTCGGCGAGGAAACCGGTCGCATGGGCCCCATGCTGCTGGAACTCGCCCGCATCTTCAACCGCGACGTGGAGACCGGCATCAAACGCGGCCTGACCATGCTCGAACCCATTTTGATTCTGGTGCTCGGTCTGCTGATCGCCTCCATCATCGTCTCCATCATGCTGGGCATCCTCTCGGTCAACGACCTGGCGGTGTAGGCCACGTGCATGGATCGCCACGGCCTGCGGCCTCACGATGGCAAAAATTTGGGTACGTGGAACTGTCCTATAATTTTTTCTTTGCTCAGCCCTCCCAACATGCACCCAATTTCCCACCCTTTTTCGCCCGCTAGTCGGCGAAACAAAGGCTTCACCCTGATCGAATTGCTGGTGGTGCTGGTCATTTTGACCCTGCTGGCAGGCTTGGTCGGTCCGCGCGTGATGAATCTGCTTGGTGGCGCCAAATCCAAAACGGCGGCCCTGCAAATCACCGACCTGGAGAAATCGCTTGAGATCTTCAAACTCGACGTCGGGCGCTTTCCCACCACCGAGGAAGGCCTGAACGCGCTGGTGGCCAAACCGGCCACGGTCAACGGCTGGAATGGCCCCTACATCAAGGGCGGCGTACCCAACGACCCCTGGGGCAAGCCCTATGGATTCACCAGCCCAACCGCCAGCGGCGGCATCGATATTGTGAGCCTGGGCGCTGATGGCGCCCCCGGCGGCGATGGTGAAAACGCCGACATCCGCAACAAGCCCTGACCGGCCGCACCGCCCGACCCCCGTGCCAGCCAAACCGCCGCAGCAGGGCTTCACGCTGATCGAGCTGCTGGTGGTGCTGGCCATCGGCGCGCTGCTGGTGTCGCTGGCGCCTGTTGCCTACAACAAATACCGGGAGTCAGCCCAATACAGCACCGCGCTGCGAACGATTGCGGCCGATCTGCGCCAAGCGCGCCAAAATGCCATGACGCGCGGCGCGCCGGTTGTCTTCTTTGTCGATTTGGTGCAACGGAAATATGGAATCACCGGTGACACTTCGCACGATCTCCCTGAATCCCTACAAATCAAGGTCACCGTGGGCATTAAGCAGCCAGAGGAAGTGCGTATTGCATTCATTGAGTTTTTACCTGATGGCGGCGCTACGGGCGGAAGCATAGAGGTGTTACGTGCCAGTGGTGCCGGTACACGGCTGCGGGTAGATTGGCTGTCTGGTCAGGTTACACAAGAACGGCTATTGCAATGACAGTAGCACGGCGTAAAAAACAAAGTGGATTTTCACTGCTCGAATTGCTCGTGGCATTTGCCATCATGGCCATGTCCTTGGGCTTGATCTACAAGTCCATGGGCGCAAGCGCACGCAGTGTGGCCGACTTGTCCCTTCATCAACAAGCCACCATGCTGGCAGAAACCCTGTTGAACACCCGAAACTCCGTGACTGATCAAGGCTGGAATGAATCTGGTGAGCACGCTTCTTTTGCCTGGCGGGTCAGCAGCCAGCCTTTTGTATCCCCAACTACATCCCCCGAGCTGGTTCGACTCCATGAAATAAACATCACTGTTTCTTGGCTGGACGGTGCGGGAAAGAGGCAATTGGATGCAAAAACCCTGCTACCCCAACGCAAACCACTGCCCGGCGAGGTGGTCCGATGAGCACCCCCCTCCCCCCGTCCGTCATTGCGAGCGCAGCGCGGCAATCCATCCGGCAATTGGGCTTCACCCTGATTGAAGTGCTCGTGGTCATGTCCCTGCTTTCCATGGTCATGCTCGCCATGATCTCCGCCTTGCGCAGCATGGCCCAAACCGAGTCCCGTGTGGATGAACGATTGCAGCGCAATGACCAAATGCGCGTCGTCAACAATTTTTTAAGACAAGCATTAGGGCGGGTTGAGGCAGTCAAAAGCACCGACCCCAACACCCCAGGCGGACCGCGCATCCAGTTCGCTGCCGATGCAAACAGTGTTAATTGGTTGGGTATCATGCCGGCACGCCACGGCGTGGGCGGACGTTATTTTTTCCGGCTGTCATCGGAAGGACCCGAGCCAGGAAGCGCCTTGGTCCTACGCTACGCACCGTGGGCCATGCAGACCGCGTTTCCCGACTGGACTCAAAGTGAAAGCCATGTTCTTGCCAAAGACATCTCGGAATTCAAAGTTGAGGCGGAAGGTTTACCCCGCGCCATTCAATCAATACCGTCTGACTGGCCGCGTGGGTGGCAAGTTGGCTGGCCGGTAAAAGACGCTCTGCCGCAGCGCCTGCGTTTGACATGGGCCGACCCGAAAGGCGCGTGGCCACCGCTGGTGATCGTATTGACACCGACGCTCCAAAGCCAGCCCAGCTCGGGTGGTTTTGTAATCGGTGGATCGGCACGCTAAAGCCGCATGCCAGCCATGATGAAACCTACCCCAGCGCACCCAAGAGCTCGCAAAGGCCATCAGCAAGGCATTGCCCTGCTGGCGGTTCTCTGGCTGGTTGCAGCACTGAGTGTCATGGTCATTGGGTTGCTGCACGCCGTGCGCGGTGAAGTAAGCATTGCCGGTCAATCTCGAAAAACCATGCTCAGCAACGGCCTTGCAGATGCTGCCATTCGCTTGGTGCTTCAAGAGTTGGTGGCTGGTAATAACAAATCGGTCAAATTCATACAGACTAAAACGGTGTCGGTTTTTGGCAACCAGGTTCAGGTTGAAGTAACCCCCTTGAGCGGGTATGTGGATCTAAATAATGCACCCGCCAATCTCCTCGCCGATACCTTTGAATATGCTGGCGGCGTGTCCAAGGATACGGCACAACGCATGGCCACTTCTGCGGTAGCAGCGCGAGACCAAAAGGGCCCTGACGGCCTGCCCGTGCGATTCCACGCCGTGGAAGACCTGCTGCGCCTGGAGGGGCTTGACTACAGTGTCTATGCTAAGATAAAAAACTTTTTAACAGTCGACATCGTCGGCTCCGGTCGCGTCAATCCGCTGGCGGCATCTAGGGGCACATTGCTCATCCTGGCCAAAGGTGACCAGGCTCGGGCCCAGCAGTTGCTTGAGTCACGGCACTCAAACCCCGAGTCTATGGATACCACCACACTTACAGCAACCGGCATAGACATGGCGCCCACAAGTTACCTGGCCGTTCGTGCCACCACCGCAACGCAAGACAATACAAGCTTTGTGCGCACTTGGCGCGTCGATATCGCATCCCCTGCCTATGGGCTCCCGTGGCGGGTGCTGGGCATTGACCAAAGTGTTGTTACGGCAACCAGCCTCGTCAAGTAACCAATAATGAAGCCACCTAATACCTCTGTACGCTTTTTTGGTCTGAACTTGCGTCAGCTAAAACACGACTGGGCTATTGCACTGAATCAAATCGCCCATTGGCCAGTGCTTCGGTGGCTGGCGCCTGCCTATGTCACACGCATCAGCATGGCCAACGGCGAAACCGCCGACTATATAGAAAAGACCGGCCATACATTAGCCAAGCAGCACTCGCCCAAAAAAGTTAAATTCTTTGGTTTTTTGCTGCCTGACAAGCTCGTTTTGTGGCACCCCATGGTATTGCCAAAGCTCTCCGCGGACGCCATTCATGCGGCCATAGAGCTTGAAGTCATGAGTCGCAGTCCTTTTTTATCTGATGACGTGGTGTGGGGCCATACGCCACTCATTTCAGCGCAGCAGGGCAACAAAACATACATTGTCATTGCCTCGCGCAAAATCATTCTGCAGTACATCGCTTCGTTGGAGCCAACCAAGTCCAGTCACGATAGCTTTGAAATTTGGGTCAAACCCCCACAGGGCCATGGTTTTTTGGTACTCGATGGGTTTGGCGAGAAAAAGCGCAAACGACTTACGGTCCGTTGGCGGATAGTGAATCTGTACCTGGTATTTTTATTGGCGGCAATCGGATTGGCAGCGGCCGTCACACCCACAGCACAACTGCGACTGCGCGCGCTGCAAGCGGCACAAGACTACGAAAAACTTCGGCCTCTGGCTGCTCCGGCAATCAAGCAGCGCGAGCTGCTTGTGCAGCTTGATCAGCAAATAAAGGTATTGCAAGTTCAGCAGGAAAAAAGTCTGAAGCCAGAACTGGCTCTGCTACGCATCACAAAACTGTTGCCCGACGACACCTATGTCACCAGCTTGCAAGTGCAAGGCAGCAAGATTTTGCTAACTGGGCAAACCGTCAATACGGCTGTACTCATGCAGCAACTGGGCGCACAGACAGGCGTTAAGGACGTGAGGGCGCCAACTGCGGCAGGCAAGCAAAGGGGCGCAGAGCGTGAGACCTTTAACATTGAGTTCACACTGGAGCCGTCCAGTTTGATTGCACAACCATGAACCGGCTGTCTATCCGTATCGCTTTATTGCAGGCGCTCACCTTGCTGGTACTTGCCTTGCCATTGCTTGCTGTGGGTGCCTACGTGTGGCAAAAGCACGCATGGGCACAGGCACTCCTATCCGAGTTGGCGCCGCGACACGCTCGCTTGCAGGGCGTGCAAGCCATGCAAGCAGAGCTTGAAGGAGCTGCGCAGAACGCACAAGCCCTGCTGGCCAATCAAGCATACCCTGCCACATTGGATGCCACAAAGGCCGGCAATGATGCGCAGCAGCGTATTCGCGCCGTGTTTGCAGAAAGCCAACTTTCCGTCGAAAGCATACAAGTCTTGGCAGCCAAGGACAGTGAACACATCCAACGCATCAGTGTGGTGTTGCAAGTCGAAGGAACCTTGCCCAGCTTGCAGGAGGCACTACTGAAGTTAAGGGCGCAGACTCCAGTCATCCTGGTTGACAGCTTTGCTCTGCAGAGCACGGGCGCCGTCAGGCCAGCCAGCACCCAACGTTTGTCGGGCAGTTTCAATTTCACAGTGTTGCGGGTTCGTTCATGAACATGACACCTACACGCACTCTCGTTCTGGTAAATTTGCTGGCGCTGGCGAGCCTGGCGTATCTTTGGGTTGATCCCAATGGAAAACTGCAAAATATCTCGTGGATCGTACCAGCGCCAGTCAAGCCAGTGATCGCCGTCGCATCAATACCTGTAAATTCCATCAATAGCAGCGATACAATCGCGTTTGCCGCCATGCTCGAGCGACCGATCTTCGCCCCCGATCGACGCCCCCCGCCGCCCATACTCCCGCCACCGCCGCCCCCACCGCCCCCACCGCCAGACCCGTTGGCCAATGTGCAGCTGCTGGGTCTGATATCAGGCGATCTCGGTGGCGTGCTGATCCGGGCTGACGCAAAGGTGCGCCAAGTCAAGCTCAGCGACAAACTGGGGGACTGGACCTTGCAAGCCATAGGTGCCCGTGATGCCACTTTTGTCCGCGCCGAAGAAACGAGGGTGATCCGCCTTGAGTATGTAGCCTTGGGCACACCGCAACGGGCTGCTCCAGCCGCGCCCAACGCCGCATCAGCAGGGGCAGCCCATGGAAGCGGCCCACCAATCGAGAACCTTCAGCGTATGAATGATGAAGACGCAGCAATGCGTCGTAATGTAGACGCCATGCGCGCCAAAATGAACCAAAAAAAGCCTTAAACTGGCAGATAACCCAATGAAAATCATTCGTTACATCGTAGCAATCACCGCAGCGATATCGGTGTTGCCAGCGTTTGCGCAGGCCGACAAAGATAGAGACGCGACCGCATTCGAGCCCAGAATCATCCGTGGTACAGACACGGTGATTGCCCCGCCCAAAGCAGGCCGCAGCGTATCAGGCGTCACTGCAGGCCTCAAATTTGAAGATGCACCCTTGGCCGATGTGGTGCATGTGGTGTTGCGTGAAATGCTCAAAGTTAGCTACCTCATGCATCCACCCATCGCAGGCACGGTGACCCTCTCCACGCAAGACAGCGTAACGGCAGACGATGCCATGCTGCTGCTGGAGTACGCGCTGCAAGCCAACGGCTACCTGATTGCGCAAGACACGCGCGGCACCTACCACATTGGACGCCCCGAAATCATCAAAGGCATCGTCCCTGCGGTACGCCAGGTTGTCAAAAACAGCCCGATGTCGCCAGGCTACGGCGCCGTCATCATCCCGCTCAAGTACATTGGCGCCGCCGAGATGGCCTCCATCTTGCGCCCATTGGCCCCCCCTGATGCGATCCTGCGCATCGATAGCGTACGCAACCTGCTGGTAATGATGGGCAGCCGCACTCAGACCGAAGGCTGGATGGATCTGGTCACAACGTTTGACGTCGACCTGCTCAAAGGCATGTCAGTCGGCGTATTCCCACTTAAATACATCACAACCAAAGAGGTCGACGCGGCCTTGCGCCTCTTGACCGGTGCCATCAGCGGGGCCGCGGCGCCCGCACCCTCTACGCCGGCAGCAGGCGGCGCAGCGGCAGCCCGTGCTGGATCCGCAGTTGCAGGGCCTGCCAGCTTCCCGCTGTATGGCGCCTTGCGCATTGTCCCAATGGAGCGCTTGAACAGCGTTTTGGTGGTCACCCCCAGGGCGGAATACCTGGATGAAGCCAAAAAGTGGATAGAAAAACTCGACAAACCCAGCAGCAACACCAACGAGGCGCAGCTATTTGTCTACCCGGTTCAAAACGGCTCCGCCGCGCATCTGGCCAATGTACTGAACGGGCTGTTTGGTGGTGGCACAGGCACTGCCAGTGCCGCCACAGGAAGCGGAGTGGCACCGAGATTGACACCCGCCACGGGCGCCACCACCGGCGCCGTGTCAGGCGGAACAACTGCCGTACTGGCGTCCAACACGGGGCGCAGCAGCGTGCAAGGCACTGGGGTAACGGCGTTGACCCTCAACACCGGGCTGCGCGTCATCGCAGATGAAATTAATAACGCGGTTCTGGTGTACGGCACCGCCGCAGAATTCAGTAAAGTCGAAGCCACCCTCAAGCGACTGGACGTGCCCCCCACCCAAGTCATGATTCAAGCCAGCATCATTGAGGTCACCCTGACCGACGATCTGAAATATGGGCTGCAATGGATATTTAACGACAAGGCACGCAGCGGGCTTAGTGGTACTGGCGTGCTCAGCACGGCAGTTGGCGCGGCCTTTGCGGCCACATCGGCCGGCTTTTCGTACACCCTGCGCAATTCCTTGGGCGATGTGCGTGCGGTGCTCAACGCCCTAGCGGAAAAATCTTTGGTAAAAGTAATCTCCAGCCCCTCCCTGATGGTGCTCGACAACCACACCGCCAGCATTGTGGTGGGTAACCAACAGCCGGTTCGTGCGGGCGAAACCATCACCACCGGTGGCAACATCACCAGCAACATCCAATACAAAGACACCGGCGTCAGCTTGTCGGTAACGCCCTCGGTCAACGCTGGCAATATGGTCACCATGCTGATTAACCAATCGGTAAGCGATGTGGGTTCGGTGGACACAGCCACTGGCCAGCGCAGCTTTCTGCAGCGTCAAATTGGCACCAAAGTCGCTGTGCGCTCAGGTGAAACGTTGGTACTGGGCGGGCTCATCCGGGACAACACCACCACCGGCAAGTCCGGCCTACCCTTCTTGCAAGACATCCCCCTGTTTGGCAGCCTCTTTGGCGCCCGTAACACCAACACCAACCGCACCGAACTTTTGGTCATCATCACACCCCAAGTGGTTCGCTCGGATCAGGACTTGCGCGAGCTCTCGGCTGACTTGCGGCTTAAGATGAAAAATCTTGACTGGGGTTGGGCCAAAACCGACGCTTCACCTGCACCACTGCCCGTCAATGCCCCGGGCCTCAATTGAGTTGGCTGTAGCATTGAGCTGTGCTTTTGACTAACTTTTCAACCACCCCTAGCGGTTTAAAAAAATGGCATCTAACCATCGTTTAATCATCCGTCGTACGGAGAACTCTATGCAATCTTCAGCCAGACGCGCTGCTTTTGTGGCAGGCGCAGCCTGCTTGCTCTCAATGGCCTTGGCGGGGTGTGCGGGCTTGGGCGCCGCAGCTGCGCCTGAGCTGGTGGTGCGCCAACTGGCCACCCAGCGCTGGCAGGCCCTGCTGGCGCAAGATTTCAACCAGGCCTATGCATTTGCAAGCCCCGCCTACCGCCAGATTCACACGCCCGACTACTACCGCAGCCAGCGGCAGCAGACGCCCGTCAAGTGGATTGCGGCAGAGGTTTTACGTGTAGACTGCGCAGGGGAAAAATGCACGGTGAGGATTCAGCTCGAAAGCAAACCCGTGGTGCCTTTTCCTTTCCGGGGTACCATCACATCCGGCATAGATGAGACTTGGGTGCTTGAAAATCAGCAGTGGTGGATGCTTGAACCGCTGTAGGTCCCTTTACAGTAATACAGTTTTTTCAGGGAGACGCTAATAAAGTTGTTGCAAAAAATCAACACTATGTTCAAATAAGTCGGATTCCACTGGCAAGGAAAGTTGTCTGTGGTACATTTCTCAGGCGTAAACAACTTTAACGGTTGCGCTTAATATTATTCTTTTTTTAAACGGAGTTTTCATGAAAAAAAGTACACTCGCATTGAGCGTCGCCGCCGCACTTAGCGGTTTGGGGTTTATTGGCAGTGCATCGGCAGTTACCGTAGTTCAGGGTGCAACTGCAGATACCTTGTCGGTGAATCCTGATGGCATCGGACACCAGTTGTTGTTCCCGTATTTCACGGCACAAGCAGCTAACGCTACGCTGATCAACATCGTCAACACTGACACGGCCAATGGCAAGGTTGTCAAAGTGCGTTTCCGTGGCGCCAGCAACTCTGACGACCTGTATGACATCACGCTGCTGCTGTCGCCAGGCGACGTCTGGACCGCTGCCGTGACTCAAAATGCTACTACTGGACTGGCCCAGTTGTTCTCACCCGACACGTCTTGCATTTTGCCTGCTGGCTCCGCCAACAACACCGCCTTCTTAACCTTGCGTACTGACCCGCAAGCCACCGTGCCTGCCAACCAGACGCGTGAAGGTTACATTGAAGTCATCAACATGGCCGACGTTCCCCTGAACACCGGTGCTGCTGCTGGCGTAGATTCCTTGTTTGAAGCCATCAAACACGTTGCTGGCGTTGCACCATGTACAGTCACCGTGCTTGACGCAGCTCTGGGTCTCGATGTTGCTCCTTTTGCCGCCGCTCCGACTAACATTGCTATTAATGCAGCTTTGGGCGTTGCAGCCAATCTGCGTGGTATGGCCTTGCCTACCGGCGGCTTGACGGGTGACTGGATCATCTTGAACCAGACCAACACGTCTGCCTGGTCGGGTTCGGCAACTGCATTGCGGGCAACAGCTGCTGGCCCGTTTGGTCCCGTGACTGCTGCTGGTAACTTGGTGTTCTGGCCACAGAGGATTGGTACCCCTACGAACGTATTGACCTCAGTAACTGCTGATCCACTGCTGGTGAACGCCGTGATTGCGGCCCAGTTGTTCGACCTGCCTGACCTGTCAACACCCTATGTCACTGCTGATGGCGTACTTGCCGCTACTCGTGCAGATGCAGCTACTGCAGCCTTGGCTCTTACATCGTTGAAGCACCATTTCGTTACCGACGCACCTACCTTTATGACCGATGTGGTGTTTTCTCAGCCTACACGCCGTTACAGCGTCGCTGTCAACTACGCAGCGCTTGCCGCTGCTGACAACACCATAACGACAACGGGTACCTTGGCGTCGGCCGTGTACCGTGGCCTTGGCCTTGGCGTTGCTCCTTACAATCAAGTCAACACGTCGTTGTACAGCCGTCAAGTTTGTCTTGACACCGTCAATGCACCAGGCGTGCAGAGTGTGTTTGATCGTGAAGAGACATCACCTACTGTGGGTTCTGGCATCTTCGTGATTTCTCCTAACGTGATAAGCGCACCCAACGTCCAGCTGCTTTGCGGTGAGACATCTGTTGTGAGTATCAACCAGGGTGGCATAAGCCTCCCAAGCCGTGCCTTGAGCGCCACGGTTGCTCGTAGCGACGTGACTTTTGTTAATCCCGCCATCGTAACTGGTTGGGCAAGTTGGGCTCTGCCTGGCGTGCCAGTGCTGGGTTCAACTTTCATACGTGGAGTTAACGGCGCCGTGAACTACGGCTTCTCATGGACACACAAAGTGACTCGTTAATTCGAATCATTGCTGTCTAAAAGGGCGGGGTTTACCCCGCCCTTTTTTCGTTGTTAAGGAGTATCTCTTCGTGAATTTGAGTTCGGTTTTTATGCGTTATCCGGTTTACCTAGCATCTATTGCTTTCATGACCCTCGGCACACCTGCGGCCGCGGCACAAACCTTTGTCAGTGGCGGCGGCGTTAGCGTGAATGTGCAAGACCTTGATGCCGATTTGCAACGCGTGCCGCCCGAGCTGCGCGCCAAGACTTTTGCCGACCCAGTAGCGGTGCACACCAATATTTCAAACATCTACGTTCGCCGGGTGCTGGCGGCCGAGGCCGCCAGCACCGGCATGGACAAAGACCCAGCCGTGAAGGCTGCGCTGGAGATGGCACGTGATCGCATTTTGTCGGACCTGCGTCTGGCGCAAATCGACCAGGCCAAACAGCCGAGTCTCAAGGCCTTGCAGGCCTATGCCATGACTGTGTACAAGGCAAATCCTAATAAATTTGATATGCCTGAGCAGATCAAAATCCGTCACATTCTGCTACGTTCAGGCGAGCAGGACGCACGGGCCAAGGTAGAGCAAATGCTCAAAGACCTGCAAGCTGGCGCCAGCTTTGAAGAGCTGGCCAAAACCCGCTCACAAGACCCGGGTAGCGCGGTCAAGGGCGGCGACTTGGGTTGGGTCGCACGCGGCCGTATGGTCAAGCCCTTTGAAGAAGCGGCGTTCAAGCTGAGTCAGCCCGGCACCTTGAGTGGCATTGTGGAGACCCAGTTTGGCTTTCACATCATCAAGCTTGACGAAAGCCGCCCTGCAGGGCCCAGAAGCTTTGAAGAAGTGAAAGATATTTTGCTTAAAGAGGCTCAGTCCACCCTCATCAATAACACGCGCCTGGCCGAAAAGGACCGCATTCTGTCTGCGGCCCAGTTTGACAATGCTGCCATTGAGGCTTTCTCCAAAGCACAGTCTAAGTAACCGGCCATGCTGAAAGCCAGCGCGATCGCCACCGTATGGCAGCACCGCGGGTTGCTGCGCGCACTGGCGGTGCGGGACATCCAGAACCGCTACGCCGGCTCTGTGGTCGGGTTACTCTGGGGGTTTTTGCACCCCTTGGCGTTGCTCGGCATATACGGCGTGGTGTTTGCCTACATTTTTCGCGCCAGCCTGCACACGCTGGCCCCAGATCAGCCGTATCTGCTCTTTGTTGCCGCGGCGCTGTGGCCCTGGTTGGCCACGCAAGAAGCCATAACCCGTGGCACACTGGCGGTACAAAACCATGGCGCCCTGGTGAAGAAGGTGGCCTTTCCGCATGAATTGCTCGTGTATAGCGCGGTGATTGCGAGTTTTCTGGTGCAAATGGGTGGTTTCGTGGTGGTACTGATCACGCTGCGTCTGCTGGGTTTTGCCGTCCATTTTGCCGCTTGGCCGATGGTGATTGCCAGCGCCTTGGCCTTACTGGTGTTGGCGCTGGCGGCCGCACTGGTCTTGGGCGCACTGCAGGTGTTTATAAGGGACGTTGAACAAGTGCTCTCGCAAGTTATGAGCGTCTTGTTCTTCGCCACCCCCATTTTGTACCCGCTGTCTGCCGTGCCGCCCTGGATGGCGGATGTGATGCAGTGGAATCCCCTGGTGCCTATCCTCGAGACCATTCGAATGGCCATACTCGACACCGGCAACATTGCGCTGACAGGCGTGGCGTTGACCTTGCTTGCAACGATGTTCGCTTTTTACCTGGCTCGTCGTTTCTTTTTACGGCTTTCACCCCATTTTGAAGACATGGTGTAACACGCATGAGCGATGTGCTGATTTCTCTCTCCCATGTAAGCAAGAACTACCCCGTTCTTAAGCACGGCAGCCATAAGCTGGCCCACGTGTGGGCCAGACTGCGGGGGGTGCAGCCACAACACACGTTTGCGGCCCTCAGTGATGTCAGTTTTACGGTACGCAAGGGCGAGTCCGTGGGCGTGGTGGGTGTGAACGGTGCCGGCAAGTCCACCTTGCTGAAACTCATTGCTGGCGTGGTAACCCCTAGCGCAGGAGAATTTCACCGAAAGGGCCGCATTGCTGCACTGCTGGAGTTGGGCGCGGGCTTTCACCCCGAGTACACCGGGCGGGACAACGTGTTTCTATCCTGCGCGCTGATGGGACTCACACGGGCGCAAGCCGAGGAAAAGTTGGACGGCATTTTGGCGTTCGCCGATATTGGCCAACACATTGACCAGCCCATCAAGAATTACTCATCCGGTATGGTGGTGCGCTTAGGGTTTGCAGTGGCAACCTGCGTCACGTCAGAGGTGCTGATTACCGACGAGGTGCTGGCGGTTGGTGATGAGTCGTTTCAAAAAAAATGCATCTCGTGGCTGGAGTCGTATCTTGCAAACGGTGGCACGCTGCTGCTGTGCTCGCACAGCATGTATCACATTCAGAAGCTCTGCCAAAGAGCCATCTGGATTGACTCGGGCAGGGTCTATATGGCGGGTAGTGCAACCGACGTGACGCGGTCTTATTTGGCCTGGCACGAGGAAAAAACACGCGCGCACAACAAGCAAGTGCCCACCGAAACAGCATCACAGACGAAGGAGTTTGGAGCGGGCATTTACGAAGTGAAACAGATGCAGTTGAATGGCAGGAATGCAGGTGATGCCGTGTGCCTCACCATGGGCGGAACCCTCACGGTTACCGGCAGCGTTTATTCACCGGATGGGCGAGTCCCCAATGTGGCCGTCGGCGTGGTCAGGGCAGATGGCACACCGATCTATGGCGTGGTGAGTGAAATGGACGGCTACATACTGCAAAAAGACTCAGCAAACCGGTACAGCTATTCAATAATATTCGAAGATTTGCCGCTACTACCCGGCCGCTATGTGGCCCGTTCCCACGCGCTTGACCCCGAGGGTTTAAGACTTTTCGATCAGGTGGAGATGCCCTTTGACGTCTCGGGCGATTCACGTGAATTAGGCTACTGCCGATTGGAACATCGCTGGACGAACAACACACCATCATGAACACGCATCTGCTTGAACCGGGTTTTCTAGAAACCCATAATCTGCGAGAAAAAGACCGGCTCCCCGGCAATTTTTCCGACTGGATGGGGTTCAACGCCGAAATTTCGCCTGACGATGACATTTTCCGGTTTTTTGCCAACCACCCCACCTCTGTGAACCCGGTGCGGGACTATTTGTCGGACGGCTGGCGAACGATGATGGAGCTGCAAGAGATACTCGATCTCCATGCGCTTTCGGTGCAGCGTTGCGGTAGTTTTTTGGAGTTCGCGTGCGGACATGGCCGTTTTACCCGGCATCTTGCAAGAATTTTGAAAAACGGAGAACTCACTGTCAGTGATGTTGTCCCCGGTAGTGTCGATTTTTTAAAAGACGCACTCGGTGTCAAAGGCTTTTATTCTGACACTGATCCGGAAAAAATGGTTTTAGCCGACAAATACCGTGTGATCTTTGTTTTGTCACTGTTCAGTCACTTGCCCAGCTCCGCGTGGAACGGATGGTTCAAGTTATTACAGGGTGCATTGCAGGCCAATGGTGTTCTGATTTTCTCCACCCATGGCGAGAAGTGCGCACGCCTTGCCGGGGTTGATTGGGGAGAGCAGGCTTACAAGTTTTTCCCTTCCAGCGAATCAACCGCTTTGGATGGTCAGACTTATGGTTGCGCCTATGCCAGCGCAGACTTCGTCAAGAACAAGATCGTGGAGGCGCTCGGCCCGAATGTCAAAATACAGGTGATTCCCAATCACTTCTGGGGCAATCAGGACGCAATCGTGGTGTCCGCATGAAATCGTGAAACACCGACTACCCTATGAGCCCGCGCTGGATGGGTTGCGCGGCCTTGCAGTTTTATCCGTGATGGTGTTCCATGCTGTTCCAGCGGCTCTGTCCGGCGGGTTCTTGGGGGTCGATGTTTTTTTCGTATTGAGTGGCTATCTCATCACCAGCCTGCTGCTAGTGGAGTACGCGGCTAACAAACGCATTGATTTTCTGCATTTTTTTGCACGGCGTTGGCGGCGCCTGGCACCGGCGCTACTGGCCATGTTAACGCTGTATGGGTTGGCTAACTGGCTGTTTGTCCTAAACGCCACGCTGGATAATCAAGGCACGGACATACTGCTGACCTTGCTCTACCTGACCAACTGGGCGCGGGCTCTGGCTTTAAAAGAGTCAGTGGATTTGGGGCACACGTGGTCGCTGGCAGTTGAGTGGCAGTTTTACATGGTGTGGCCCTTCTTGTTTTGCTTATTGATGCGTCTTTTGCCCCAAAAAATCATGCTGCTTGGGAGTGTGGTCAGCATGGCCCTGCTGTCGTTGGGCGTGCGGCTGTACTGGATGCATCACGGTGCAAGTGTTGAGCGGCTGTACAACGGCTTGGACACCCGGGTCGAAACATTGATGTGGGGTGCGGCACTGGCGGTCTGGATGAGCATGAGGAAACCTGCGGTTATTGGTGAAATGCGGGGTATCTCAAAAATAGCCGGATCAGCCGCTTGGGCCTGGTTGATTGTGCTGGCTATTTTGGCACTGTTTGCCACGACACAATGGACATCGCCCAAGTACTACCAAGCAGGCATTACCTTGATGGCTGGCTTATCGGCATTGTTAATGGTTTACCTGATCAGGCCCGAGAAGACTGCTTTAAAGCATCTGCTTTTACACCCCTGGCTGGTTTGGCTTGGGGCAGTGTCTTATGGCTTGTACCTCTGGCATTTTCCGATTTACAAAATGCTTTTGTCGTTTGACTTGACCGGCTGGCGCCTGTTGACGAGCGGCATCCTTATAACTTTGTCTGTAGCAGCGCTATCTTATTATTATTTGGAACGCCCTCTCCTTGACTCGAAAAAATGACTCGGCCGGGTTCATCTGTTCGGCCTGATGCAACCATGTCAACGCTTGCGGGTGCTGAGCCAGGCGCTGGGCGAGCGTGGCGGCTGTATTAAACAGCTCAGAGTCAAGGGTACCGTCGGTTGTGGCTTGCTAGGCTTTGCCTGTGGAACGGAATCGGCTGCCTGTCGGCGATGAGTATCCGCCGACAGTGGTGCCGGAGGTAGCCCGTCCGAATGGGTGGCATCAATTGCTGCCTTGGCCACCGAGAAAGGTCTGAAATCCGTCAGTCGGCCCCGCATGGGCGAAAACGGCGGGGATGCGGGTCGAATGGAGAAGCCGCCAAGTCTGCTGATTTCATCGCCCAAGCCACGATTTCACCCGCCTTTGAAGATGCATGGGAACGGCCCTGACAAGATCGGAAAGCGCACGACTGGCACGCAAGCGCACAAGGGTACGCAGTGCGATCGATTTCATGGCAGTCCCCGAGTGTGGCAGGTACCGGCAGATTTGCTGCTGAATCTCGAGCAGATCTTGCGCGTTGGGTTTGCTGGGCTGCGGCAGCGACTGGAGGTAGCTGCTGCGATAGAACAGGGTCGGGGCGTCGGTGTGCCGACCCTGGTGCGCCAGCGGGCGGGCGATCGGATCGGGTCCGGTCGCCGTGCAGAAATTTTCTTCCCGGATGCGCTGGAAGAATTCGAGCCACTGACTGGCACCCTGCTGCCAATCGCACAACCAGGTCCAGTCGCGGTTTTGCAGGCGTTCGGCGAATGCGCCGATGTTAGGAGCGATGATGGGCAGGCCAGCCTCCAGGCTGGCGCTGAGGGTGTAGCTATAGGTCTCCGGACACTGGGCCGGGAACCACACGGTGTCGGGCTGCAGCCATTGCAGTAGCAGCGGCAGGTCTTTTTCTTCATAGCCGCCATGCACGGTGAGCCGGGCGCGGGGCTGGGTGCGCAGGCTGCGGTAAGCGTAGCCCAGCAGGTGGAACTCGACCGGGATGGTGTGACGAGCCGCCAGCATGGCCACTTCTTCCAGCATGTCGGCGCCCTTGATTTTGCTGAGGGCACCGAGCACAACAATTTTCAGGGGTTCTGTGTTGCTCAAATGGCGCGTTTTGGGTTGGGGGTGTGCCGCGCACAGGACGTCCAGCGACGCGTGAGGCACCACCTGAATGCGGGCGGTGGGCACAAAGCGCTGCATGCGCTGTGCGGTATCAACGCTGGGGGTAATGAGGTAGCGCGCCTGACTGAGCAGGCGCGCGTGGCGAGCGCGCCAGCTTTCAATGCTTTCACCACCGGGGGCAGGGTTGCAACTGAGGCACTGGCGACATTGGTCGAGGCCCAGTTCACCGCAGTAGCGGTCGGTATGGTCTGTCAGGGAGATCTGTGGGCAGTAGCTGTAGTAGTCGTGCGCGGTGAAGTCGTGGGTGACACCGAGTTGCTCGGGCAACTCCGTGATGTCGGGCGCGTGGTCCAACAGGTGGTGGTAATGGATATGCCCCACTTGGAGCTGGCGTAGGGTCTGCAGCAGGTGCTGCTGTTCGTGTGGCAAGGCAAAGCGCAGGGCGAACGCCTCGTGCGAGCCTTCAAGCCGAAGTTCTACGCCACCGGGGGCCGGTGACAGGCGCAGGAAGGTGGCTTGACCACCCAACTGCTGGGCCAGGTCCTGGACGTGGCGTAGGGTGCCGCCTTCGCGGTTGTGCATAACATTGAGAATGACGGGACGGCCGCTGGCGGTGATGCGTGCGATATCGATGATCAGCCGCGCAGCGCGGGCCGGGTCGCTCTGCACAAAGGCGTGTACATCGCCCTCGTAGCGGGGGTGCAGGCGGCGCATGGTCTCCATGGCTTGCAGCTCGCGCGTGCTTTTAGAGTCCCCAAAGCTGATGCCGCCGGCGTGACGCACAAAAGTGTCGAGTGCGTGCAGATGGGTCCAACCGGCTTGTTGGGCACGGATGCAAAAGTCGTTTTCTTCGCCATAGCCTTTGCCGAAGTTTGCCACGTCAAAAAGACCCACTTCCTGCAGGCACTGGCGCCGGATGTACATGCAAAAGCCCACGGCGGTCGGAACTTCCACGGTCTGGCCTGCCAGGTGCTGCGCAAACAGGCGGTCCAAGCTGGCGGTGTCGTAGCCGCTGGGTAACTCGTTGTCCTGGCAAAAGCGCGGGTAGCTACAGATGGTGGCATTGTTGGAGAACGGCGTCACGCTGGCCACGCGCAGGCCGCTGTAGGCGGCATGCTGGATGCGGTCGAGCCAGTCGTTGGCGACTTCGGCGTCGCTGTTGAGCAGCAGCACGTCGTTGCCCTGGCTCAGCGCCATGCCGCGGTTGACGGTGGCGACAAAGCCCAGGTTCTCGGGGTTTTCCAACAGTTGAATGCGCGGATCGCGCTGCGCAAAGGCGCGCAGCCACTCGGTGACTTCGGGCTCGGGGCTGCAGTCGTTGATGACGATCAGGCGCCAGGCCGTCTGACAGGGCGCGGCCAGCACCGATTCGAGGCACAGGCGGGTGTCTTCCAGCCCGCGATAGACCGGCACGATGATGTCGACCGCGTGCGGGGAGATGGGCACCGGCTGGACTTTGGGGCTGAGTGACAGCAAGGCGTTTGGCTTGGCGGTGCGGCCCAGCAGACGATCAAACCGGATTTTCATGTTAACCAGCGGTCGCGTGGCACGGAACAGCGTCGATTGCTCGATGCCCTGCAGGTGCTGGGCAATCTGGTTGAACTGCGCCAGAAAGACATTGCGCTCCCGCTGCGCGGCGTGCAGTGCGCCGATCAATTCGAGTTTTTCGTTCTGCGCTTCCCGCATGGCGCGACTGAGGGTGTCGAACTCGGCCTGCGATGCCAACCGCGTGCTGGCAAGTTCGGCCTGCAATTGGAGCCGGCTGCGCTCGCTCTGCTCATGCTGCTGATGCAGGTGGGCCACATCATGATTCAGCAGCGCCAGGGACTGCTGGTGACTGGCTTGCAGCGTGTTGACCGCCCCGCTGGCCTGCAGGTAATCGGCCGACATGGGCCAGCCGGCACCGACCTCCAGCCGGGCGCCGGTTTGGGTAATTTCCTGCAGCACGTCAGGCGCAAGCGGGAGTTCCAGCCAGGGGTCATCCCCATGCAGCAACAGCAGGGCACCGGCCGATGTCTCCCACGGCGACGAGACCAGCATTTGCTGTTGCGGGGCGCCGGCCAGCGTGGCCAGGGGGTCTTGCCCGGCCTGCCATTGCCAGAGCGGCTGTCCGTTCGGCCGCAGGATGCGCAGGTAGTGCAGCCGGAAGAAACCGGGCCGGTCGGCGGGGTCAAAGCGGAGACGGGTATAGGGCTGTGGACTGGCCGGTATGTCAAAGGCCAGGGTTTGCCGCGGGTCGCCGATGCGCCCGGGGGTCACCAGCTTGGCGGCTTCATCGTACTGGCTGCTGGTGCTCAGATACAGTTGTGATGAAAAAAGCGCGCTGGCGGGGCCGGGGGTTTCGGTTTGCGCTTGGCCGCTAACCGACGGGCTGACGGCCGGCCGATTCGCCGCGTCGGCAGGCTGCAAAACCGAGATGAACTGGTAGCTTAGCGCATCGGGCCCGGCCAGCAGGTAACGCGCCACGGCTGGCGGCAGACTGTCAAACGCCACCTTGAATTCCGAAGCCAGCAGACTGCGCTGGGTGGTCGTGATGGACTGCGTGGCCCAGCCATGCTCATCATAAAACCGCTGCAGGGAGGTGCGGGTGAAAAAGCGCAGATGGGTGTCATCCAACAGCCCTTCAGGACGATAACGAAAATCGCCCTGGATCAGTTCGGCCACCAGCCCACAGTAGCCCGCATTGGGCACTGACGCGAGCAGCCGCCCGCCGGGCTTGAGCAGCGCCCTGCACTGCGCCAGCAGATTCTGTGGCGCCTTGAGGTGCTCCAGCACGTCGGCGCAGACAATGCAGTCGTATCGCTGATCGCCGAAAAGGCTGCTGATGTCGTCACGATCAAGGTCGGCCACCAGGGCCTGGCGATACCAGGCGCGGGCGATGTCGGCCTCGGCAGGGTTGCGGGTTACACCATCGGCCACGACGGCATGGCGCTGGCTCAGGTAGTGACCCAGACCCCCAGTGCCCATGCCCAGGTCCAGCAGGGTTTGCCCCGGCTCGATCAGGCTGGCGATGAGGGACAAGGAATCGTGGCTGTCACCGCTCACGGCGCGCTGGTAAACGTGTATTGACGGTTCGGCATTTGACATGCGCGCGATTATCCCCTGTCGGGCGCACCGCCATGCC
The DNA here is from genome assembly GCA_038902915.1 of Polaromonas sp. GTDB lineage: Bacteria > Pseudomonadota > Gammaproteobacteria > Burkholderiales > Burkholderiaceae_C > Polaromonas. The sequence continues at coordinate 27,743 of JBCKNC010000015.1, forward strand.
ACCCAACTCAGGTAGCATCAACCCCTCCAATGACGCATCGTGTACTTCATATCGGCAAATTCTTCCCCCCGCACCGGGGCGGCATGGAGTCTTTTCTGGCTGACCTGGTGCACACCCAGCGCGCCCAGGGTCTGGACAGCCACGCCCTCGTGCACGGCCAGGCGCTGCCTGACGACCCGACCTGGCTGCGGCGCGTGCCGGTGCAGGCGCAACTCATTTACGCCCCCATAGCCCTGGGCTTTCGGGCGGCACTGGTGCGCGCCATCCGCGACGTCCAGCCCGACGTGCTGCACCTGCACCTGCCCAACAACTCGGTGCTCTGGGCGCTCACCGTCGCCAGCGCCCGCCAGATTCCGTGGGTGGTGCACTGGCATTCCGACGTAGTGGTCTCTGATGAGCGCGTCGCGCTGCGCCTGGCCTACACGCTCTACTGGCCGTTTGAGCAAGCCGTGCTGGAGCGGGCCGAGCGCATTATCGTCACATCGCCGCCCTACCTGCAGGCCAGCGCGCCGCTGCGCCGCTGGCACCACAAGTGCGCCGTGGTGCCGCTGGGCCTGGTGCCTGCCCTGCCCCCCACGACCGGCCGCGCCGCAGCCTGGCAGCCCGGGCGCCTCAAGCTCCTGTCGATTGGCCGACTGGCGCATTACAAAGGGTTCGAGACGCTGATTCGTGCCGTCAGCGGCTCACCCCAGCTGCAACTCATCATTGCCGGCCAGGGCGAGCGCATGGCCAGCTTGCAGGCCCTGATCAAGACCAACACCCCCGATGGCGCCACGCCCAACGTGCAACTGGTCGGCGAGGTCAGCGAAGACTACAAACACCAGCTACTGGGCAGCTGCGACGCATTTTGCCTCGCCTCCATCGAGCGCACCGAAGCCTTTGGCATGGTGCTGCTCGAAGCCATGGCGCATGGCAAACCCTGCATCGTCAGCAGCCTGCCCGGCTCTGGCATGACCTGGGTGGTGTCGAGCAGCGGCGCCGGCCTGAGCCACCTGCCACCCGGCGACGCCCTTGCCTGGCGCGCAGCGCTTGAACCCCTGGCCCGCGAACCGCAGTTGCTTGAACAATGGGGCGCGCAAGGGCATCAGGCCTTGCACCAGCGCTTCTCCATCGCCGCCTGTGCCCGCGCCCTGGCGGCACAATACCGCATGGCCCTGAACGACCCTGCTCCACCCACCCAATCCCCCCAACACGCGGCCACCCTCATCGTGATTCCGGCGCGCGATGAGGCTACCACCATTGGCGAGGTGGTCAGCGCCCTGATCGCCTCGGGCTGGAATCATGTTTTTGTCATTGACGACCACAGCAGCGACGACACCGCCAGCATCGCCCGCCGCGCTGGCGCCACCGTGGCGCGCCCGGTGCTGCCGCTGGGCGCCTGGGGTAGCATGCAGTTGGGCCTGCGCCATGCCCTGGCCCACGGCTACCGGGCCGTCATCACCATGGACGCCGACGGCCAGCATGAGGTGCAAGAGATTCCCAGTCTGCTTGCCGGTGCCGCCAGCGCGGACGTGGTCATTGGCGCCCACCCGCAGCGCGCCAGCTGGCCTGGCGCTGGTTTCGCGTCATTGCCGGGTTCGAGCTGCGCGACCTGACCTCGGGCTTTCGCTACTACAGCCGCCCGGCCATCGAAATCCTCGCCGCTGATGAAGCCACCCTGCTCGATTACCAGGACATCGGCGTGCTGCTGCTGTTGCGCAAAGCCGGCCTGCGCATCGTGGAAGTGCCCGTCAACATGAACACCCGCCAGGTCGGCAAGTCCCGCATCTTCTACTCGTGGTTCAGCGTGGCGCGCTACATGATCACGACTTCCCTGCTCTGCCTGGCACGCTGGCAAGTGTCGCCCAACCCGCCGCGGGCGCCGCGCGGTGACGGCGAGTAGTTCGTCACGGCGAGCTAAGGGCAGCCATCCCCCTCCTTCCTCCGTCATTGCGAGGAGCAACGCGACGCGGCAATCGCCATGACGCGGGGGGGAATGTCGTCATCGCGAGCAAAGCGTGGCGATCCATGGTGGCAATTTGCGTGTAAGCAAAAGTTAGTCAGGCGCTGTCTTCTGTTCAATTGCATCAAAATTGTTTTTGATGCAATAATGGACATATTGAATCAATGTGAAGGCCTAGGCATCATGCGCACCACCCTCAATTTGCACGACGACGCTTTTCAAGCCGCGTCTGACTATGCTGCCGCCCGCGCCATCAAGCTCGGGGATGCGGTGTCTGAGCTGGTCAAACGGGGATTGGGCCAGGCCAAACAGGCCAACGTCAGCATGAAAAAGAAGCACGGCATTTGGGTTTTTCAATCCCCTGCTGGCTCGGGTCATCCAGCGGTGACCGACGCATTGGTCAAAGAACTGATGGAGGAATAATGGCGCGGTTTCTTCTTGACGCGAATGTGTTAATCGCCCTGTGCTGGAGCAACCATGTCCATCACAGCGCTGCGCATAGCTGGTTTAAAGGCCATGCTGCTCAAGGGTGGGCCAGTTGCGCTTTCACGCAATCTGCATTCGTGCGCGTCATTTTGCAGCCCGCTTTTTCGGGCAGTGCCATGCAAGCGGGTGAAGTTGTCAAACTACTGGCATTGAACACCGCGCATGCCAAGCACCACTATCTAAGCATCGACTTCGATATGCGCGCGGTTCAAACCGCCTGCACTGGTGGTTTGTTGGGGCATCGGCAAATTACCGATGCGTGGCTGTTAACTACCGCTATTCGCCATCAAACCAAGCTGGTCACGTTTGACGCTGGCATTGGTTCTTTGCTGGCCACGCCCGCGGAACGCGCGGCACACCTAACCGTCTTGAAAAGCTGAGGCTTAAGGTACTGCTCACTTGTATGAACACGACGCGGCAATCGCAATGACGCGGGGGGAATGTCGTCATCGCGAGCAAAGCGTGGCGATCCATGCCCGCATTCCAAACGTGGAATGCTATTTTGCAAGACCCCATTTCTTGCTTGGCTCAGTGAAAATCATCAGCGGCAAGGTGTCGTGCCAGGTCCATTCGATCGTGCAGGATGCGCAAAACCTCAAGAGTGCGTTCGTCTTGGCTTATACGAAACATCAAAAAGTGCCGACCCTTGCGCCCCTTCCTTGCGACATGCAAAGTGCAAATATCGGGTCTGATCTCGTCGCGTTGCGTGACGCCCAGTAAGGCCGGCCCTGCTGCATGCAGATCTTCCAAAGCTAGCAGCAATGTCGCATCGTAAACATGGACTTTTGATCCACACCGAAGTTGTCCAAGGTCCACGACAAAATCTCTGCATAATCTCTTTGGGCAGCC
>JBCKNC010000016.1:0-30229 GCA_038902915.1 Polaromonas sp.
TTGACGCGGTGGTTTGCCGACCATTGCGGTTCAATGGTGAACTTGATAACGGTGATGTTCGGTGCGGCGGGCGGCCAATTGGTTGGCTGGGGGCGCGCCATCGTCGCCGTTGCCACCATAGTCGCAAGATCGATGGGCTCAATGATCAAGCGCGTTGGCTTGGGCCTTGTTCTCAGCCAGCGCGCTGCCAAAGATGCGGCAGCCACTCCTGGATTCGGCTGTTCAATTGGGTCGGCAGCCGGGTGAGCACGTCCTTGAGGTAGGCATAAGGGTCGTGCCCATTGAGCTTGGCCGATTGCAGCAAACTCATCACCCCTGCGGCGCGCTCGCCGGCCAGTTCACTGCCGATGAACAACCAATTCTTGCGCCCCAAGGCCCAGGGCCGCATCTGGTTCTCGATGTGGTTGTTATCGATCGGAACGTTGCCGTCCAGCAGATAGCGCGAGAGCGCCTCCCAGTGGTTCAAGCTGTAGTCGATGGCCTTGGCAATGGCACTGCCATCGGGCACACGTGTGCGCTCAAGTTGCAGCCAGGTATGCAGCTCTTGCCACAGCGGTTTACTTCGCTCCTGGCGCATCTGCAGTCGCTGCTCACAACTCAGCCCTCTGGCATCGGCCTCGATCCGGTACAGCCAGGCAATGCGTTGGATGGCCTGCGCGGCCACAGCACTGTAAGCGTCTAGCTCATCCTGCGTTTGTTAATGCGGCTGAGAACCGCACCTGCGCCTCAATGTTGCTGGCGTAACAACAGATGACCTCACTATTTGACCTTGGCAATAGCTTCCTCTGTAGTGTCCTGATAGCTTCAGGGGTGGTTAGCAACACGGCAATCCCCTGATCCTCTGCGCTTTGGTTGCGTGAACAAAGCAGGTTTCCTTCCCTCGACCGGGGTTATGTTGTCCCTCGGTCTCAAGCGGTACTATGAACCCCTTCGACTCCCGTTACGGCCTGCTGCGCTTTCGTTTCCTTATACGCAGCAGTCGATGGTCTCCCCACCGCCGTAACGGGTCTCCAGCACTGGGCAATAAATCTTCGAGAGCATGCCGACCCTGCTACCCCGAGAGAAGACGAGTGCCACTTCCGTTATTCAGGCATCCGTCCAACCTCTCGGTCAACACGTACCAGTGTAAGCGGCGCTTCGCACCGCTCGCACGGGCCGGTCAGCCGTCACAAAAGCGTGACCCGAGGAGATCGTATCCTATGTGATACACTGCAACGGTGATCGAAGTTCGCCAAACACCCGAGTACGAGAAGTGGTTCGTATCTCTGAAGAATCGAACAGCGCGCGTCCGCGTAGACATACGAATCCGACGCTTGTCGCTCGGGAACCTCGGCATCATTGAACCAGTTGGCGAAGGTGTCTCCGAACTGAAGATTGATCATGGGCCGGGGTGCAGGGTGTATTTCGTTCAACACGGTGGCCACTACGTGTTGTTGCTCGTCGGTGGTGACAAGTCCACTCAAGCGCGCGACATCAAGAAGGCAAAGGAACTGGCACGCAAGTACGCGGAGTAAAGAGATGACCAAGACAACTACTCGTATCTGGGATCCCGCTGAACATCTTCAGTCTGATGAAGACATGGCGGCCTATCTTGAAGCAGCGCTAGAAGAAGGAGACGCCTCTCTCTTCGCGGCAGCGTTGGGAGACATCGCGCGTGCCAAAGGCATGTCGCAGCTCGCGCGCGAGACAGGTCTTGGCAGAGAGAGCCTCTACAAGGCCCTGTCTCCTTCCGGGAACCCCGAGTTCGCAACCATTCTCCGGGTAGTCGGCGCTCTTGGGCTCCAACTGCATGCAGCACGTGCCACCGTCAAGAGTGCCGGCTAACGAATAAGCAACTGTCTTAAAAGTCAAGCATTTTCGACCTCCCGGGTGGAAAATTGGGGTCAAATTCCAATTTCGGAGTTTTTGGGGTCAGAGCCCAAATGCGACTAGCCTACGGCTCGCCCGGAGGGCGCGGTGCGATGCACCGCAGCGAAATTGGTGTCTGACCCCAATAACTCATTTCTATAGGTTGTTGCTTTGCCTTGTCGTGCTACAGCACTGCCTGCGGCAATGATGGCAAATAACGCAAAGACTTATCTCGCTTTAATGCATACACTTTGCTGCAAGACAACTATTAAAAGTAGAACAAAACCATGAATGCACCCCTACCCGAGCAGCTTCGCAAAGCGCTGGAAACGGTCACGCTTGACGACAAATACAGCCTTGACTACGGCCATGCCTTCATGAGCGGCGTGCAAGCCCTCGTCAAGCTGCCGATGTTGCAGCAGTTGCGCGACAGGCAGCAAGGCAAAAACACGGCGGGTTTTATTTCGGGCTATCGCGGCTCACCACTCGGTGGCTATGACCAAGCATTGTGGAAGGCGGCCAAGTATTTAAAAGAGCGCAACATTGTTTTTCAACCGGGTGTGAATGAAGAGCTGGCCGCCACGGCGGTATGGGGCACGCAGCAACTCGGCTTTGCGCCACCGGGCAGCAACAAGTTCGATGGCGTGTTCGGCATCTGGTACGGCAAGGGGCCGGGCGTGGACCGCACGTCAGATGTGTTCAAGCACGCCAACATGGCCGGCACCACGCCCTGGGGTGGCGCGATTGCGATTGCCGGTGACGACCACACCGCAAAAAGCTCGACGGCTGCGCACCAGAGCGACCATATTTTCAAGGCCTGTGGCCTGCCGGTTTTCTTTCCGGCCAGCGTGCAGGAAATTCTTGACTTGGGTTTGCACGCCTTTGCCATGAGCCGCTACGCCGGCGTGTGGGCGGGCATGAAGACGATTCAAGAAATCGTCGAGTCATCCGCCAGCGCCATGATTGACCCCGAGCGCGTGCAGATCAACATCCCGACTGATTTTGCAATGCCGCCGGGTGGTCTGCACATTCGCTGGCCCGATGCGGCGCTGGAGCAAGAGCAGCGTTTGTTTGACTACAAATGGTACGCCGCACTGGCCTACATCCGTGCCAACCGGCTGAACTACAACGTGATTGAAAGCCAGGCTGATCGCTTCGGCCTGATCGCCAGCGGCAAGGCCTACAACGACACGCGCCAGGCCTTGATGGACTTGGGGCTTGACGATAGGGCTTGCCAACAGCTAGGCATTCGTCTGCACAAGGTGGCTGTGGTGTGGCCGCTGGAGGCGCAGCTGACGCGCGAATTTGCGACTGGCCTGCAAGAAATTTTGGTGGTTGAAGAAAAGCGCCAGGTCATTGAATACCAGCTGAAAGAAGAGCTGTACAACTGGCGCGCTGATGTGCGGCCCAACATCGTTGGCAAGTTTGATGATTCCGGCAACCACCAGGGTGGCGAGTGGAGCATGCCTAACCCGTCAGCCAACACCTTGCTACGCGCCAACGCTGATTTGTCGCCCGCATTGATCGCCAAAGCGATTGCAGCGCGGGTTAAAAAGCTCGGGCTGGATAGCGACATGCTGGCCCGCATCGACGCGCGCCTAGCCGTGCTGCAAGCCAAAGAACAATCCCTCGCCACGCTGGTGGTTAACAGCGACCGCACGGCGTGGTATTGCTCGGGCTGCCCGCACAACACATCGACCAAAGTGCCTGAAGGTTCACGCGCTATGGCCGGTATTGGTTGCCACTTCATGGCGCTGTGGATGGATAGAAGCACTATGGGCTTCACGCAAATGGGCGGCGAGGGCGTGCCCTGGGTGGGCCAGCAACCCTTCACCACTGACACCCACATGTTTGCCAACCTCGGTGATGGCACCTACTTTCACAGCGGGCTGCTGGCGATTCGCCAAGCCATTGCAGCGGGTGTCAACATCACCTACAAAATTCTGTACAACGATGCCGTCGCCATGACAGGAGGCCAGCCGATTGGCGAGCGGCCCGAGGGGCATTCAGTCGTGCAGATTTCCCAATCCATGCGTGCCGAAGGGGCTACAAAAATTGTGGTTGTAACGGATGAACCTGAAAAATATGAGGATCTGAAACTGGCCGAAGGTGTGAGCGTGCATCACCGTGATGAGCTCGATGCCATACAGCGCCAGTTTCGCGAGATCAAAGGTTGCACCATCATCATTTACGACCAGACCTGCGCGAATGAAAAGCGCCGCCGCCGCAAGCGCGGCACGCTGGTAGATCCGGCGCTGCGTGTCGTCATTAACGAGCTGGTGTGCGAAGGTTGCGGTGACTGCAGCGTGCAGTCCAATTGCATGAGCATTGAGCCGCTGGAGACTGAATTTGGCCGCAAGCGCCAGATCAACCAGAGCAGCTGCAACAAAGACGTTTCATGCGTCAAAGGTTTTTGCCCGAGCTTTGTGACGGTTGAAGGCGGGCATCTCAAGAAGAAGTCAAAGGCGGATAAAAAATTCAATCCGTTTGAGCTGGGCGAGATACCCGAGCCCGTCGTACCAGCACTGGGCACAGACCATCCGCTTTGGGGCATCGTCGTCGCAGGCGTAGGCGGCACGGGTGTCATCACCATAGGCCAGCTGCTGGGCATGGCGGCACATATTGAAGGCAAGGGCATCGTCACGCAGGACGCGGCAGGTCTGGCGCAAAAAGGTGGCAGTACTTGGAGCCATGTGCTCATCAGCGCGCAGCCCGGCCAGATCTGTACGACCCGCGTTGGCACGGCGAGTGCCGACCTCATCATTGGTTGCGACCCCATAGTCACCGCCAATAAAGAAACCATGGCGCGTATGCAGCTTGGGCGCACCCATGTGGCGCTGAACTCCCACAGCGCGCCCACGGCATCGTTCGTTCTTGACGGCGCATGGCAAAACCCCGGCAGCGCCTGTCAGGCTGAAATTGCCAAGGCTGTGGGTGATGGCGCTGTCGCTGCTTTTGATGCTGACACAGCCGCCACCAAACTCATGGGCGACAGCATTTATGTCAACCCCATGCTGCTCGGCTATGCATGGCAAAAGGGCTGGGTACCACTGGGGCTGGAGGCCCTGCTGCGGGCGATTGAACTGAACGCCGTGGCCATCGAGCAGAACAAAACTGCCTTCGCCTGGGGGCGACGTGCTGCGCATGATTTGCCAGCGATGCAAAAACTGATGACACCAAGCCAGGTCATTGCAATGCCGCCTGCCCGTCAGGGCGTTGACGAACTGGTGGCTAAACGGGTTGAGTTTTTAACAGCCTATCAAAACGCCGCCTATGCCAGCGAGTACGAAGCCTTTGTGCGCAAGGTCGAGCAGCTTGAAAGTGGTTTGAGCAAAACGCTGCTCACGCAAAACGTCGCCCGCTACCTGTTCAAACTCATGGCCTACAAAGACGAGTACGAAGTCGCGCGGCTGCACACCGACGCAGCGTTTTTAAACAAAATCAACGCCATGTTTGAGGGCGATTTCAAACTCAACTACCACCTCGCACCGCCGTTGATCGCCAAGAAAAACGACAAAGGTGAGCTGCAAAAACAAAAGTTTGGCCCGTGGATGTTGACCGGCTTTAAAGTGCTGGCCAAACTAAAAGGCCTGCGCGGCACAGCGTTCGATGTATTTGGCCGCAGCGATGAGCGCCGAATGGAGCGCGCGCTGATAGGCGAGTACAAGGCCAGCATCGACAGACTGCTGACAAACCTGACTGCCCACAATCACGCCGCTGCAGTCGAGGTGGCGCGCATTCCTGAAATGATCAAAGGCTACGGCCACGTCAAGCAGCGCAATCTGCGGGCTGCGCGCTTGGAGTGGGCCCAAGCGCTGGCACGCTATGAAAAACCTGAGGCCAAATTGGCGGCGTAGCAATGTCGTCATTGCTATGATTTAAGGAGCTTCTAACGCCTGTATTTATTGGGCTACAGCCATTTTTACCGTCAAAAAAGTAATTACCCAGCTCCCTGTATGGTGGGCACCGCCCACGCAATCCCCGACTTGGCCCGATTCATGAAGCCAGCGTGGGCAGTGCCCACCCTACGAATCAGCAAGACCTGAGTAGTTACTCAAAAAATGGCCAAAAACGCCAAAATTTCGGCTAGGAACGCGAAACCCGCTGAAACAGCCCACCCGGCAAGCGCATCACATGGCCGTCAAGCTCCAGTTCCAGCAGTTGGGCTTGTAGTGCGGGTGTTGCCATGCCGGTGCGGGCTTGCAGTGCGTCCAGGCTGACCACGTCAAAACCCAGCGCTGACAAAAATGCTTTGTCGGCGCTGGGGCTGTCGCCTTCTTCACTGTCGTCATCTTCCGTATCGTGCGCAGCGTCACTCCATGACGGCGCTGCAACTGAAATTCTCAACTCTTCAAGTACGTCCTGCGCGGTTTCCACCAGCTTGGCCCCCTGCTTGATAAGTGCATGGCAGCCGCGTGATTGCGGCGAGTGGATGGAGCCGGGTATGGCAAACACGTCTTTGCCCTGCTCGTTGGCCAGCCGCGCTGTGATGAGCGAGCCAGACTTTAACGCGGCCTCGACCACCAGTACGCCTTGCGACAAGCCCGCAATCATGCGGTTGCGCTTGGGAAAGTTGGCAGTCAGTGGCGCTGTGCCCAATGGGAATTCGCTGATGATGAGGCCCTGCTGCGCGATGCGGTGCGCCAGGGCTAGGTGTTTTTTGGGGTACACGCGATCTAGGCCTGTGCCCACCACGGCAATGGTTGTGCCGCCACCTTGTAATGCGCCCTCGTGCGCTGCGCCGTCTACGCCCAGCGCCATGCCCGACACCACGCAAACGCCTGCCTCGGCAAACGCTTTGGCAAATTGCCGGGCACTGACCTCACCCTGCGGTGTCGGGTTGCGGCTACCGACGATGGCCAGCAGCAGTTGCCCTTGGGTAAATGATGTGACTGATTTTGCTATTGAATCAGTAGCTGATTGCGCTCGATTTGCAAGGGCTCCCAGCATATACAGCATCAAAGGAGGGTCTTCGATATGGAGCAGCTCGAGCGGAAGCCTAGCATCGCCCAGTACAGCGATGTGGCGGTCGTCGCCTGCGGCCAGCCAGTTCTGGGTGGTTTTTAGCAACTCATCAAGACTGGATGGTTGCAGCGCAATTGCGTTGCTGAGTTTGACGCTGCCCAGCTCTTTCAAGGTGGCCGCGCTCTGCTCAAAAATCGCTTGTACAGAGCCAAACGTGGCCAGCAGTTTGCGGGCTGTAGCGTTGCCAACACCGGGGGACAGCGTCAGCCGCAGCCACGCCTTTAGTTCAGCAGACTCCAAGGTGTTTATTCCGTTTCTAAATCATTTCTAGATTAGGCGCGAAGCCGCAGACAGTGCTGTAGCACGACAAGGCGAAGCAACAACATATAGGAATGATTTAGAAATGGAATTGGTACCGTGTCAGTTGGGGTTGGTAAAACGGTCGCCGACCTTCACGCCATCGGTGATTTGTAAAACCAGTGCGTAAGACAGCCTCTCAAAGGTGCGAAACACCATCAGCAAGCCGTTGCGTTCGTTCGGCAGCTTGATTTGCGTGCGGGCTGAATCGGTACGGTCATTCAGCACCTGGCCGTCTTTCAGGATGGCCATGACGTGGCCGCGTTCCAGGCCGTCCTTGCTGCCCCGGTTAACCACTACCACCTGGTTTTCTGCAGCGTAAATGACGGCGCTGCCGTACACCGACACAATCTGGCCTGAAATGGGCACCGTGGGTGCGTGAGGAGCGTAACTTTGCGAGATGGCGGCGGGTTCGGCCAGCAGGCGGTCACCGACACGTATTTCTTCCTTGGCCACCACAATGTCAATCGTGGCGGGCACGATCTCGGTGGTTGTTTTTCCGTCTTTGGCGGTGACTTGCTGGACTGACTCGCCGCGTACCAGTTCGGCCCTGCCGACATACTGGGCTTCATAACCCAGTATTGCGCGTGTGGTGGGGTCTTTCAGAGGGGTGGCGTTGCGAAATATACGGTAGTTGAACGGCTCGCCTTTTGCATCACTTAAGGCCTTGCCACTGCCTGCGCTGCCGGATTGCCCGCGCGCGTAAGCCCTGTCGCCGCGGCTTAACAGGACGCGCCCTTCCTGCGTCGCCACGATGCGTGGTGCGCCCGAGAATTCGGCTTCGTCCACGATGATGGCTTCGTTCAGGAATGGCTCAATCACATGGGATGCCAGCGTCGGTATGGACGCGTCTGCGAGTGTTCCAGAGCGGATGCGGGGCGACAAGATGACCGTGTCGGTGGGCGGGCCGTCGCCAACGGCGGCCTGGCGGGTACGCAGCGTGGCCCGACCATTGGATTTGTCGAGGTAAAGCTGCTGGCCGGGGTAGATGCGGTGCGGGTTTTTAATGTCTTGCAGGTTCATGCCCCACAGCGCGGGCCAGTGCCAGGCGCTTTTGAGGAACATGCTAGATATCGCCCACAGGGTGTCGCCACGCTTGACGACGTAGCTGTCGGGTGCGTTGGGCAGCAGGTCGTCTACCGGAATGCCGGTTTGTGCGACCTGGGTTGCGCTGGCTCTTTGGTTGGCAGTGATGGGGAAGTTTTGCGCATGTGCGTCAAATGCCGTGCCGAGTGTTGCCGCCAGCGTTGCGGCAAAAACCCCCGCAGCTATTGATAGCGCACTGAACTGAGCAGACGTTCGAGCAGAAATAATTTGCATCTTGAAGGCCTTTTTAGGCTTGTTGTATCTTGATAATTTACTGGCGATTTTCTACCTAAGCCTTTGATTAGGCAACGAAAATGCACCTCGATAAGCCCTTGCATCCGGAAAAGTCCTGAAAATTTGCGAAAATAGCGACACCTACTGGCCCAACTTATGAACTTACTGCCCATTCTTCGCTACCCCGACCCGCGTTTGAACACCGTGGCCAAGCCCGTTTCGGCGGTTAATGCGCGCCTGCAAACCCTGGTCGATGACATGTTGTACACCATGTACGAAGCCGAGGGCATAGGCTTGGCGGCAACGCAGGTGGATGTGCATGAGCGCCTGATCGTGATTGACGTGAGCCAGGAGCGCGACAAGCCGCTGGTGCTGATTAATCCCGAAATCATCTGGGCCAGCCTTGATACGCAGGTTAATGACGAGGGCTGTCTGTCGGTGCCCGGTATTTACGACGGGGTGGAGCGTTCCAGCGCGGTGAAGGTGCAAGCGCTGGACCTGGACGGCAAACTGCAAACCCATGATGCCGAGGGCCTGCTGGCCGTATGCATCCAGCATGAGATGGACCATTTGATGGGCAAGGTGTTTGTGCAGTACCTCTCACCCCTCAAACGCAAGCGCATCAAGATCAAAATGATCAAGCAGCAAAAAGCTGAACAGGACTAGGGCTAGGCCCTAACCCGATGCGCGTCATTTTTGCGGGTACGCCCGAGTTTGCCCGCGTTGCGCTAGAGCGCCTGCACGCCGCAGGGTTTGAAATCGCGTTGGTATTGACCCAACCCGACCGTCCCGCCGGGCGCGGCATGAAACTACAGGCATCCAGCGTCAAGCAGTGGGCGCAAAGCCATGGTGTGCTTGTCGCCCAGCCGCGAAGCCTGCGCCTCGATGGCCAATACCCTGAAGACGCTGCGGCTGCAAAAACGGCAATGCAGGCTGCGCGGGCTGATGTGATGGTGGTTGCGGCTTACGGTTTGATCTTGCCGCAGTGGGTATTGGATTTACCTGAAAAAGGTTGCCTCAATATTCATGCTTCTTTGTTGCCACGCTGGCGTGGTGCAGCGCCGATTCACCGGGCCATTGAAGCGGGCGATGCGCAGACCGGCATCACCATCATGCAGATGGACGCAGGGCTGGACACCGGCGACATGCTGCTGGTGGAACGCTTGGCCATTGATGCAGTTGATTCCACAGAATCGCTGCATGACAAAGTAGCTGCGCTCGGCGGGCGTTTGATGGTCCAGGCGCTGGAACTGGCAGCCTGTGGTAGTTTGTGCCCCCAGCCGCAAGCGCTTGAGGGCATCACCTACGCCCACAAAATCGAAAAACATGAAGCCCCCATCGACTGGTCACAAACCGCCGCAGTCATTGCCAGGCACATACGGGCTTTCAAGCCCTTCCCGATAGCCAGCAGCACGCTGGGCGATGCGGTCATCAAGCTGCACGAAGCGACTGCACTGCTGCAAGCTGCACCGATGGCGTCAAGCCCTGGCCAGGTGCTGGCGGCCAGCGCAGCCGGTGTAGACATTGCAACCGGCAGTGGGATTATTAGGCTGACGCAGCTTCAAAAATCAGGCGGAAAGGTGATGCATGTCGCCGACTTTTTGCGCGGCTTTACGCTGCGGCCAGGCATGCTGTTTGGTGCTGCTTCGTCTGCTGCACCGGCTGACGGTTCTGCAAAAAACGATTGAAGTTGCCCGTGCGCGCCCTCTTCAAGCACCCTGAGTTTCGCCGCGGCATGTTTGACAGTGCCCAGGTCTCGCCAGGCATTGCGGCCTGGGGCTTGATGACGGGCGTGGCCATGGTCAAGTCGGGCTTAAGCACGATTGAAGCCACGCTCATGGCAGTACTGGTTTTTGCCGGCAGCGCGCAACTGGCTGCCATGCCGCTGATTGCTGCCGGCGCGCCCATGTGGGTGATTCTGGCAACCGCGTTTTGCGTCAACCTGCGCTTTGTTGTTTTCAGTGCCCATATACGGCCCTATGTCATGCACCTGCCTTTGTGGCGGCGGCTTTTGGGCGGCTACCTGATGGCGGATCTGAGCTATGTGTTGTTTACAACGCGCTTTCCGCACCCAAGTGAAGACGCTGCCACGCGGCAGGCGCAAGAGGCTTATGCTTTGGGCAATGGCGTGCTCAACTGGGCGTCATGGGTGGGCATGGGCCTGGTCGGCATTGCGCTTGCCAACTCGATCCCGCCGTCATGGGGTCTTGGTTTTGCCGGTATTCTGGCGCTGGTCGGTATTCTTTGTTCGCTGGCAACGACGCGCCTGCGTGTGGTGTCTGGTGGCGTAGCTGGTGCTGCCGCAGTCGCGGCTTTTGCGCTGCCCCTGAAGCTCAATATCCTGGTCGCCATCGCTTCTGCGGTTGCGCTGTGCCTGTTGCTTGAAAAGTCCAGACCGAGAGCGCAGCCATGAACGGCAGCGACTTGTGGACTATCGCCAGCATCATCGGCATGGCCTGCGTCACGGTCATCACGCGCTCGTTTTTTTACATCTCCAGCAAACCCTGGAAACTGCCCGCCTGGGCGCAGCGCGGCCTGCACTATGCCCCGATTGCCGCGCTGTCGGCAGTCATCATCCCTGAAATCGTGATGACCCAGGGCCACCTGATTGACAGCTGGAAAGACGCACGGCTGTTTGCCGTGGCTACAGGTGTACTTTGGTTTTACTGGCGCAAGGGGGTGCTCGGCACCATCATTGCGGGTATGGCTGTGTACTTGCCGCTGCACCTGAGCCTAGGCTGGTAGTCTGGCAAACGAATAGTTAATGTAGACATATCAAACTCCTTGCAATTGCAGCCATTGAGCGGGTGAGCGCACTATCACTGACGGAAACTTAAGTTCTGCGGTGGCAAAATCTCGCAGCTTATGGGTGACGATGGCGCATGGGCTGGCAGCCACCGCGAGTTCCATCACATGAGCTAATTGGTGTCTGACCCCAATAACTTGACCCCAATAACTCCACGCTTGCCTATCCCACACTCGGCCGCCCTCGTTCAGTTGCGCTTCACTTCGCTCGTTGTGATCAACTTACGACGGGACTTGCACCCGCAGGAGTGCGCCCATGCTGGGCGCACCATTAAAAAAACCCCCGCCACCGAAGGTGACGGGGGTTTCAGATCAAAGCCTTGCTGTTACGTCTGGCTTAGTGTGCAGCACCGGCGGCAGAGGTCTTGCCAGTCAGGCTGGGGTAGCGCACATGCTCCACCAGCTCCTGAATGTCCTTGCCCGGCGCCTTGGTCAACAGCGACACGATGATGATCACCGCAAAGCCCAGCGGCACACCAAACAAGCCAGCCGAGATCGGTGCAATGTCCCACCAGGTATTGTCGGCAATCGAGCTCGTCACGCCGAACACGCCGCGCAACCAGGGTTGGGTCGTGGCCATGTAGTAGAAGGTCGTCACCGTGCCGACAATCATGCCCAGCGACGCACCCCACTTATTGGCCCGCTTCCAGAAGATGCCCAACACCAGCGCCGGGAAGAACGATGCCGCGGCAAACGAGAACGCCGCCGACACCAGGAACAAAATGTCCGCCGGCTTCTGAGATGCCACAGTGGCCGCGGCCAAAGCCACGACCAGCAACAGCATCTTGGACACCATGACCCGGCGTGCGGTAGAGGCATTGGGGTCGAGCATTTTGTAGTACACGTCGTGCGACAAGGCGTTGGCAATCGTCAGCAACAAGCCATCCGCCGTGGACAGAGCCGCAGCCAGACCACCTGCCGCCACCAGGCCCGACACCACGTAAGGCAGCCCGCCAATTTCAGGCGTGGCCAGCACAATGATGTCGCCGCCAATCCGCATTTCGGCCAGTTGCAGGATGCCGTCCTTGTTGATGTCCACCACCGACAGCAGGCTCGGGTCAACCAATTGCCAACGCGCGATCCAGCCCGGCAATTGGTCAAACGGCGTGCCGACTAGGAGGGTGTACACATCGTATTTGACCAGCACCGCCAGCGCCGGCGCCGTGAAGTAGAGCAGGAAGATGAAGAACAGCGACCAGGCCACCGACTCACGCGCTTCTTTCACCGACGGTGTGGTGTAGTAGCGCATCAGGATGTGCGGCAGGGCGGCAGTACCAATCATCAGGCAGAGCACCAGCGCCAGGAAATTCTTGCGCTTGATATCCCGTGCAGCATCGTCTTTGCCCGGGAAAGGCTCGGCATGGCGAATCGGCGGCGCGGCGCGGGCCGCGTTGGCGGTCCGCGCGGTCGTGTAGGCAGCTTTGGCAGCGGCCTCATCCTTGGGCAGCGCGGCCAGGGCGGTTTCTGCGGCCTTGATGGCGGCGACCGGGCCGTTCGCCGCTTTCAGCTCGTCAAGCGTCTTCGTGGCGGCGGCCTTGTCGGCGGCCATGGACTTAGGCACGTCCTTCAGCTTCTCGACCGCTGCATCCGAACGCGCTTTGAAGATGCCACGCACTTCCAGCTCTTTCGGGTCTTTCAGCAACTGCTCTTCCTTGGCCGTCACCTTCTCAAGTGTGTAGCCATAGACCGCCTGCGGAATCGGCACACCGGTGTGCTTGATCGACAGCCAAACCACCGGCAGCAAATACGCAATGATCAGAATGATGTATTGCGCCACTTGGGTCCAGGTCACAGCACGCATGCCGCCCAGGAACGAGCAGACCAGAATGCCGAGCAGACCGGCAAAAATTCCGACCTCAAACGCCAGCCCGGTCAGACGCGTCGTGACCAGGCCGACACCGTAAATCTGCGCCACCACGTAGGTGAAGGAGCACAAAACGGCGGCGACCACACCAATCAGGCGCGGTAGGTTGCCCCCATAGCGGGCACCCAGAAAGTCCGGAATGGTGAATTGGCCAAACTTGCGCAGGTAGGGCGCCAGAAAAAGCGCCACCAGGCAGTAGCCGCCGGTCCAGCCCAGAATGAAGGCCAGGCCGTCAAAACCGGTCAGGTAGAGCGTTCCGGCCATGCCGATGAAGGAGGCCGCCGACATCCAGTCGGCCCCCGTGGCCATGCCGTTGTAGATGGCTGGCACGCGACGCCCGGCCACATAGTATTCGGCCGCATCGCTGGTTCGGCTCATCACCCCGATGCCGGCGTACAGCAGCACCGTGGCGGCCAGGAACAGGTAGCCGATCCAGTTCCTGGGCAGGCCCATTTGCTCCAGAATCGCCATCACGATGACGAAGCCGATGAAGCCCCCGGTGTACAAGCCGTAAACCTTGTTCAGGCCCTTCTTGAACTCGCTTTGAGTTTGCGCTTCATTTCCAAACATTATTCTTCTCCTTCGGCCACGCCGTATTCGTTGTCCAGTTTGTTCATGTAGCGGGCGTAGTACCAGATGATCAGGCAATACACCACCAACGCGCCTTGCGCCGCCACCCAGAACGAGAACGGCCAGCCGAAAAAGCTGAACGTCAGTTCACGGGCGAAAAACGCCCCCACAAATGTGACCAAAAACCAGATGGCCATCAAGATTGCCGTTATTCGCAGGTTTTTGCGCCAGTATTCCTCGTGTCTAGCCGAAAGTTCCATTGCTTGCTCCTCTTTGTAAGATTAATAGAAAACCACCCGACAAACCTCAAATCAAATTTGCTATCCTCAATCCGGTCTCGCGCTCCAACTGGGCCGCCACCTTCGGCTCGAACCCTTTCAGGTGCCGGATGACGGCGCGCGCTTCCTCCGGCTGCTTCAAGTCCACGTGCACCCGCGCCAACTGGTACCAGCCAAACGGGCTCATGGGTTGCAATTGGGTGTTGTGCTTGAGCGCCTTGACCGCCTCGTCCAGCCGCCCCTGGCGCACCAGCACCAGACCCAGGCCGTACCAGGCCCGGTCCATTTTTTCCTCGATGGCAATGGCAGCGCGAAACTCGCGCTCGGCGTCTTCGAGTCGCCCCAGCTCTTCGCACGCAAAGGCCAGGTTGAAATGGGCATTCGAGGTATCAGGCGCCAGCGCCAGCACACGCTCGAAATAAGTCAGGGCCAGCACCTGACGGCCGCTTTGCATGGCGCCATAGCCCAGACTGTTCAGGGCCAGCAAATCGTCGGGCGAACGCGCCAGGACATTTTGGAACACCTCGGCAGCTAGGCCGCGCAGACCCAGGAACAGGAAGATTTTGGCTTTCCAGTGCAGCATCAAACGATCCAGACGGCTCAGGCCGGGTGCGCCGGCACGGGTGCGAGGGGTATTTACTGACATGCTGCGGCTCCCAATTGAAGGCACAAGTCGATTTTTGTCTTGACCACCAGCACCCAAGCCACAATGAGCCAACTGGCGGCGGCCAGTGGAATATGCCGGTCCAGAATCAGCTTGGGGCTGACGCGGCGCGTCAGCCACAGTGCCGGCT
Organism: Polaromonas sp.; assembly: GCA_038902915.1. GTDB lineage: Bacteria > Pseudomonadota > Gammaproteobacteria > Burkholderiales > Burkholderiaceae_C > Polaromonas. Next base: position 14,802 of record JBCKNC010000016.1, read on the forward strand.
TGGATGCCACGTTGAGCAACTGCCAGAACACATTGGTGTCGCGCTTGGCGCCGGCCAGCAAACCCAGAATGAAGCGCCCGACGATGAACATCAGCGAGAGCTCAATCAGGCTTTTTGCAATAACGACTGCCAACAACATAAATCTGTGCTCTTTCTTACAAGCGCCAATCTCAGGTCGCAATGTTAGCGAGTGTGCCGACCTAATTCTGACGGCAACCTGAATTCAAACTTATAAATCGGGGCTAACCCTGAGTTTTTGTTTCACTATGTAATAAATCAGCCCTGGCGCGCGCCAACCTAGGGAATGTCCTAATTAGGTCGCGGCCTACAATTCACCCATATTTTGGGCCGACGCGGCGCGACAATCGCCTTTCGAAAATGCTCTGCCTCTCCCAACTCTTTGCGTCCAACGAACTTTTAATCTCTGGCTGCACGCCTCACTGCTTCGACGGCGACGGCAATATCTGATTCATTGGTAGACCAGTTGCTGACGGACACTCGCAGAACTTCTCGACCCATCCATCTCGATCCTGATATCCACATCGAACTGTCGTCCATTAATCTGAAGTTCCTCCCCCAAAACAGCGAGTTTCCCCAATGAAACCCCTGGTATTTGAGGTTCCACGTTCTGACTACATTTTGATTTTATCGATCAATTCGAGGGCGCTTTTTTGCTTCTGCGTAGGCGTGGTGGTGATCTGGAAAGTCGGAGCATCGTCGGCGCCTTTGACGGTCTTGCACGTATTGCGCACAATGGTCTGCAAGTCCTGCATCAATGTCTTGAAACTATGCACCGGACTTCCATCATCAAGCGTGCGAGTGATCACCTTCTTCATCGCCGCCTCAGAGCGCTTGGCAGGTGCCACCGGATCACGAATAAGCTTGGCCGCTTGATCCTCGTCAGCAAACATCAGCTCGCGCCAAGCCTCCCGCATGTGCCACTCCACGTAGTAGGCCAACATGCACAAAAAGATGTGTGCACGCACCCGACCTTCGAGGTGATGATGAATCGGGCGCACCTTCAAATCCATCATCTTCATTGACCAAAACGCCCGCTCCACCTGCGCCAGGGACTTGTAGGCGCGCACACACGTGGCAGCATCCATGCGCTCTGCCTTGACCGATGTGCGAATGACGTACAGCCCATCAAGGGCCGCCTCGGCACTGATGTTCTGGGCAAGACGCGCAAATGTCAGCGCATCATGGTGAATAGTCAGCTCAAAATGTTTGGACACCTTGTACTGGTTGACCACCTTGCCCACCGCCACGCCAATTTTGTCCTTGCCAAGGAGCTTGCCCGCCTCCACCCGGGCCTGAACCTTTTGCAGGTTCTTCTCGGTGGCCAACAGCAGATCGTCTCGGGTGTGCGCGCGCAACTTGGCCAGCTCCGGGTTGCGACACGCCAGCAGACGCTCACCCGGAAAGTCAGGCGAGCTGATTTCCAGCAAATTGCGCTCATCAAACAAGCCCATCTGCAAATGACCCTGCTGCACCAGGGTGCGAATCGAGGCACTGCGCAATGCCGTGACCCAGTCGATGTCGCTGTCTTTGCTCATCTCATCGATGGCCTTTTGCGAGATCATGCCCCGATCCCCCACCATCACCATACGCTCGACACCAAACTGCTCACGCAGGCGTTTGACCTCGGGCAAGAACGTCGTGCTGTCCGATGTATTGCCGGGGTGTACCGAGATCGCTACCGGGCAGCCTCTGCCATCGGTGAGCAGCCCGTAGTTGACCTGCAAGGTGCCGCGCTTGCCATCGCGGCTGTAGCCCAACTTGGCCAGTGGGCAGTGGCTACCTTCGAAGTAACTTGACGAGAGATCGTAGAGCACCAGCGAGTCCTCCTGGAGGTGGCGTGCAGCCAGCTTCTTTTGAATCCGGTCCTGAGCAGCGAGTAGCCAGTCCATGGCGGCATACAGGTCGTCCTCAGTGGCATCACTGACACCGAACTCCTGCGCCAGTGTGCTGGTGTGCCACAGCCGCGTGGTGGCCAGCTTGGTGGCGGGGCACAGAATGCGCGAGGCCACCATGGCCTGCACCAGGTCACGCTGGGGACAAGGTTTGGAGGCCAGCAGCGAGGCTAGTCCCAAGCGCTTCATGGCCAGTTGCACGGCTTGCACATGGCCGTGACTGCGTGACGCACAAATCTCCAGACTTGCATCTGCGCTGACAAAAGTCTCCCCCTTCAAGGACCGGCGAATCAGATCGATGACGGAGTCAGGCAAGTGCGAGAGATTACTCAGCGTCTCGTTCTTGACCTTGCCGTCTTCGCGGTAGCTGCGGCGCAGCAAATGGGTGTAATAGACCTTGCCGTTGTATGTGCGATTAGTTGTGACTACGTGAGATGATCCAGTTCTTGATGACATGAAAATCATTATAGCAATAAAATTATAAATAAAAAATCATTTTAGTGACTACATATTCAAGTCAAAAAAAGACCACGAGTTGGTGGTCTTCCCTAGCTACGAGGGCAGAAAAATTGCTATTTGATGAAGGGAAACGGGAGGAACTTCAGATTAATCGCTGACCGATGATTTTAGTTTTCGCGTCAGTTTCAAAGGCGAACGTGACCTGAGTAAAGACCACATCGTTCAATACAGTGCAGCCCTCAATCTGGTCCAACTTCTGTGCAATTAATTTGGCACTATCTACTAAACCTTCAACCAATGCGGCAACGCCTCCTCGCCCCAGCGAAGCAAGTGCCGCCCACACTGGAACACCACGTGCACGCCGTGAAAGTTCCGGCGTTTTGTCGATCGGATCGTTCAACGATTCAGATGTGACAACAGCCAAGTAGTCCGCATGGGCACCAAAGGCGTTATGCATGGCGTTAGGGTGCGCCACAATTGAAACGCCGCAGTCATAAGGGACATTCAAAGTCTTGTGGGCATCTGTGGTCCACGAATCCGCCTTCTCAATGCCGTGCAGCATCGGCCGAAGCTTCGCTGAAGCGAGAGCCCATAAGCCAAAGGCGCCGTCAACGTGTACCCATGCACCATGTCGATGAGCCAATTCGATGGCTTCGTCGAAGGGATCAAAGGCACCAGAATGAATCTCACCGGCACCCAAGCACACAATTGTTGGACCCGCGCCGCTCTCCAGCGCCTTCTTCAATTCATCAATGCGAATGCGTCCTTGTGTATCGGCGGGGACAACCGTTGGCGCACCCAACCCTAAGTATCGAAGTGTCAGGTCAACCGTTATGTGACGTTCTGCTCCAACCAAAACGCGAATCGCTGGAGCACCATTTAATCCTCGCTGGTTTACATCCCAACCTGTATCGGCCATAACTTTGTGGCGAGCCGAGATAAGTCCAGTGAAATTGGCCATCGTGGCACCTGTCGGAAAGCCGACATCAGCAGTTGCTGGCAGTCCCAAGAGATCTTTGATCCAGATGCCAGCAATTTCTTCCAATGCCACCACAGTCGGTGTTGTGTTTCGCATCCCAGCGTTTTGATCCCAGGAACTGACTAGCCAATCTGCACCCAACGGTGCTGGCAACGTCCCACCAATAACCCATCCGAAGAAACGACCCGAACCCATATTCATCAAGCCGGGTTCACCCAAGCGCGCCATGCGCTCTATAACATCGGCAGGGTTGGTAGATCCCAATGGTAGCGGGCCGCCGAAAATCTCCAACATTTCATCAATTCTCTTCGTCGGATTGATGCCGCGGCTAGCAATATTATCTAGCCACATCTGCGAATACTTAGCCGCAATTTCCAATGATCTCTTGTAGACATCGCCATCAGCGCTCATAACATCACCCTCCCTGCACCCGAGAAGGCAACAGCTTAAAGTATTTTACGCAAAAGTGAATTCTTCGCCAGCTTGCGATAACGACGGCCAACAACATAAATCTGTGTTCTTTCTTACAAGCGCCAATCTCAGGACGCAATGTTAGCGAGTGTGCCGACCTGATTCTGCTCGACATCATGCTGCAAAAAAGGACGGCTTCGAGGTCTGCCAGCAACGGATGAAACTCCGTGCCCGGGCGTCCCGGGGTCACGCACGGGCAATCCAGCGCTGCTGGGCGGCGAGCTTTTCGACATCGCGCCAGCACCGGCACTGCCCCGCCATGGGCGGCCAGATGCGCAGCAGCAGCTCGCATTCGGCCAGCGTGTCGGCCGCCGCCTGATGCCGCAGCGCGCAGACAATGCCAAAGTGCGCCAGCCATTCGTCGAGCGAGCGCGCCCTCACCTTCTCGTGGGTCACGGCGCACAACTGCTCGATGTCCACCCAGCGGTTTGGCAGTGCTGCGCCCAGGTGTGCAACGACATACCGGTCGATCATGGCCTGGTCGAACGGCGCATGAAAGGCCAGCAGCGGCGAGGCGCCGACGAACGCAGCAAAGGCTCGCAAACCTTCCTCGATCGGCACGCCTTCGCGCTGGCGCTGCAGCCCGATGCCGTGCAGCAAAATATTGTCTTTGCTTGACCCCACCGAGGACTGGCGCAGCACCACCTCAAAGCTGTCGCCCGGCGTGATGCTCAGGCGCAGGGCCGTCCAGTCCACCCGCACGGCAATCGCGGCAATCGCCAGCAACTGGTCGCGCAGCGGGTCCAGCCCGCTGGTCTCCACATCGAGCACCACCCAGCGCGCTTCATCGACGACACCCGCTGCACCAAAGGGCTTTCTGAACCAGTCCGCCCAAGTCATCGCGCGTAGTCCAGCTGCAGGCGCTGCTGCAGCGAACGCGCAACGCGAAACGACTCACGCAGGATGCGCCTGTCGATGTCGTTCAGGCGGGCCACCCGCAGGTGGTTGGGTTGCTGCGGCGGCGCTGTCCCTTCCAGCTGCACGCGCAAACGCAGCGTCTGCAGGAACTCGAAGCCGCCGACCCAGGCCTCATATTCGGACGCAGCCAGCCCTAGCAAGGGACCGACTGCCTCCAGCCGTTCACGCGTGTTGGTCGCGTTGACACCGTGGCTGAGCGCATAAATGCGGGCAGCATCGGCAAAGATCGCCGCGCCTTGGAGCTTGAGGTCAATCAGACCGGCATCATCGACGACAATGCTGCCGGTCCAGTTCAGCGGCGGACGGCGCCCCAGTGCATTGAGCGCGAGTTGCTTGATGAAACGCGGTGCGCGCCGCGCCGCCTCGCTGACCTCCTGGCGCAGGCTGTGCGCCATGCGTTCATCGCCGGCCAGCGCGCGAAAGTCGAAGTAAATGCTTGCATTGAGCAGATCGTGCGGCGCACCATGCTCTATCCAGTGCGCAAAGCGCTCGCGCCACTGGCGCAGTGTCATGCAGCAGGCCGGCTCGCCGGCCATGACGCCGCCCTTGCACAGCGGGTAGCCGCAGGCATCGAGCGCCAGGTTAACGTCACGGCCAAAACGCAAGGCGGCGTCGCGCTGGTCCGGCGTCGTATCGTCCGGCAGAATCAGCGCGTTGTCTTGGTCGGTCGCAATGGTCTGCTCGCTGCGTCCTTCCGAGCCCAGCGCCAGCCAGCACAGGCGGCTCAGGTCCAGGCCGTGCTCCTCGGCCTTGATCTCCAGCAGGCGCGCGGTCAGCACGTCGTTGAGGTGACTAATCAGCGCCGTGAGCTGGCGCGCATGCACGCCCTGGCCCAGCAGGTTGTGCGCAAAGCGGCGAATATCCTGTGCCACCAGCTTCAGCGTGTCCACATCGGCGGCGGAGCGGATCGAGGTGCTGACCTGCTTGAGGCTCAGGCGCTGCATGGCAAACAGGTCGCGCTCCGAGACCATGCCCACCGCCACACCGCCGCGCGTCACCGGCACATGGCGGATGCCGTGTTTGCTCATCAGCAGGGCAGCGTCCAGCGCCGTGTGTTCATGGCTCAGCGTCAGCACCGGCTGCACCATGACCTGCGCTATCGGCGTGTCCAGCGGCAGCGCCGGCAGCGTCACCCGGCCCAGGATGTCGTAACGCGTGAGGATGCCCAGCGGTCGGCCGCCTTCATCGGTGACCAGCATGGAGCCGATGCGCAGCTGGTGCATCCGGGCCAGCGCCTCGCGCAGCGGCGTGGCGGGCGGGCAGCTTACCGGCGCCTGGCGGGCAAGCTCGCCCAGCGGGGTTTCCAGCGACTGCTCGGCCAGTGCCTGCGAGGCATAGGCCACCTGCAGTGCGCGCCGCGACAGGTCTAGAAATTTGAGAGTGCGCCGGTTCAGAAAATCGGCAAACGGCGGGCTCAGCACGGCCAGCGCATGCATGTCTTTCAGCGGCAGCGCCAGCACAAAGGTGTCCGCAACAGCGCGGTAAGTGGCGGTCACGGCGCGCTGCGCCAGCGCCGCGCTGATGGGAAACAGCTCACCGGGCTCGTAATGGAAAGCGCCGCCCGACAGTTCGGCCAGGCCGCGCTCGCCAATCACGGCGCCCTGACGTATGAAAAACAGTTGCTTGACCAGCCCGCTGTCGGGGTCAAGCAATATCTCGTCGGGCGCGAAGTAGTTCTGCCCGGAGTGGCTCAGGAAGAAGTCCACATCGCCGGCCTGCATCTGCGCAAAAGGCGGGTGCCGCATCAGCTCCTGGCGCAGGTTGGCCAGCAGGCTGCTGGACGGACTCAAATCGGCGCTGAGCGAGGCAAGAGGCTGGTCTGCATCCGTCACGGTCGTCTCCTGGGATTTGTAAACCATTATCCGGGAAGCGCCCGGCCATAGGCGTTGTTGGGTTCTGTCGCAAGAGTGGAGCCAACACGGCTGCTATCCACAGCGTCAATGTGGACACCTGTCTTGAGATTGAACTACGCCAATGCAAGTACCTCAACCACATCGTGGAGCAGTACCATCGTGAGTTTTTTGGGTCAGAGCCCAAATTCGACTAGCCTACGGCTCACCCGGAGGGCGCGGTGCGATGCACCGCAGCGAAATTGGTGTCTGGCCCCAATAACTCACTGCACTAAGGTTTCCCCCTTCGACAACCTACAATCGCAGGCTCTGCGGCTGGCGCAGCGCTTTTTAGCAAGGTGCGACTCCGGTTTGCGTTACAAAAAATTGGCGGTTCACGGAATGTCACCGCTGGAGACTTTTTAATGCCAACATCATCCTCCCCAACCCCGGACAACGCCCAGGAAAAACGCGACGAGTTGCGCCACGCCGCGCTCGAGTACCACGAGTTTCCGACCCCTGGAAAGATCGCGATCGCGGCCACCAAGCAGCTTGTCAACCAGCATGACCTGGCACTGGCCTATACACCAGGCGTTGCCGCGCCCTGTGAAGAAATTGTCAAGGACCCGAACAACGCCTTCAAGTACACCAGCCGCGGCAACCTGGTGGCCGTGATCACCAACGGGACGGCCGTGCTGGGCCTGGGCGACATCGGCCCGCTGGCAGCCAAGCCAGTGATGGAAGGTAAGGCAGTTTTATTCAAGAAGTTCGCCGGTATTGACGTGTTTGACCTCGAGATCGACGAGAAAGACCCCGCAAAGCTCGTCGATATCATTGCCTCGCTAGAGCCAACCTTTGGTGCCATCAACCTCGAAGACATCAGGGCACCGGACTGCTTTTACGTTGAGCGCGAGCTGCGCAGACGCATGAAAATCCCGGTCTTCCATGATGACCAGCATGGCACAGCCATCACGGTAGGTGCCGCCATGCTGAACGCCCTGAAAGTTGTCGGCAAGGACCCGAAGGAGGTCAAGCTCGTCACCTCGGGGGCAGGCGCAGCTGCGCTGGCCTGCCTGGGCCTGTTGCTCAAGCTCGGGATTCCGCGCGAGAACATCTTCGTGACGGATCTGGCTGGCGTGGTTTATGAGGGCCGCACCGAGTTGATGGATGAAGACAAGATACAGTTTGCGCAAAAAACTTCGGCGCGCACCCTAGGTGAGATCATTGAGGGCGCAGATATTTTTCTGGGCTTGTCGGCAGGTGGTGTGCTGAAAAAAGACATGGTCAAAAAAATGGCGACCAAGCCCATCATTTTTGCCCTCGCCAACCCCAATCCAGAAATCTCTCCCGAAGATGTGAAGTCCGTACGTAGCGATGCCATCATGGCGACCGGCCGCACGGATTACCCGAATCAGGTCAACAACGTTTTGTGCTTCCCCTATATCTTTCGGGGGGCACTGGATGCGGGCGCCTCGACCATCACCGTCGAGATGGAAATCGCTGCGGTACATGCGATTGCCGAGCTGGCGCAGGCCGAGCAAAGCGAGGTCGTGGCAGCCGCCTATGCGGGCCAAAAGCTGGCATTTGGCCCGGAATACCTGATTCCAAAACCGTTCGATCCGCGCCTGATGATAAAGATTGCGCCGGCTGTGGCGCAAGCTGCAGCAGACAGCGGTGTGGCTTTGCGACCGATCCAGGACATGGATGCATACCGGGAAAAACTGCAGAATTTTGTCTACGCTTCAGGCTCCATGATGAAGCCGATTTTTGCGGCTGCCAAAGCGGCCTCACGCAAACGCGTGGCATTCGCAGAAGGCGAAGAAGAGCGCGTGCTGCGCGCTTGCCAGATTGTGGTTGACGAAGGTCTGGCACGGCCAACACTGATTGGTCGGCCCGCCGTCATCGCCAGCCGCATCGACCAGTTTGGCCTGCGCCTCAAGGAAGAGCTTGACTACGATGTCGTCAACGTCGAGCAAGACCACCGTTACCGAGACTTCTGGCAAACCTATCACCGCATGATGGAGCGCCGTGGCGTGACGATACAGATGGCCAAAATAGAGATGCGCCGCCGCCTGACACTGATTGCCGGCATGCTGCTGCACAAGGGCGATGTGGACGGTCTGATCTGCGGCACATGGGGCACAACGGCACATCATCTGGACTATCTTGATCAGGTGATTGGCAAGCGCGAAGGCGTTAACACTTACGCCTGCATGAATGGCCTGCTGCTGCCTGGCCGCCAGGTGTTTCTGCTGGACACCCATGTCAATTACGATCCGACCGCCGAGCAACTCGCTGAAATCACGACCCTGGCGGCAGAAGAAATGATGCGCTTCGGCATCAAACCCAAAGCGGCACTGCTGTCGCACTCCAACTTTGGCTCATCGAGTCTACCAAGCGCAATCAAGATGCGCCACACGCTGGAGCTGCTCAAAACCAAGGCCCCGTGGCTTGAGGTTGATGGTGAAATGCATGGTGACATGGCACTAGATGACGGCGCTCGCTCGCGCATCATGCCCAACAGCACCCTGATGGGCGAGGCCAACCTGTTGGTGCTGCCCAACATTGATGCGGCCAATATTTCTTACAACCTGCATCAAGCATCAAGGCGGCGACTTTTACAAAGGGCTTGCAGTCTTCTTTGTCGGGTGGCGCGTCCATGATGATGAAGCTGCCCGTAGCGCCGCTGGCCCCAACCCTGAAGTAGCGGCGAAAACTCGCGTCGGCTGACGCTAGTTGTACGCTGGCCACGTCAAGGCCGTGCTCGAGGGCAATGCTGTCCAGCCAGTTTGAAAAGGCGCTGCCGCGGCTGGGGTCAGACCAGCCGATGGCGCGGGCGTTGCTTGGGGCACTCATGGCTGGTCCAGTGGGTTGGGGTGGCGTCGGGCATGGCCATTTCTCAGAACGGGGCTCTGCGGTGGTCATGGATAATCAGGCTTGATTCTACAAACGGGTTTACCTCATACCATCGATGCACCGCGCATCTTCTTTACCTCACTTGTCTTTTTTGCGCTCGCCGGCGTCCCGTGCGGTTATCTGCCTAGTGTCGCTTGCCGCGCTGGGCTTGGTGTTTGGGCAGGCGGTACAGGCACAGGACTTGGCCGCCCCGCGCCTGGTTCTCGAACAAGCCGTGGATGCCGCCAGCAAGCGGCTGGTGCTCAAGGCAAGCCCTTTGCTGGCCGAAAAGCCACCCGAAGGACAAGCCAACAAGCCACCCAGCTTTGTGCGAGGCGACAGTGTTTCGGGCCGCCCGGATCTTGAAACCGTGATAACGGGCGATGCCGAACTGCGCCAGGGGACGAGTGCCATTCGGGCTGACCGCATTGAGCTCTACAGCCCGGACAACACGCTCGATGCGCGCGGTAATGTGCGACTGAGCATCAAGGGCAATCAGTACCGCGGGTCCTTGCTCAATATAAAGCTCGATACCTATGAGGGATATTTTGCAGACGTTAGCTACCGCTTTATTTCCAATGCCGGCAATGGCAGGGCCGACCGGATTGACTTCATCAATGAAAAAACCCTGATTGCGCGTAATGCCACCTACACGACGTGCGAGAGAACAGAGCCAGCGTCTTGGGGGAATCCGGCCTGGATATTGACCGGAACCAGCTTCAAGTTTGACCAGGAGGCGGAAACCGGCGAGGCGACGGGGGCGGTGCTCAAGTTCAAGGGCGTGCCCATTTTGGCTGCGCCTGTCTTTAGCTTTCCCACTGGCAACAAGCGCAAATCAGGCTTGTTGCCGCCGACGTTTAATGTCGACAGTACAAGCGGCTTGATAGTTAGCCAGCCGTATTATTTCGATATGGCTCCTAACCGGGATGCAACGTTTTCCTCCACGCTGATGAGTAAACGAGGCATTGAATTGGGTGGCGAATACCGATACCTCGAAAGAGACTATCGGGGCCGGTTGCGCGGGACTTTTATGCCGGGTGACCAGCTACGTCAGCGTGACCGCTGGTCTTATGCGCTGGAGCATGGTGGCGGACTCGATACGGGTCTGGCTGCCATCGGGAGCGTTGGGCTCAGCCTGAATTTGAATCGCGTAAGTGATGATGATTTTTGGCGCGATTCCCCCCGAATCGGTGTGGCTGTGCCCCAGCGTTTACTGACCAATGATGCCGTTGTGAGTTGGGGGCAAGGTTACTTTACAAGCTCTATTCGCGCGCTGAAATGGCAGACCTTGCAAGACCCTCTGTCGCGTATCGTGCCACCTTATGACCGATTGCCACAAGTCGCTGCAGCGTACACCCGTGTTAACGTACCGCTTGCGGGCGTAAAAGGGTTTGATTGGTCGCTCTTGGGTGATTTCACCCGCTTTTCCGCCAATCGCTTGTTGACCGAACAACCCAATAGTGGTGACCGTGCGGTAGGTATTGCGCAAATTAGCCATCCTTGGATTGCACCTAGCGGATTTATAACGCCCAAACTACAGTTGCACGCCACCACGTATCGTTTTGACTCTGCGCTGAACAATGGCAACTTGTCTGCATCGCGCATCGTGCCTACCTTCAGTCTTGACAGCGGCCTACAGTATGAGCGTAAGGCCAATTTTTTTGGGCGAGACTTCACCCAGACGCTGGAGCCGCGCGCCTTTTATGTCCGCACCCCGTATCGCGACCAGAGCTTGCTGCCTAACTATGACTCGGGCCTGTACGATTTCAATTTCGCCACCATATTTACCCCCAATGCTTTTGTCGGTAATGACCGTATTTCGGATTCAGACTTGTTGACGCTCGGGATGACCTCTAGGCTGCTCAACCCCGATTCTGGCGCTGAAGCTGTGCGGGTTGGCGTTGCGCAGCGCCTACGATTTAGTGACCAAAAGGTCTTTTTGCCGGTCAGCCCGACTGCGGTGGCCGGGGTCGCGCCAGTGCTTGGCACCTTGCCTGTAGCCGACCGCATCAGTGACGTGCTGTTTGGCACTTCCATCAACTGGGACCCGCGATGGGCTTTTGACGGAACGGTTCAATACAACCCGAAACTTAAAGTTTCAGAGCGCAGCACGTTCGGCGTGCGCTACAACCCCGGGCCATACCGCGTCATCAGTGCATCGCTGCGCCGCCAGCAGCGTAACATCAGCAACTCGGTTGACGTGGGCTGGCAATGGCCCATCAACGATTTGTGGGGCGACAAGGGCAAAGACCTTGGCGCTGGCCGTGGTCAAAGCGGCGGCCGTTACTATAGTGTTGGGCGACTTAATTACAGCGTTCCCGATAAAAAACTGGTTGATGGTATCGTCGGGCTTGAGTACGATGGCTGCTGCTGGATTAGCCGTGTCGTGCTGCAACGCACCCAAATCGGTGTGGCTGTGGCCACAACCCGCATCCTGTTTGAGCTGGAGCTGATCGGATTTTCACGCCTTGGCGTGAGTCCTCTTGAAGTCCTAAAACAAAATATTCCGCGTTACCAGTTATTGCGAGACCCAGTGACCGCACCCAGCCGCTTTACCAACTATGACTAAATACTTTTCTCCATCCCGCTTACCTGTGCCGATGCCCGTGCCTGTTAGGGAATGGGGGTCAGACACCAATTTCGCTGCGGCGCATCGCGCCGACCCTACGGGCGAGCCGAAGGCTTGGCGAATTTGGGCTCTGACCCCCAATTCCTGCCAGCTGCTGGTTGCGGTGGCACTTGCCGTGCCGTGTCTGGTGGCCCAGGCGCAAACCCTCAGACCATCCGGACAATTGCGCACACCCGGCTTCGAGGTGTCCAATCCGGCCAGTTTTGGCCGCTCGGCGGGTGGTCAGCGACAGGCGGACTTTATTGTGGCTGTCGTGAACTCCGAGCCGGTGACGAACAACGAGGTGCGCTCCAAGCTGATGCGCGCAGAGCAGCAACTGAGCCAGCAGGGGGCCGTGCTGCCGCCGCGTGGCGAGCTGGCCCGGCAAGTCCTGGAGCGGCTGATTAGCGACAAGGCACAACTTCAAATGGCAAAGACCTTGGGCGTGCGGGTAGATGAAAACTCACTCGACAACGCCGTGCTGTCGGTTGCCCAGCAAAACCAGATATCGGTTGAGGAACTGCGCCGCCGACTCGTGGCCGAGGGCATTGCCTACAGCCAGTTCCGCTCTGACATCCGCGATGAATTGTTGGTAACTCGCCTGCGCCAGCGTGAAGTGGATGCTAGAGTGTCTGTGACAGATGCCGATATTGACCAGTTCCTGCGTGACCAAGACGGCAACACCGATAGCGCGAATATGGAAATCAATCTGGCTCAGATCCTGGTGATTGTTCCTGAAAATGCGACCCCACAGCAGCTGGCAGCGCTGCAGGCAAGGGCCGCACAGGCGGCAGAAAAGGCGCGCGCTGGCGGTGATTTTGCAGCGCTGGTGAATGAGTTTTCAGACTCCCCTTCGAAGGCTGCGGGCGGACAGATGGGCTTGCACAGTGCGGAACGCTATCCATCGCTTTTTGTAGAGGCGACGCAAAATTTACGCACCGGCGGCATAGCGGGGCCAGTGCGCAGTGGCGCTGGTTTTCACATTCTCAAGGTCATCGAGAAAAAGCAGGCTGGTATGCCAGGGATTGACATCACGCAAACCCGTGCCCGACACATATTGCTGCGCCCAGGGCCGCAGTTGACAGAAGCCGCCGCCGTAGAAAAACTGGCAGACATCAAAAAGCGTGTTGCAGCCGGACAGGCTGATTTTGCGGCTGAAGCGCGTGACAACAGCGCTGATGGTTCTGCCAAAGACGGTGGTGATTTGGGCTGGGCCAACCCGGGTAGTTTTGTGCCGGAGTTTGAACAGATCATGAATGGCCTGGCAGCGGGCCAGATGTCGGATCCATTGACATCCCGGTTCGGCGTGCATTTGATCCAGCTACTGGAGCGGCGCACAAATCAGCTGTCCACGCGTGAACAGCGCGAACTGGCCCGTAATGTCTTGCGGGAGAAAAAACAGCAAGAGGCCTATGCGCTATGGGCGCAGGAAGTGCGAGGGCGGGCATACGTGGAATACCGTGATCCGCCTCAGTGATGTGGCCCCCACGCTGGCCTCCACGTTCGCCATGAAGCACATTCCCCGAAAGCGTTTTGGCCAGCATTTTCTGATTGACCGCTTCATCATTGAAGAGATCGTGCGCGCCATTGCGCCGCAGGCTGGGCAAGCGATGGTGGAAATTGGCCCTGGGCTGCAGGCACTGACGCAACCGCTGGTTGAGCGTTTGGGGCGTTTGACGGTGATTGAGCTGGATCGTGATCTTGCCGTTCAGTTGCGGGTCAATCAGCAACTGGTGGTGATTCAGGCTGATGTACTCAAGGTGGACTTCAACGCGCTGGCGGCAAGCGCAGGACATAAGCTGCGCGTGGTCGGCAACTTGCCCTACAACATTTCCACACCGATTTTGTTTCAGTTACTGGATGCGGCAGAAGTGATCGAAGATCAACACTTCATGCTTCAAAAAGAGGTCATTGACCGCATGGTGGCCAAGCCTACGACCAGCGACTATGGCCGACTCAGTGTGATGCTGCAATGGCGCTACGCCATGGAAAGCGTGCTGTTTGTGCCGCCACAGAGCTTCGATCCACCGCCGCGCGTTGACAGTGCAGTGGTGCGCATGGTGCCGTATGCCGCGCCCGAGGTGCTGGATGTCAAACTGTTCAGTGAGTTGGTCAGGGTGGCCTTCAGCCAGCGTCGCAAGCTGCTGCGCCATTCATTGGGCAAGTGGCTGGAGCAACGCGATTTCAGCGGCCGCTTTGATCTTCAGCGCCGTGCTGAAGAAGTACCCGTAGCCGAGTACACGGCACTCGCAATGATATTGGAATCTACTGGATCTGTAATCTGATCTTTAAGAGCGAGCCCTAAGCAGTCGCCAGCCAGTAACCCGCATTAAACGGGCTGCTCATTCTTAAAGCGAGTGGAGAAACGTCAATCAACTTGGCGGTTGGCATGGCTTCTTCACCTTCTGCAACTGCTTGTGGGGCCCGATTCGCCCGATCCCCTTGGCCTATGTCTGGGGAGCGGGCTACAGAAAAGAATAAAAGCATCGGAACGGAATCTTTCGATCCGCCCAGTAGTCCGCCGCATCCCTGAAGATGTCGAGTAACTGTTCGCGCGCTTCCTTGTCAAACTTGGCATTGGCTGGAATTTGCTCTAGCACGACGATAAAGCCTGGCTGCGGGCCTGATTTGTGAACCAGATCCGTCATGCAGTCGTAAAGCGCGTCAAAATTTTTACCGAAATGCGAGGGAAAGGTGTACTGCGCGGCAATCATGTCCAGAATGTCCTGCTTGCTCTGGGCATTGCCCAGATTGGCATATAGGAAATGCTGGTTGAGCTGCGTGGCAGCATCCTGCAACTGCGGTACGCGAAAAGCGCGTATCGATTGCACGATGTTTGGCCTGATACCTTTCAGGGGCGTGTCGCCTTCTCGACGAAGTGGTGTGTCCATCTCCGCTTCACTTTCTTTTAAGTCAAAATTCAAAATAACAACCAGCGTTCAAATTACTGAACGATTTTGCGAAAACTCGCATAGTGATCGTCGGTGTAATAGCAGGCCTCTGGCGCAGCTGGCATCAAGCCACCGCAAACAATCCGTCGTGCTCCCCGCGTGTGTTCGCGGGGTGTTTTGACGGTGTATTCACGGTAGTAGCCACGGTTTTTGGCAGGGAGAACCCGCTCCCGGTTGCCAAATACTGTGCCGTCCTTGTCGTACCGAAACGGGCCACCCTTGTAAATCAGTGCCATCATGTCGCGCCCCTGGAGAGGCAGCTCGGCTACAGCAATGGTGTTGACCGGCTTGTTCTGAGGGCCCTTTGGCTCGGCAACCACACTGGGGCTAAACCAGACCAGGCCAATCAAGCCAATCCACAAAATCAAACCAGCCGCCGCACCAACCCTGAGCCAACGCTTGAAC
>JBCKNC010000017.1:0-29084 GCA_038902915.1 Polaromonas sp.
AATGCCCTTCAGAGGTCTGTTTGAGCACCGGCGCCAGCACGTCGCACAAGCCCTTCTGCGCGATCGGGCAGCGGGTGTGGAAGTGGCAGCCCTTGGGCGGGTGGATCGGGCTGGGCACATCGCCCTGCAACGGGATACGCTTGCGCTTGACGCTCGGGTCGGGAATCGGCACCGCCGACAACAGCGCTTCGGTGTAGGGGTGCTTGGGGTCGGTATAGAGCGACTGTGCCGACGCGATCTCGACGATGCGGCCGAGGTACATGACCGCCACGCGGTTGCTGATGTGCTCGACCACCGACAGGTCGTGCGCGATGAAGATATAGGTCAGCCCGAATTGCTTCTGCAGGTCTTCCAACAGATTGATGACCTGGGCCTGGATCGAGACATCGAGCGCCGACACCGCCTCGTCGCAGATCACCAGTTTGGGGCTGACGGCCAGCGCGCGCGCGATGCCGATACGTTGCCGCTGACCGCCCGAGAACTCGTGCGGATAGCGGCGCATGTGGTCGGCCGCCAGGCCGACGGTCTCGAGCAACTCCACGATGCGGTCTTCGTACTCGCGCGCGGTCTTCGTCAGCTTGTGGATGGTGAGCGCCTCGCCGATGATGGCGCCCACCGTCATGCGCGGGTTCAGGCTCGCGTAGGGGTCCTGGAAGATGATCTGCATGTCGCGCCTCAGCGCGCGCAGTTCCTGCTTGCTGGCGCGGGTGACGCTCTTGCCTTCGAACCAGACCTCGCCCGAGGTCGGCTCGATCAGGCGCAGGATGCAACGCCCCATGGTGCTCTTGCCGCAGCCGCTCTCACCGACCACGCCCAGGGTTTCGCCGGCCACAAGCTCGAAGCTCACGCCGTCCACGGCGTGCACCTTGTCGACCGCGCCACCGAACAGCCCGCCCTTGACGGGGAACTGCTTGACCAGGTCTTGCACCTTCAGCAAGGGTTCGCTCATGCCAGGGCGCTTTCGAGAATGCAGGCCACCTTGTGCCCAGTCGCAACTTCGCGCAGGGGCGGTGTGGCAACGCTGCAGGCGGGCATGGCGAACTTGCAGCGCGACGCGAAGCGGCAGCCCTCTGGGGGGTCTATCAGCTTGGGCACGGTGCCGGCGATGGTCTCCAGCCGCACCTTGTGCAGTGCCGCCATGTCGATGCGCGGAATGCTGCGGATCAGGCCCTGCGTGTAGGGGTGGCGCGGCCGCGCAAAGAGCTCTTCGACGCTGGCCTCCTCGACCACCTTGCCGGCGTACATCACGACCACGCGCTGCGCGTTCTCGGCAACCACACCCATGGCGTGGGTGATGAGCATGACGGCCATGCCCAGGCGCTCCTTGAGCTCGTTGATGAGGTCGAGGATCTGCGCCTGGATGGTCACGTCCAGGGCCGTCGTCGGCTCGTCGGCGATCAGCAGCTTGGGGTTGCAGGCCAGCGCGATGGCGATCATCACGCGCTGGCGCATGCCGCCCGAGAACTGGTGCGGGTAGTCCTTGACGCGGCACTCGGCAGTCGGGATCTTGACCAGACGCAGCATCTCGACCGCGCGGTTCATGGCTTCGCGGCGGCTCAGGCCTTGATGCAGGCGAATGCTCTCGGCGATCTGCTCGCCCACGGTGTACACCGGATTCAGCGAGGTCATCGGCTCCTGGAAGATGATGGCGATCTCTTTGGCGCGGATCTTGCGCATCTCTTCGTCGCCCATCGGCACCAGGTCGCGGCCCTGCCACAGCACCTGGCCGGCCACGATCTTGCCCGGCGGCATGTCGATCAGCTTCATCACCGTCTTGGCGGTCACGCTCTTGCCACAACCCGATTCGCCGACCACGCCCAACGTCTCGCCGGCATCAATGGACATGTCAACGCCATCCACCGCATGCAGCCAGCCGTCGTCGGTCTTGAAGTGGGTCTTCAGGCCCTTGATCTCGAGCAGGGCCATCAGAGCACGCGCCTGGGATCGAGCGCGTCGCGCAGGCCGTCGCCGATGAAGTTGATCGTCAGCACGGCGACGAAGATCGCCATGCCGGGGAACAGCGCCCAGTGCACTGCGAGATCGAGGTAATCGCGGCTGTCGTTGAGGATGCGGCCCCAGGTCGGGATGTCGGGCGGGAAGCCCAGGCCCAGGAATGACAGCGTGCTCTCGGTCAGGATCGCGGCGGCGACGTTGATGGTGGCGGCCACGATCACCGGCCCGAGCGCGTTGGGCAGGATGTGGCGCACCACCACCCGCTGCGTGCTGGCACCGAGCGCGCGCGCGGCCTCGACAAATTCCTTTTCACGAAGGCTGAAGAACTGCGCCCGCACCAGGCGCGCCACCGGCATCCAGCTCAGGCCCCCGATGACCAGCACGATGAGCAGGAAGATGCCGACCTCGGGCCCGAACACGGACTTCAGCGCGTCGCGGAAGAAGAAGATCAGCAGCAGCAGCAGCGGCAGTTGCGGCAGGCTGAGGAAGAGGTCGGTCAGCCACATCAGCGCGGTGTCGACCCAGCCACGCGAGATGCCGGCGATGGCGCCGATGATGACGCCGATGATGATGCCGGTGGACATTGCCGCCAGCCCTACGGCGAGCGAGATGCGGCCGCCGTAGAGCATGCGCGCGAGCAGGTCGCGGCCGAGGTCGTCGGTGCCCATCAGGTGGTTCGCGCCCGGGCCCTTCATGCGCTGCTGGAAGTCGATGTCGTTGATGCCCACCTTGTAGAACAGCGGGCCGAGCACCACCACCAGCGAGAGCAGCCCGAGCAGCCACAGGCTGTAGTAGGCCAGGCGGTGGCGCTTGAAACGGCGCCATGCCTCGGCCCACAGCGAAACGCTGGCGAGCAGGCGGGCGTCCGGCGAGGCCGGAGCGCCGTCAACGGTAGCTGATGCGGGGGTCAAGCCAGCCATAGAGGATGTCGGCAATCAGGTTGAAGAGGATCACGAGGCCGGCGAAGACGAAGGTCACGGCCATGATCACCGGCGTGTCGTTGCGCTGGATGCTGTCGATCAGCAGGCTGCCGATGCCGGGGATGCGGAAGATCTGCTCGGTGACGATGGCGCCGCCGAACACCTGCGGCATCTGCAGCGCCACCAGCGTCACGACCGGGATCAGGGCGTTGCGCACCACATGCTTGACGATGACGACGCGCTCCTTCAGGCCCTTGCTGCGCGCCGTGGTCACGTAGTCCATGCGCACCACGTCGAGCACGCTGGAGCGCACATAGCGCATCCAGCTCGCGGCCTGGAACAGGCCCAGCACCATGATCGGCATGATGCTTTGCTTGAAGTGCGCCCACCACCAGGCCCAGCCGGTGGCGCTGATGTCGGCCTGGAACACGAAGGGCAGCCAGCCGAGGTAGATCGAGAAGAACAGGATGAACAGCAGTCCGGTGAAGAAAGTGGGCAGCGAAAAGCCGATGAAGGACAGCGTGCTGGCGATGCGGTCGAACCAGGAATAGGGCTTGACGGCAGCCAGAATGCCGACCGGCAGCGCGATCAGCAGGGCCACCACTTGCGACAGGCCAATGATGACGATCGTCACCGGCAGCCGCTGCCAGATGAGCTGGTCAACGTCGATGCGGCTGATGAAGGAAAAGCCCCACTCGCCCTTGAGCATGCTGGTCAACCAGTGCAGGTAGCGCTGCCAGACCGGGTCGTCCAGGCCGAGGCTGGCGCGCAGCGCCATGCGCACATCGGGCGGCACATTGGGGTTGGTGGCGAGTTCCTCGAAAGGGTCGCCCGGCGCCAGCGCCAGCACCGTGAACAGCACGATGCTGATACCCAGCAGGCTGGGCAGCGCGATCAGCAGCCGGCGCAGGATGTAGGTGCCCAAGATTGGCCTGTTCTTTGGAGTCTTTTGGTCAGGCCAAGGGCCAGCCGCACCCCAGGGTGCGGCTCACCGACCGGCGCTTGACGGATGTGATCAGGCTTCCTTGAACCAGTGCGCCAAGGCCCACATATCGTTGTCCCAGCCGGACAACGGCGCCGAGAGCTTGGTGCCTGCGGCCGACACGCGCGGGCGGAACACGACCGGGATGATGTAGCCGTCGAGCCCGACGAGGTCGTTCATGCGGATGAAGAGGGCGGCGCGCTTGACCGGGTCGAGCTCGGACTGCGCCGCGGTATGAGCCTTGTCGTACTCGTCGTTCTTCCAGCGCAGGATGTTGCGCTTGGCCCATTTGTTCTCCTTCTGCGCGAACTCCCAACTGCAGTACTGCTCCATGAATAGTTGCGGGTCGGGCTGCGTCATGGTGGTGGTGAACATCTGCATGTCGGACCAGAACTTGGTGTAGGTGTCCGGGTTGGCGACGTCGCCACCGAAGAAGACGGCCGCCGTCACCGACTTGAGTTCGAGGTCGATGCCGACCTTGGAGCAGGCGCTCTTGACGATGGCCTGGGTGTCCTGGCGCGGCTTGTTGACCGAGGTCTGGTAGAGGAACTTGAGTTTGACATTGCCCTTGGCGCGGATGCCGTCGGTGCCTTTCTTCCAGCCCGCGGCTTCCAGGATCTGGTTGGCCTTGTCCACGTTGAACTCGAACTTCAGGTTCTTGCTGGTGAAGCGCGGCGGGTTGTTGAGGAAGTTGGCCGTCGCCACCCCGGTGCGGCCGTAGATGAAGTCCATCACGCTCTTGCGGTCCACCAGCAGCGCCATCGCGTCGCGCACCGCCTTGTCCTGGAAGGCCGGGTGGCGGCTCTTGGCGCTGGCGCGTTCGCCCTCGACCTCGTTCCACGGATCGGTGACGTTGAGCTGGATGAATTCGATGTTGCCTCCGGGGACGATCGATATCTTGCCTTTGCCACCGGCCTCGAGGCCCTTGAGGATCTCGTCGGCGACCTGCAGGTTCCAGGCGTAGTCGTATTCGCCGGTCTGCAGCACGGCGCGCGCCGCCGAGGTGGCGTCGCCACCGCCCTTCATCTCCAGGGTGTCGAAGTGCGGGCGGTTGGCGATGTGGTAGTTGGTGTTGATCTCGGCGCGAATCATGTCGCCGGGCCTGAAATCGACGATCTTGTAGGGGCCGGTGCCCACCGGCTTGATGTTGGCCGGCGCCTCGCGCGACTTGGCGCCGATGAAGGGCGAAAAGATGTGCTTGGGGATCATCATGCCGACCGTGCCGACCAGGGGCTCGGCCCAGAAAGGCGTGGGCTTGGGGAATATCACGCGCACGGTGTGCGAATCGACCTTGCTGATGACGATGTCGCGGTAGGTCGATATCCACGAGGTTGAGGTCGCCGGGTCCTTGTTGTATTCCCAGTTGAAGACCACATCGTCGGCGGTGAAGGGTGCTCCGTCGTGCCAGGTGACGCCGCGCTTGAGCTTCCAGGTCACGGTTGTGCCGTCGGCCGACAGGCCGCCGTTGGCGCGCGTGGGCACCTCGGTGGCCAGGATGGGTACGAGGTTGCCTTCGCCGTCCCAGGCGGCGAGCGGCTCGTAGAAGATGCGCGAGCCTTCCTGCTCCTTGGTGCCGGTGGCGAAGTGCGGATTGAGCAGCACCGGGCCCTGCCACCACAGCAGCTTGAGCGCGCCGCCGCCGCCGCGTTTGGTGGGCTTGTAGGGCAGGGCGGTCTGTGCCTGCGCGATGCCTGAATGCATGAGCATCATCGAGGCCATGGGCGCGGTCACGCCCAGGACGGCTAACTGCTGGATGAAACTGCGCCGCGGCAGCTTGCCTTCGCGCACATCCTCGATCAGCTTGCGCAGATCACTCTCTTGCATGGTTCATCTCCTGAGACAGGCGGGTCAATTGCAATAAAAATATGCGAGGCTCACGCGTCGTGCCCCCATGCTATCGACTCGCTACGCGCCAGCAATCCGGGTCTACCCGGGGTAATCGTACTTTTACTGGAAATTGGTGCGGTTGTCATGAAAAAGTATTTGCCACACAAGCACATAGCGAAGTCCGTTCGGTGCGGCTTTGATCTCGGCGATTCCATTGAGGATGCGGGCTTTCAGTTCAGCAATGCCCGCTTCAGTAGCAGCTGCCAGAACGTCAGCCGCCTGCCCAGCGTCGAGACCAGAATGTATTCGTTTAACGTGTGCGCGCCGTCGCCGTCCGCGCCCAGTCCGTCCAGCGTCGGCAGGCCCAGGGCGGCGGTAAAGTTGGCATCGCTGCCGCCGCCCGTCATGGGCGCGTCTTCCAGTGTGAAGCCGGCTTGCGTGGCGCAGGCCTGGGTGCGGGACAGCAGTTCGGCCACGGCATCCGTCTTGACCATCGGCGGACGATTCAGTTCGACGTCGATTTCCAGCCGCACGTCCGGACCGACCGGCGTCAGGGCGTTCATGCGGGCGACGATATCCTGCGCCGCTTCCATGTCGGGCACCCGGAAGTCCACCACGGCCTGGCACAGTGCCGGCACCGTGTTGGTGACGCTACCGCCGGATATCGTGCCGACGCTGACGGTGATGCCGCGTTGGTAGTCGGTCATGGCTTCCAGCACCAGCACCTGATGGGCCATTTCGCGGATGGCGCTGCGGCCCTTCTCGTGTTGCACGCCGGCGTGGGCGGGGCGGCCGTGGACCTTCAGGCGCAGCATGCCGATGCCCTTGCGCGCGGTGACGCACTTGCCGCCGTCGGCACGCGCCGGTTCGCACACCAGCACGTAACGCGCCTTGCGGGCGAACTGTTCGATGCTTTGGCGCGACTGGTGACTGCCGGTTTCCTCGTCCGGCACCAGCAGGAAGTCGACCGGCAATGCGCTGG
The DNA here is from genome assembly GCA_038902915.1 of Polaromonas sp. GTDB lineage: Bacteria > Pseudomonadota > Gammaproteobacteria > Burkholderiales > Burkholderiaceae_C > Polaromonas. The sequence goes on from JBCKNC010000017.1 coordinate 6,665, forward strand.
CGCCCGGCGCCGACAACTGCCCCAGCGCGGTCAACGCCAGGTAGATGCCGCCCTTCATGTCGTAGCTGCCCGGACCATACAGCCGGTCGCCCTCAATACGGCAGGGGTTCTGCAGCAAGGTGCCGACCGGATGGACGGTGTCCAGGTGTCCCAGGATCAGGATGCCCATGCGAGAGTCGCCCGCCGCGCGATTGGTGATGTGCAGCAATGGCCCGGTCGTGTCCCCCAGCGAGCTGACGACGGTCGTCAGGCCGGCGGCCCTGGCGTGTTGCTCGACGATGGCGACCATGGCGGCGATTCCCTGCGGCGAGCTGGACGGCGATTCGCAGCATAGCCAGGTTTGTATGCCTGCGGCGAGCTGGGCGGAGGTCGGGTCGATGGACATGCGGTTTCCTTACTTGGGCCACAGCACCCACAGGCGTAGCGGCTGATTGACTTTGGCGGCAAACTCGCCGGCTTCAAAACCCGTACCGGCAAAATAATCAGCCCGCACAGCACCGACGATGGCAATCCCCGTGTCCTGTGCAAACACCAGCTTTTGGAGATTCGCCGCAGCCCCGCGCGAAGCCAGCCAGACCGGCGTGCCGTAGGGAATGCTGCTAGGGTCTACGGCAATCGATCGGCCAGCTGTCAGTGCAACCCCTTGCGCACCTTTGGGGCCAAAGGCGGCATCCAGATCATTGAGTGCTTCTTCTTTAAAAAAGATGTAGCGCGGGTTGCTCCACAGCAGTTCCGGCACACGCTGCGGGTTTTGTGCGGCCCAAGCCTTGGTGGCATCTGGCCACGGGTTGATTTTGGTCACGCCTTGGGCTGTGAGCCACTGGGTGATGCTGCGATAGGGCTGGTCGTTGGAACCCGCAAACGCGACGCGGGTGGTGCGCTGGGAGCCATCAGCCTCCACGATGCTGATACGGCCTGAGCCCTGAATATGCAGCAGCATGACATCAATCGGGTCAGCCAGGTACGCAATCTCGCGGCCTCTTAAGGCGGCCCTGGCTTCGGGCAGGGTATCAATCTCCTGGCGCGAAAACCAGGGCTTGCGTGTGCCAAACCCGCTTGAAGCTGCGGGGACTTTGTACAGCGGCACCTCATAGCCATTACCTGGCTGGCGGCTGGCCTTGAGCAGCGGCTCGAAGTAACTCGTTAGCTGACCATCTGCCACGCCTTGCGAGGACTCAACCCGATACGGTTGCAGGCGCGACATCATCCACGCGCGCTGCTCGTCACCGGAGGCGATGCTCAGGCGCCGCACATCAGTACACAACGGGGCAAAGGTGCTGCCGGGCCGCTCGCAGCTTTTCAGCCATGCGTTCCAGGCTTCGAATAATTTGTCGTCGTCAAAGCCGGGCAAATCGGCCCAGCGTACCGCCACCCAACGGCTTTTGCCCGGTCCAAGTGTTGGCGGCAAGGCTGCACCGTCGTCCATGCGGTGCGGCGTGCTGATGCCGGGCTGCGCGTCTGCTTGGCGCTGCATGGGCGGCGTGCTGGCGCGAACCGCACACGACCACAACAGGCAGGTGACAACGATGACTACACTGGCTTGTACGATTTTTTTAAGGTGTGTCATGGTCTTGTGGGCACCTCTATAAATTCATTTTTCAGGCAAATTGCTGCGTTGCGCGGTGCTCGCAATCCTCATGTACCTTAAGTACATTCCGGTTGCTCCGCTCCGCGCGCCTTGCACTTTATCCTGAAAAGCTGAATTTCTAGAAGTGCCCTCATGCTAAGAACTCCTTCACTGCGGCCATTGATGCCGGATCAAACAGGGGCGCACCGGTCAACTCAGGATCAATTCTTTTCACCAGTCCTGCCAGCACTTTACCCGGGCCACATTCAACAATGTTTACAAGCCCGCTGGCCTTGATGGCCTGAATACATTCAACCCAGCGCACAGGGCTGAATGCCTGACGGTACAGCGCGGCGCGAATACGCTCCGCATCAAGCTCAATCGCCACGTCAATATTGTTGATGACAGGGATTTGCGGTGCAGCGAACTGGATGCCAGAGAGCTTTTCTTTCAGTTTTTCAGCCGCTGGTTTCATCAATCTGGAATGGAAAGGCGCAGAAACCGGCAACGGCAAGGTGCGCTTGGCACCGTTGGCCTTGAGGACTTCACAAGCTTTGTCGACGGCGGCCTTGCTGCCAGCGATAACCGTTTGCAATGGGTCGTTGAAATTGACCGCCTCGACAACCTCCTGGGTGCCAGCGCCAAAGCTGCGCAGCGCCTCGGCACAACCTTCAATGACTTTGGCAGCATCCATGCCAAGAATGGCTGCCATGGCACCCCTACCTACAGGTACGGCATCCTGCATGGCTTGTGCACGAAAGCGCACCAGCGGTGCGGCCTGTGCGAGCGTCAAAACGCTTGACGCCACCAGCGCGGAATACTCGCCCAGCGAGTGACCTGCCACCACGGCAGGCAGCACGCCGGTTTCAGCCATCCACACCCGGTAAGCTGCAACACCCGCCACCAGCATCACGGGCTGGGTGTTGGTGGTCAATGCGAGGGCCTCTTTCGGGCCTTCCTTTATCAACAGCGCTACATCCAGGTCCAGCGCGTCGGAAGCTTCAGCCAGCGTTTGAGTAACGACAGGATGATCGCCCCACGCGTCCAGCATGCCCACCGACTGCGAGCCCTGACCAGGAAAAACAAAAGCAAATGGTTTCAAACAACTTCTCCTCTACGGCTAGCAATTATTTTAAAAAACTTTTTTACTGGATATTCTAAGAAGGCTAAGAAGGCAAATATCACCAGCCACGGGTCTATGAGGTAGTCCCATAAATTGCCTGACTCCATGATGCCCGCTACCCAGCCTAGTAAGGCCAGCGCGACCAGCAGCGGCAGTAAACGCAAACCTTGATACCAAAAAGCAAACACCAGTGCAAGCAGACCAAGCAACATGCCATAGCTGCCCCAACCCAGCCTGTAGGCATCCCAGTCACCCCAACCCAAAGCCGTGGGATAAAGGAAAACTCCGGCAGCTACGACCACCGCAAACAGCGGTGTTTTGTCGTGGTCGCCAACCAGCACCCGGCCAGAGAGGCCTTGCCACAGTCCGAGGCCGGCCAGCGCCACCAAGGTAAGGCTCAGATCAGAACTCACACCGCGCACATAAGCCACGATGGGCAAATGCGCTGCTCCTACCGGCAGCCAGAGCAGCACAAAACAGCCAGCAGTCATCCATTTGACCCACGGCTTGCTACCACTTGCCGCACGGAGCAAACGAAAGAGCATGGCGCACAGCACCAGGCTGATGCCCAGCAGGGCAACCAGATCAGTTAGCCGGGGGAGCATTTTTCGGGGCCACTACAGTAGCAGTAGCAGTCAACAAAGGTTGCATGGGATCAAGCCGCACATGCTTGATGCGGGTGCGGTGCCATGTGTAAACCAGATGGATATAACCATCCCGGCTTTGCAGCAGAGAGGGGTATGAAAACTCCCGCGCGCAGCTTGCTTGCCCGCAGAGCTGACGCCTGGCACTGGCAACATAGGCTTGAACCTGAGCGCCGCTCGCACCCTGCGCCTTAAGTTCATCGCCGAGTTGACGCTCGTAATCGGCGATGGAAGGCCCGCCTTGGACTGTCGTGGTTGCCTCCACCACAAGGGCAGAAGCACCATCAAAGTGGCCTTCGCTACCGGCTTTCAGCAAGGCCAGCGTTTCGCGGCCAGCGGGCGTGGGGTTCAGCGCCAGCCATTGCTCGCCTGCACCCGTAAGCACCCCGGCAAGGGCTGAGCCGGGGTTGGGCAAATTGCTAGCTTGCGCCGATGACCATGTTTGACCTGCGTCATCGGTGCGGGAAGTTTTGACTGTCGGCAAGCCTGCGGATCGCAGGTAGATTTGTGCGCGCTCAGGCCCGGTCACAAGCATGACCGGCTGCAGGCTGGTCTGGCTGCCGGGGATACGGGTTTTATCAAGCACCCGCCCCTGCGGACTGAGTCGCAGGATTTCAGCAAATTTGACCGCAAACTCGTGATACACCGGCAAGCCGATCTGACCATCCTCGTAAAAAATAGGTGCACCCTTGACGAGGGTACTGATATTGAGAAAAGGCGAGGTCACCAGGCGCCTGGGCACACTCCAGTTGATACCTTCGTCGACGGAGCGCGACCAGGTGATGGCGCTGCCAGCCCAGCCACCTAGCGAAACCGTCACCATCCAGAGCATGAGCGAATCGTCAGGCATGCGGGCAATGACCGGATTGCCCAGTTTTTTGATATAGCGCCACAGACCCTGCTGAAGATGCTGCCGGTCAAAAAGCGTTGTTTCCTCACCCCAGTGCAGGCTTGCTGCGTCCATGACGGAAGTTTTTATAGCCACATCCCCTGCCCCTTCGCGCGAACCCGAGAACCAGACGACGCGCAAACGCCCGTCACGCAACTCGACTACGGAAGCGGCGTGGACAGACTGACCGGGCGCGGAGGAGACAAACTGGGCATCGAAGCGCAAACGGCCATCGGGTGAGCGCTGTTGCTGCGGCAGGCTTGCAGCAGTTGCAAGCGCTGGAACGTTTCGCGGAACACTAGCAGAAGATGGCGCTTGCTGTGCCACCGATGCAAAATTCGTGGCAGACAGTCGATTGACAATTTTCCAGCCGGCAAAACCAAACGCAGTCGCCAGGAAAAGCACTGCAATAAAGTCCATCCGGCGGGTAAAGCCTAGTGCGCTGAAATTCAAGCCGCCTCCCACCTGTAAGAACGGAACTGATTGGTACGGGCCGCCATCTCAATAGTTGAGAAGCACCGCGCCCCACGTGAAGCCACCACCCACGCCTTCCAGCATCAGGGTGTCTCCCTTTTTAATCTTGCCACTGCGCACTGAAGCATCAAGCGCCAGCGGAATGGATGCAGCAGACGTGTTGCCATGCTGGTCGAGGGTGACGATCAGCTTTTCAAGTGGCAGCTTCAGCTTTTTGGCAATGCTCTGCATGATGCGGAGGTTGGCCTGGTGTGGAATCAGCCAATCGATGTCGGCATCCGTCAGATTGGCCTTTGCCAGCGTTGCGCGCGCTGCGCTCTCTAAAACGCCAACGGCCAGTTTGAACACTGCCTGACCGTCCATCTTGAGCAGCGGATCGCCCAGAATCTTGCCGCCAGACACGGTACCGGGTACACACAATATGCCGACATGCTTGCCGTCGGCATGAAGGTCGCTGGCGAGAATGCCAGGTGTGTCTGATGCCTCCAGCACCACAGCACCGGCACCGTCGCCAAACAACACACAGGTTGTGCGGTCCGAAAAATCAAGAATGCGCGAGAACACTTCAGCGCCTATCACCAGCGCTTTGCTGGCCGAACCAGTGCGGATCATAGCATCGGCAACCGTCAGGGCATACACAAAACCGCTGCAAACCGCCTGCACGTCAAATGCGGCGCAGCCAGCAATGCCGAGCTTGTTTTGCAGTATGCAGGCCACAGACGGAAACACCATGTCGGGTGTGGATGTCGCAACAATGATGAGATCAATATCGCCAGGGAGCAATCCTGCCGCTTCAAGCGCCTTTTTGGCCGCTTCCACCCCGAGGTCGCTGCTGCATACATCTGGCGCAGCAAAGTGGCGGGCGTGGATGCCGGTGCGCTCCACAATCCAGTCGTCCGAAGTTTCAACGCCTTTGCTAGCCAGTTCGAAAGCCAGATCGGCATTGGTCAAACGGCGTGGCGGGAGATAACTGCCAGTGCCAGTAATGCGTGAATATCGGGCCATTGATTGAAAAGTATGTCAGGTGTTTCAGTGAGTCGTCGATATTAGGGCTGCTGGCTCAATCCGCATTGAGGAAGTTTAGGGCACTTCTAGAAATTCAGATTTTCGGGATGAAGTGCAAGGCGGACGGAACGCAGCAACCGGAGCGTACTTGGGTACGTGAGGATTGCGAGTACCGCCCAACGACGCAATTCGCCCGAAAAATGAATTTATAGAAATGCCCTTGAGGAAGTGCTTTCTGCGTCAGCCGGCTTTGCTGTAGCCAGCAATGGTGCTGCGCGGGCAATCCGCTCCCGAACCTTCTCAAGCAGTTGGTTCCGAGCCGCATCATAAGCCCGATTCAGGGCACGCTCAAAGGCAAAAGCATCTGCAGAGCCATGACTCTTGAATACCAGGCCCTGCAAGCCCAACAATGCGGCACCGTTATAATGTCGGTGATCCATACGGTTTTTAAATGCAGTTAGCACCGGATAGGACACAAAGGCAGCAAATTTCGTAAAGATGTTGCGCGAAAACTCCGCCTTGATGAAACTCGCTATCATGCTGGCAAGGCCTTCACTGGTTTTGAGCGCCACATTGCCGACAAACCCGTCACAAACCACGATATCTGTCGTTCCCTTGAAAATATCGTCACCCTCGACATTGCCATAAAAATTAAGATCGCCAGAATTAGCAGCAGATCGCAGCAATTCAGCAGCTTTTTTAATGATTTCGCTACCTTTTATTGCTTCTTGACCAATATTAAGCAGGCCAACACTGGGCGCGGGGTTGCCCGTGATCGCGGCCACCAAGGCAGAACCCATGACAGCGAACTGCAACAGATGCTCTTCGGTGCAGTCCACATTGGCCCCCAGATCGAGCACGGTTGTGGCACCGCCGATGGCGTTGGGCAGTTGAGTGGCGATGGCGGGCCTGTCGATGCCGTCCATGGTTTTGAGCACATAACGGGCAATCGCCATCAGCGCCCCGGTATTGCCGGCAGACACTGCAACCTGGGCTGTGCCATTCTTGACCTGATTGACGGCAACCCGCATGGAAGAGTTTTTCTTGCGGCGCAGTGCAATTTCAATCGGGTCGTCCATGGTGACCACCTCGCTGGCCTCCACCACCTGGCAACGGGCGTGTGCCTTCAGTTGGGCGTACTGCGGATGGGTAGCAAACACCAGCGGCTGGCCGACAACGATCAGTTCGGCATCCGGATGGCCATCCAGAAATGCCAAGCTGGCCGGGATCGTGACGGCGGGGCCAATGTCGCCACCCATGGCATCAACAGCGATTCGGATCATGCAGGCAACCGGAAAGCGGCCACGGCCAGAGTGGTCAATTCAATGAGGAACAAGGCAAAAACCTGTGGCAAGTACCAAAAGAAAAGCCCGCAGGATAAGTGCGGGCCCGTATTTTGAGCGCGAATTTACGCTTCGGATTTGGTTTGCAGCACCTTGCGACCACGGTAAAAGCCGGTAGGGCTGATGTGGTGGCGCAGGTGGGTTTCGCCAGTGATGGATTCCACTGCGATGCCCGGCACGTTGAGTGCGTTGTGCGAGCGGTGCATGCCGCGCTTGGAAGGTGATTTTTTGTTCTGCTGGACGGCCATAATCCGCTCCTGAGGGGGTAAGGGTTGGTAATTGCGCACCAACTTCTGAAATTTGGAAAGCCAAGGATCGCATGAAATCCCGGGGCTAGCTACATTGCCAGACAGTACGCGAAGCCATTGATTATAGCGCGACAAGCCGCCTCACGGACAAAACTCTTGGGTCACCGACGGGGCAAGGCATGAAAATTCGTAACTACTCAGCTCCCTGTAGGGTGGGCACCGCCCACGTAATCCCCGACTTGGCCCCATTCATAAAGCCAGCGTGGGCAGTGCCCACCCTACGAATCTCCAATGAGGCAAGACATGAAAAGTCGCCTGATTTGCTATGATAGTAATTCAAAAGAATTATCCTTTCTTCTTGAGCTGGGCTAAAACTGCAAAAGGGTTTGGTTTTTCAGCAGGCTCATCTTCGTCCTTTTCCTTGAGTGACTGGCTGGCCTGTGAGAGGCTCTCATCAGGGCACTGCTCATGCATGGGCACCAGCGGCAGCGCCATCAGCAACTCGTCCTCCAGCAAGGCCAGCAAGTCAAACTGCGGCTCCATGACCAGCAAATCCTCTTCCGAGGCATCATCTTCCGCCATGGCGATGTCTTCCGTGGCCACAAAGCGGTACCACTGATCGACCTCAAGCGGCATCAAGACCGCCTGCATACAGCGCTGGCAGGTCAGGGCAATACTTGTGTTGGCCTCTAGACGCAGCCAGACATCTGCCTCGGCACCCGTACGTTCGCGCAACTCGCCAAGTGCCCGCCATTTGACAACCGACTCAGGCGGCACCTCGTGCGACTTATGCGCCTCCTGCGTCAGGCGATGCAGATCGTGCAGCGGCGTGGTTTCTACAAGGGCCTCGCCCTGCTGTGCAAATGCCTGCATATTGAGGCGGCTGGCTTGAAGCTGTCTGGTCATGCGTGCAGTGTAAGAGAATCACGGCATGACTTACCCCCATCCACCACCAAACCGCCGCCTGATATTGGGCTCGACATCCCGATACCGCCGCGAGATGTTGCAGCGTTTGCAAATCCCCTTTGAAGTACTGGCCCCCGATGTGGACGAAACCCCTTTGCCAGGCGAAAAGCCATCCGTTCTGGCTGCACGCCTGGCCCTGGCCAAGGCACGCGCAGTGGCTGACGCAGCGCCTGATGCCGTGGTCATAGGCGCGGACCAGGTGGCAGACCTGCATGGCCAGCCGCTTGGCAAGCCCGGCACGCATGAGCGCGCCGTCGCACAACTGCGCCAGATGCGTGGCCAGACAGTGATTTTTCAGACAGCGGTAGCGGTGGTCTGCAAAGAGAGCGGTTTCGAGCAAAGCAGCCTGGCCGCCGTCAAAGTGACTTTTCGCGACCTGACAGATGACGAGATTGAAAACTACCTGCGCGCCGAACAACCCTACGACTGCGCGGGCAGTGCCAAAAGCGAAGGACTCGGCATTGCGCTGCTGGCGTCGATTGAAAGCGACGACCCCACAGCACTGGTCGGCCTGCCCCTGATACGCACCTGCAACATGATTCGCGCTGCGGGCATTGCCCTGCTCTTGCCTTCGAAGGCTACTGAATGAGTAGCCAGACCAATACCCAAGCAAATACCCAACTTAAGGGCAAGCTCTACCTCGTGCCCGCACCGCTGGATTTCGGTTGCGACATCCAGGCTCCGCTACAGGACGTGATGCCGTTGGCCACGATACAGATAGCGGCGCGCCTGCAATGCTGGATTTGCGAGAACGCCAAAAGCACACGCGCCTACCTCAAACGCATCAACGACATCGAGCCCTTGAGCCAGCCCGTGCAGTCGCTGCAGATTCAGGAATTGCCACGCGAGGTACACAAAAAAGGCGACCACGGCGGCAACTTTGACGCACGCCCGCTGCTGATCGCCGCCATGGAGGGGCGTGACATAGGGCTGGTCAGTGAAGCCGGTATGCCCGCCATTGCAGACCCCGGCTCGTCAGTGGTGCGGGCCGCGCATGACCTCGGTATGCAGGTCGTGCCGCTGACAGGGCCCATGTCGCTGATGCTGGCGCTAGCTGCCAGCGGACTGAACGGTCAAAACTTTGTGTTTGTCGGTTACCTGCCGCTGGGCGGCGGCGAACGCGCACAGCGCATCAGGGAGCTTGAATCACTGGCACTGAAAACCGGCCAGACACAGATTTTTATCGAGACGCCTTATCGCAACGCCGCCCTGCTACAGGCGCTGCTGCAAGCGCTGCAAGGCAACACCCGGTTGGCACTGAGCTGCGGCCTGACCATGGATACAGGCTGGTCGAAAAGTATGCAGGTCAGTCAGTGGAAGCGAGACAAATCCAGTGTCGCGCTGGGGCTGCCGACCGTTTTTTGCATTGGACGATAGAAATTTTTGCTACATTTTTAGCAGCCCACAAAGCGCTTTAACCAGCAAGTCAATCGCAACCGCGAGCGGTTTCCTGACGACTTCATGTTTCAGCTCAGCCAGGATGAGTACGCGGCTTTAAGGTTGCAATTTGCAACCTTAGCCAGGCCTGCCCGACGCTCTGGTGTAGATATTTGGTTTATTGATCGCAGAAATCAGCGACCGTAAACATCCTCCAACCGCACAATATCGTCCTCCCCCAAGTACGAGCCAGACTGCACCTCAATCATCTCCAACGGCACGCAGCCCGGGTTTTCAAGCCGGTGGGTGGTACCCAGCGGAATAAAGGTGGACTGGTTCTCCGACACCAAGAAGCTCTCAGACCCGCGCGTCACCCGCGCCGTACCACTCACCACAATCCAATGCTCGGCGCGGTGGTGGTGCATCTGCAGCGACAAAATGCCCTGCGGCTTGACCACAATGCGTTTGACCTGAAAACGCGGGCCCGCATCCACGCAGTCATACCAGCCCCAGGGGCGAAACACCTTGCGGTGGATATTGCCCTCGCAGCGGCCTTGCGCCTTGAGGCTGTCAACCACCTTCTTCACATCCTGCGTCTTGTCTTTGTGCACCACCAGAATGGCGTCGGCGGTCTCCACCACAATCAGGTCGCTCACGCCCACGCAGGCCACCAGCCGGCCTTCAGATAGCGCCAAAGTGTTGGCGCAGTCCTGCAACAGCACGTCGCCCTGCGCCACATTGCCCGCAGCGTCTTTGGGCAGCACCTGCCACAGCGCATCCCACGAACCGACATCGGACCAACCCGCGTCCAGCGGAATCACCACGCCCACCGGCAGCGGCGCGGCATCAGCGCTGGCGCCAGCACTAGCCGCCAGGCGCTCCATCACGGCGTAATCGATCGAATCACTGGGGCACCGGGCAAACGCCTCTTTGCCCACACGCACAAATTCGCCATCGGTCTTGCCCTGGTCCCAGGCGCTCTGACAGGCCGCCAAAATGTCGGGGCGGCAGGCGCCAATCGCGGCCAGCCACACCGAGGCCCGCATCATGAAAATGCCGCTGTTCCACAGATAAGTGCCGGCATCCAGGTATCGCTGCGCCGTGGCCAGGTCGGGCTTTTCCACAAACCGGGCGATGCGCTTGGCGCCCAGATGGGCCGCGCCCGACTGGATATAGCCGTAGCCCGTCTCCGGCGCATCCGGCGTGATGCCAAACGTGACCACCACGCCTTGCTCGGCCAGGACCGCGCCTTGGCACACCGCGCTCTGAAAGGCGGCAGTGTCGAGCATCACATGGTCTGCGGGCATCACCAGCAGCACCGCATCGCTATCGCTTTGGGTAGCTGCCAGCGCAGCCAGCGTAAGCGCGGGGGCCGTATTGCGGCCCAAAGGCTCCAGCACGATGGTGCCGGGGCGGCCCATCAGGCGCAACTGCTCGGCAATCACAAAACGATATTCCTCGTTGCACACCACCATCGGGTCGGCGAGCGTGATGCCCTCCAAACCCTGCATACCTTCCACCCGGCGCAGCGTGGCCTGCAACAGCGAATCCTCGCCAACCAGGGCCAGCAACTGCTTGGGGTGCTTTTCGCGGGACAGGGGCCACAGCCGAGTGCCGGAGCCGCCGGACAGAACGACAGATTGAATCTTCATGCGGGTGTTTGCCGTGGAATGCATTGGTAGGTTCCAGTGGTGGTTGGAAATTCTTTCGGTAAGTGTAAGGCGGGGCATGCCTGGGGCAGCTCCGTCCAGCTGCAGTTGAAATCGAGGACAGCTTAAACTGATTGGAAAATTGTCTTGACTGTGGGGTCCACTTTAATTGGATTCATATAGGGTTGGAGTTCAAACCTGCCACTACAATTGAATCCTTGGCGTGGTTCAAAAAGTGCCAATTTTGGGTACCACAGGCGCAGGGATTCCGGCCCGGAAATTGGCCAAACTTGATTTGAAAATGCTGATCTGAAGAGGCAGTGTTTGGCTCTTCAGAGAAGTCCTCAGGCTCGCTGAAACCGGGTAAAGCCCAGCAGTTCGAGCCAATGCGGATGGGCTTTTCCGGTCAGTAGTTGCGCCGGGTTTTTGCCAACCCGCTCAGGACAACGACTACGGTTAAAGGCACGATGGTTCAGAAAGAACTGCAGCAGGCTATCGCAGCGCTGGTATCGCTTTAAAAGCTTTCATCGCACCCTCACCCATCGCCGCGCCAAACTTTTTGGCCAGGCGCTCGGCCACGTTGTCGCGGCGGGTGTAGTCGATGATTTCTTCGGCCTTGACGACCTCGCGGGCGACATATTCGAGCGAACCCAACTGGTCGGCCAGGCCCAGCTCGACGGCCTGCTGGCCGGTCCAGAACAGGCCGCTGAACATCTCGGGTGATTCCTTCAGGCGCTGGCCACGCCCGGCTTTCACCACCGTGATGAACTGCTGGTGAATCTGGTCCAGCATGGTTTGCGTGTAGGCCCGCTGCTTTTCGCTCTGCGGACTGAACGGATCCAGAAAACCCTTGTTCTCACCGGACGTGATCAACCGGCGCTCCACGCCCAGCTTGTCCATCAGGCCGGTAAAGCCAAAGCCGTCCATCAGCACGCCGATGCTGCCGACAATGCTGGCCTTGTCGACAAAAATTTTGTCTGCCGACACGGCAATGTAGTAAGCCGCAGAGGCGCAGGTTTCTTCAATCACGGCGTAAACCGGCTTCTTGTGCTTGGCCTTCAGGCGGCGGATTTCGTCGTTCATCATGCCGGCCTGTACCGGGCTGCCACCGGGCGAATTGATCAGCAGCACCACGGCTTTGGACCCCTCATCTTCGAACGCGGCCTTTAGCGCAGCGTTGATAAATTCTGCGCTGGCATCAGCGCCGGCTGAAATTTCACCCTTGATTTCCACCACCGCAGTATGCGCAACGGTGGCGCTGCCGGCCGGTTTGCCGCGGTGCAGGGCCATCCAGGCGAGCACAATAAAAAAGACCAGCCAGGACAGGCGCATAAATGTTTTCCAGCGGCGCGTGGTTTTTTGCTCGTTGAGCGAAGCGAAGGCCAGCTTTTCAAGCGTGACGCGCTCCCAGCCGGATGCATCGAGTGGGTCGGAAGATGATTTTTTGGTGGTCATTTCAGGAACTGGTTGTGTGCGTGGGTCGGGTGTTCCAGAGGGTTTTTGTTCAAAATCGGAGCGCGGAAAAGGCTCACGATCAGGATCATTTGGGCCGGGGCGATTGGAATCGTTCATGGGGTCTAGTTTAGGGCACCTCTATAAATTCATTTTTCGGGCGAACTGCGTCGTTGGGCGGTACTCGCAATCCTCACGTACCTGAAGTACGTTCCGGTTGCTGCGTTCCGTCCGCCTAGCATTTCATCCCGAAAATCTGAATTTCTAGAAGCGCCCTTTAGGAGGCTATGAGAACTCTGGTGGTTTGAGGTTGTACGCACAATGCCAGTAAACCACGCCATCTTTTTCCGACAGGGTTATTTTGACCAGCCCGCCGTTACACGGCCCGCCAGCACACTGGCCAGTGTCTGGCTGGTAGGCCGCACCGTGGCTGGCGCACAGCAGCCACTGGCCACTGTTGTCGAAAACACGATTCGGTTGCCAGTCCAGCTCCATCGCCACATGGGTGCAGCGATTGAGGTAGGCGTGCGGCTGGCCCTTGAAGCGGACGGCAAAGGCACGGCAGGTCTGGCCTGCATACACCACGTCGAAAGGCACGGCCTGCCCCGCATCCTGCAAGTCGCTGCTGTTGCACAGGGCCAGCTGCTCAGTCATGTGCGAAGGATGGGATGAAGTAGCTAGGCATGGCCCTGCAACCAGCTACCCAAGTCTGCAATCGAGTGGGCAATGTGCAGCGGTTTTAAAGCGGCAAAAGCTGCTGGCTCATGCGCGCCGTAACTCACACCAACGCTGGGGCAGCCTGCATTGACGGCCATCTGCAAATCGTGGGTGGTGTCGCCAACCATCAGGGTGCGGCTGGCCACCACACCCAACTCGCGCATCAACTCATACAGCATCAAGGGATTGGGTTTACTGGCTGTTTCGTCCGCTGTACGCGAGCCATCAAACACGCCTTTGATCTCGACGCGCCTGAGCGCGGCATCCAGCCCGCGCCGTGACTTGCCAGTAGCCACCGCCAGCAAATGGCCGCGCGCCTTCAGGCTCGCCAGCATGGGCAGCACGCCATCGAACAGACTGATGTCATCGGCATGCGCCGCGTAGTGGTGCTGGTAGCGCTCACTTAGCAGCGGGTATTTTTCAACCGGCACGTCTGGCGCGGCGTGGGCCAGTGCCTGCCGCAGGCCCAGGCCAATCACATAGCCTGCAGCTTCAGCAGTCGGCACCGTGCCGCCCACATCGCGCACCGCTTCCTGAATGCAGCGAATGATGATTTTGGTCGAATCAAACAGCGTGCCGTCCCAGTCGAAGGCAATCAGGTCAAAGTGTCGAATGGATGATTGCGTGGGCATAAGTTCAAGCTAAGGGGCGGCGCGCTTTTTCGGCGTCCCGCTTGAGCGCCGGCTAGGCTTTTTCCTTCGAGGTTTAGGTTGAGGCAGCTCATTTGCCGTAGCCTGAATTAACTGACTGAGCCAATCCCTGTCCTCCCACAAGTCTGCGGTAACTAAAAGGTGAGGTTTTGCTCCAGGATAAGGTGAGCCTTCAACTACAGTTGAAATGAGGCATAGAGCAGCACTTGTCGGCTTGAGAAACAACTGATCGTCGCAGACTAGGGCAACAGGCTTCCCCGCCAAATATAAACAGTATTCCCCGAACATTTTTTTTGCAGTTACTTGGCCGACACCTGAAAGTTGGTCAAGAAGAAAATTTATAGTGGTTTGGGAAGTTGCCATAAGGTTAATGCCTAACGATATTGTTACCCGGCCTGGCTAGGAGTTATTGGGGTCAGAGCCCAAATTCGCCGAGCCTTCGGCTCGCCCTCCGGGGGCGGTGCTTCGCACCGCAGCGAAATTGGCGTCTGACCCCAATAACTCTAAAAACTGCTGCAATTCATCGGGCAGCGCCGCCTGTAAATGAATGACTTTACGCAGCTTTGGATGGTTGAACTTCAGGCTCCAGGCGTGCAGAAACATGCGCTTTAAGGAAGCCTGGCCAGCCAGTGTTTTTTGCAGGGCCTTGTTCAGCTCAAAGTCACCATATTTGTCGTCCCCGGCAATCGGATGGCCCTCGCCCGCCAGATGAACACGAATCTGATGCGTGCGGCCGGTTTTGATGGTCACTTCTAGCAGCGTAAAAGGCGTATTGAGTAACACGGCATTCGCCGGAATTTGCGCCTTGACCTTGACCAGCGTGACCGAGCGCATAGCGTCAGGGTGCTCGTTCGGCACGATCTTGACGCGGCGCTCGCCTAAACCGGAGGTCCCCGGCTTCCCCTCGATCAAGTACTTATGCAGCGCCTTGTCGATCACGCGCTTGTTCGGGGCCCAGTCGCCTTTGACCAGGGCCAAGTACACCTTGTCGGTCTCGCGCTCTCTGAACTGCTCTTGCAACAACTTGAGCGCCATGCGCCGCTTGGCGATCAGCAGTATGCCGCTGGTCTCGCGGTCCAGTCTATGCACCAGCTCTAAAAAATCCGCCTCCGGCCGCGCCATCCGCAACTGCTCAATCACACCAAAGCTGACACCACTGCCGCCATGCACCGCCACGCCTGCGGGTTTGTCTATGGCCAGCACAAAATCGTCTTCAAAAAGTATCGGAAACTCCGCCGCAGGGGCGTAGCCACCCAGCGTTGAAGTCGCACCGTGGCGCACAACCACTTGGGCCATGGCTTCGGCCTTCTGCTCCGCGCGCTCCGACGTGCGCACGGGCGGCAATCGCACCACATCGCCGCTTCCAAGCCGTGTATCGGCCTGCGCCCGGCCCTTGTTCACGCGCACCTCGCCGCTGCGGATGATGCGGTAAACATGGGTTTTAGGTACGCCTTTAAGCTCGCGCATCAAGAAGTTGTCGAGCCGCTGGCCAGCGTAGTCTTCAGTCACGGTAAGCAGCGTGACCCGAGCCGCTGAGGGGGATGCAACTTCACGCACCGGAGGGCTTATAATGTTCTTCACTAGCGATGTGCTTGTCAAGTGGTTGATTTGTCTGGAGTTTAGTCCACACAAGTCCCGGGCCAATGAAAAAACCCATCCACAAACCACAAGCAGCCTTGGCTGGTAGGTCGATGCCCACGCGGGTAATCGCCCGCAAACGATGAGTGCCCGGCACCTCGTTTGTCTGGCAGATTGCACGCGAGAACAAGTCGATGTTTTGCGAATACAACTACGGAATACCCAAGCTTGCAGCCCGCGCCCATGCAACCGGCTGCATATGGATCCAGTGAGAACAAGTCCTTTAACAGTTAGCCCCCCTGATGACAACGCTGCTTTATCTGATTAACCTGTGCCGGCGGTGCCTTTTGGCCCCATTTTTTGGCACAAATCAGCTTGCAGCCCTTGTAATACGGGCGCGACCAGCTACTCTTTTTGTAGCGCATAGCTGTTTGACTCCGGCTCGCTCCATCCACGCGCCTACGCTTACGACCCACCTGCCCGGCTGATTTTTCAGTCGGCGCACAGGCGTCAAAAGCTCTCCGGCAATTCCCCACGTTCGCATCACGTCTTCTTTGGCATCGTTGGCCCATTTTTTGGGCTTGAGACATGACAACGATAAGGAATAGCCATCATGAAACGGATGCTGATTAACGCCACGCAGGCTGAAGAACGTCGCCTGGCGATTGTTGACGGACAAAAACTCCTCGACTACGAAATTGAAATTGAAGGGCGCGAACAGCGCAAGGGCAACATCTACAAGGCCGTCGTCACCCGCGTCGAGCCTTCACTCGAAGCCTGCTTTGTCGATTACGGCGAAGACCGCCACGGCTTTTTGCCGTTCAAGGAAATCTCCAAGAACTACTTCACCCCCGGCGTGCCGGTCAGCCAGGCGCGCATACAAGACGTGATTCGCGAAGGCCAAGAACTGATGGTTCAGGTCGAGAAAGAAGAGCGCGGCAACAAAGGCGCTGCGCTGACCACGTTTGTATCGCTGGCAGGCCGCTACGTGGTGCTGATGCCCAACAACCCGCGCGGCGGTGGCGTGTCACGCCGCATCGAAGGCGAAGACCGGGCCGAGCTTAAAGAAAACCTGGACCAGCTGGAATACCCGCAAGGCTCCAGCATCATTGCCCGCACCGCCGGCATTGGCCGCAGCGCGCCTGAGTTGCAGTGGGACCTGAACTACCTCATCAAGCTCTGGACAGCGATTGAAGGCGCAGGCAAAGGCGGCAAAGGCGCTTTCCTGATTTACCAGGAATCAAGCCTCGTGATTCGCGCCATCCGCGACTACTTCAACAGCGACATCGGCGATATTTTGCTTGACACCGACGACGTGTACGAACAGGCCAAACAGTTCATGGCTCACGTCATGCCCGAGCACGAGCACCGTGTCAAGCGCTACCGCGACGACGCACCGCTGTTCAGCCGCTTCCAGATCGAGCACCAGATCGAATCGGCCTATGCACGCACCGTGCAGTTGCCGTCCGGCGGCGCGATTGTGATTGACCACACCGAAGCACTGGTGTCGGTTGACGTCAACTCGGCTAGAGCCATCAAAGGCGGCGACATCGAAGAAACCGCTACCCGCACCAACCTTGAAGCCGCAGACGAAGTAGCGCGCCAGATGCGTTTGCGCGATCTGGGCGGCCTGATCGTCATCGACTTTATCGACATGGAAGAGTCGCGCAACCGCCGCGATGTTGAAAACCGTTTGCGCGACGCGCTGCGGCAAGACCGCGCCCGCGTGCAGTTTGGCACCATCAGCAAGTTCGGCCTGCTGGAAATGAGCCGCCAGCGGCTGCGCCCGGCACTCAACGAAGGCGCATCGATCCCTTGCCCGCGTTGCGGCGGCTCCGGCCACATCCGCGATACCGAAAGCTCGGCGTTGCAGATTTTGCGCATCATCCAGGAAGAGGCCCTCAAAGACAGCACGGCATCGATTCTTTGTCAGGTGCCGGTTGATGTGGCGTCTTTCCTGCTGAACGAAAAGCGTTCGGAAATCGCCAAGATCGAACTCAAGCAACGCATCAATGTGCTGCTGATTCCCAACAAGACGCTGGAAACGCCCAATTACAAGCTGGAACGCCTGAAGCACGACGACCCGCGCCTGGACAACATCGAAGCCAGCTACAAGATGGCTGAAGAAATCGAAGACCCGGCGCTGGTCACACGTCGCAGCCAGGAAAAGCACAACAAGCAGGAACCCATCATCAAAGGTGTTTTGCCCGATGCACCTGCCCCTGTGGCTGTAGCCAAACCTGTAGCCGCTGCAGCCGTTGCGCCAAAACCCGTGCCACGGCCTGCCATGGCAGCGACAGCCCCGGCAGAAAAAGGATTTTTCGGCTGGATAAAAGGCCTGTTCAGCAACGCAGAAGCACCCGTTACAGCACCTGCTGCCAGCGCACAGAAAACCACAACTGGAAGTGGTGAAGCCCGCCGCGACGGTCGTGATGGCCGTCCTGAAGGACGCAGCGGTGAGCGCTCTGAACGCGGTGGCCGTGATGGCCGACGCGGTGGCCGTGGCCGTAGCGAAGGTCGTGGCGAAGGGCGCGAACCACGTGCAGACGGTCGTCCTGAAGGGCGCACCGATGGACGACCTGAAGGCCGTGAACCACGTCAAGACGGTCGAGGAGAAGGTCGTGGCGGCGCGCGCCGCGAACGCAACCCTGAAGGCGCGCGCCAAGAGCGCCCAGCCGCTGACGCAATACAGCGCCCTGAAGGTGATCGCGAGGCCCGAGAACCTCGTGAAGGCCGTGAACCTCGTGAGCAGCGTGAACCACGCGAGCCCCGTGAAGGTGGCCGCCATCGCCGTGAACGTGGTGGTGAACGTGCAGAGCGTGGCGGCGAGCGCATTGACCGCGACCCGGTAGAGCAAGACCTGGCACTCGCCAACCAGGCGGCTATGGCCGCAGCCATGGGTGGCGAGCCGCAGCAGCGTTCAGACGCACCACAAGGTGAGCGTGGCGAGCGCAATGATCGTGGCGGTGACCGCAATGGCCGCCGTGGAGAGCGCCGTAATGACCGCCCCGAAGGCAGCGACAACGCAGCGATGAACGACGCGCCGCAAGCCCTGAATCCATCCGCTGAGCAAGCCCAAACGCAAGGTGCCGCGTCAGGCGCAGACCAGGGCAGCGAAGAGCAGCGCCAGCCACGCGAACACCGCAGTCGTGACCGTTATGGCCGTGATCGTCACGAACGCAATGAAGGCGGTGAAGGTAGCAAGCGCGCCGACAACAGCAACGGTGGTGCTGAAAGGCCAGCCGCTGGCGAAGCCGTCTTTGAGAGCCATGCGGAAGTTGTCAATTCAGAGTCAAATCCGGCTGCAAGACAACAGGAACGTACACGGCAAGCTACTGAATTCATAGCACCCGTGATGCCTGTAGCGCCCCCTGTAATGGCTCCGATAGCTGCACCAGCCGTTGCAGCACCCGTCGCTACGAGCACTGCGCTCCCCAAAGTGCAGTCCTACAATTTGCCGATGCAAGATCTGGTACAGGTTGCTCAAGGCTCGGGTTTGCAGTGGGTCAACTCTGACTCCAGCAAAATCGCTGAAGCCAAAGCCGCCATGGCCGCCGAAGTCAAGCCCGTGCATGTGCCGCGTGAGCGCCCAGCGGTTGTCGTTTCAACCGAAGCACCACTGGTGCTGGTAGAGACCAAACGCGACCTGCGCGATACGCCCTTACCATTTGAAAAGCCAGCGGCTTAATTTCAAGCCGATTGAACAAATCTGTCCGGTCGCCTGCAATGGCTTCCGGGCTTTTTTTATTCAGAGTTGCGCCACCTGCTTGTAAGCGTGCGCAGCAGCCTCGGCATCTTCGCGCTGCTCGGCCAGAACGGCCAGGGCACGCCACGCCTTGCGGTGCAGACCAGTATCTTGCAAGCCGAGCGCGGCCTGACTCAGCAATTGCCGCGACTTGCCCCATAGCTGGCGGCTCATGCAGGCCATGCCGGCCAGGTATTGCAGGTTGGCATCACGCGGGCGGCCCATCTGCGCCGCTTCAATACGCGCCAGCCAGGCCGCATCAACGCTATCAAGGCCAGCTTCAAGCACCGTGATCAATTTGATGCGCAATGCGTCACCCATATCTGATCGTGACTGCATGGCTTGGTCCCACACCTGCAGCAGCCAGCCCCTGGCGAGTTCAACATCACCATGCAGGGCCGTCAAACGCGATGCTGCATGTACCACCAGCTCGGGCATGGCGCGCTCGCTGTCGTCCAGCAAGCCCCAGGCCTGCTGCAACTGCGCCGGGTCATGCGCCTCGTTCAGCAGCTCCAGCGCCAGGCCACGCACAAGGCTTTGCGCCGCCGCTATAGAGAAAGCCCGGTGCTTGACCAGCAGGCGGGCGGTTTCCAGCGCCTGTGCCGTCTGGCGCAACTGCCGCGTCGCCCGCAGCTTCATGCGCAGCGCCAGCGTGCGGCGTGCAGCGCCCTGCGGCAACAGCGCCAGCCATTCAAGTGCAGCACCAGCATCGCGGTCATCCAGCGCCCAGCGTGCCGCGCGAAACTGCACGCCCTCGCGCACCTCCTGCGCATGACGCGGCGCAGAGCTTTGTAGGGCCGACTGCATGTGCTGGTCGCGCAGCGCCTTGTTTTGCAGCGACTGCGCGCTTTCAGCCACCAGCAAATGCGCCAGCGACTGCAACTGGCTGGAACGACTGGCGCTGTGCCCAGTGACCTGGTCACCATGCTCGGCCAGCAGAGTCAGGCTTTTTTCCTGTGCCAATGCCGTTTGTGCCGACTTGGTGGCGCGTATGTAGCGCCCGGCCAGTTGGTGCGCCAGCGCGTCCATCAGCGCACCGTACATGGCACGCTCTTTTTGCTGGGCACGCCAGCGGCGCGCGTCAAGCGGCAGCGAGAAAACTGCCGACAAGGCACGCGAGGCCACATACAGCAGCATGAACAGGCCAACCAGCAGCAGTACCATCAGATTGAACGACACATCAACCCGATGTGGTGGCCAGAAGATGGTGACCACGGCCTGGTTGT
Organism: Polaromonas sp.; assembly: GCA_038902915.1. Lineage (GTDB taxonomy): Bacteria > Pseudomonadota > Gammaproteobacteria > Burkholderiales > Burkholderiaceae_C > Polaromonas. Next base: position 27,318 of record JBCKNC010000017.1, read on the forward strand.
TGCCCGCAAACAAGGCGGCAGTTGCCGCTATGGCGAACAGGGCCAAAAGCCAGAAGGCGGCGCGCATGGCGTTTATCGGCCTGCAGCGGCAGTGGCCAGCGCTGCCATGGTCTCGTCCAGCCGCGGCAGCTCGCTGGTTTTCAACTGGCCCTGCACCTGCTGCAGTAATTGCACCGCAGCCTGGGTCCTGCGCGAGGCCGGGTCAAAGTACTTGCCAAGCCAGGTACCGGCGTTGACCAGATCGGTACGTGCGGTGTCGGTCTGGCGCGACAGCAAGCCAAGGCGCGCATTGAGCAACCTGAGCTTGAGGTTTTCACGCAGGAAAAACGCCTGCTCCGGTGCCAGCAGGGCGGCCTCGGGCTGGTCAATGCGGCTGACGCGCAGCAGTTTGCGAGACTCATCACGCACGCTGTCCAGCAGGCGTTGCGACCAGACCTGGAGCGCTGCTTTGTCAAACATCATGGGCAGGACTTTTTCATCTTTTGCTGCCGGGGCTTTGGCCGGAGCCACTGGCGCAGCCGGGGCCGCATTTTTGGTCGGCGTATTGACGACAAAGGCATTGGCTATCGGTAAATCATCGACCATGCGGGTCAATTCATCGAGCTTGATCAGCAGCAGCGGCACGTCGGTCAGACTGGCGGACTTGATGCGGTCGGTATCTTTGGCAATGGCGCGCTGCAAGGGGTTAAGGCGTGGCTGGGCGGCACGCATCAGGCGCTGCTCGCTTGACTTGAGGGCGGCAATCAGCGGCCCGGCGCTACCGGTCAGTTGCGCCTGCTGCTGGGCCAGCCGCAATGCGGACTCAATGTCCACCACCAGGTTTTCGTCGCGCGAACGCGACAGGCTTTGCATCAGCTCTTCAAGCTGCGTGCGCTGCAAGCTGACTTCGCTGATGCGGTTTTCCTGCAAGGCCAGCCGTGCAGCCAGCTCGCGCGTGCTGTCTTGTGCAGCGCGTGCCAGCGTGCGCGCTTCAATGGCCTGCGCGCCTGAATCGGTGCTGCGGCGTGCCAGTTCTTCCTGAATGCTGCCCAACTTTTGCCACAGCAAACCACTCACCACCAAAGCAGCGCCGCCCACGACACCTATAGCCAGCACCCATTTGCGCGGAATTTGTACTGCATCAGAGGGCGCGGGTGAAGCAGTCGAAGCAGGCGGCACAACAGCGCCAGCTAAGGGCTGCGCTGGCGGGTTTGGTTGCGAAGATGGGCGATCACTCATGGATGCCCTGATTCTATCGAGCGTAAACACATCACAATGTCGTCCAGCGCAGGGCGTGACTCAACAACAACACCCCAGCCAGCGGCGCGCGCGGTCTGCGCAATGCGCGGGTGCGTGGCGATGGCACGGGATTGATGCCAGTCAACACCCGCCAGGCCAGCTTGCGCCAGCAAATTGGCCACCGCCTCCGAGCTGCTGAAAAGCCATACCGAGCCATCCGCAGCGGCGTTTTGGGCCTGACTGATTTGCGCCGAACTCAATTGCGGCGTGCGACGTTCATAAACGCTTAAAAAATCAACTGTTGCACCGGCTGCGATCCACTGGCGGGCCAGCCAATCTCTGCCAGGTGAGTCGGTGCGGGCTGCTCCATCAACCTGCCCTCTAACAATCAGCACCCGGCGACCCGCCCAGTCGCGTCCCCCTTCTTGCCCGCCTATCACCTGCCACAAGGCATCGGAGTCAAACTGCGCAGCGTCGGGCGGCGGTGCATCAATCTGCCCTTGCGGCACACCCGCTGCCCGCAACGCCGCAGCAGTGCCTGGGCCAGGA
>JBCKNC010000018.1:0-28974 GCA_038902915.1 Polaromonas sp.
ATCTTGAACCTTGAACCTTGCCATGAATCGTGAAACCGAAATCAAGACCTTGATCGCCGATGTGATGCGCCGCAACGCGGATCTCTTGCTCGGTCATCGGGTATTTGTGTTCGGGTCTCGCGCGACCGGAGACGCAAGGCCGCATTCCGATTTCGATATTGGCGTGATGGGCGATGAGCCGCTGCCGCTGAACGATTTCTATGCCATCGAGGATCAGTTGGATGATTTGCCTACGCTCTACAAAATTGACTGGGTCGATTTCAACCGCGCCTCTCCACGTTTCAGAGAGCGGGCCACGCAGCAGGTGGAGGTGATTCATGGCTGATGCACAGTGGATAGTTGATGACTTCGCAGCAGCACTGGCGCAACTAAAAAGCGCACTGGACGAACCTGCGGAGCGCGACCTAATCAAGGCAGGCAGCATTCAATATTTCGAGTTCTGCTTTGAGCTTGGCTGGAAGGCTTGCAAGGTGATGTCGAGCGAACAGGGGTTGCCCGATTGTCTATCGCCCAAAGCCTGTTTGCGTCAGGCATTCACCCACGGCTGGGTGGACGACGAATTGATATGGCTTGAAATGCTCGACGCGCGCAATCGCATGGCGCACACCTATGATGCCCGCAAGGCACTGGAGAGTTACGAATCCTTGCCACGATTTTGTGCTGCCTTGCAAAAACTTTTAGCTGCCTTGCAAACCTTGAACCTTGAACCTTGAACTCCACAAGATGCAAGATACAAGACGCAAGATGATGGCGACCTTGCCCCTTGCCCCTTGGACCTTGAACCTTGAACCTTGCCCCCCTGAAGAGGTGCCATTAAATTACCCAACGTTGAAAAGGAGTGAACCATGCATGCATATCGAACCCACATTGTCATTACCGATCCAGACCGCACGGTTTTGACAGGCTTGCCATTCCAAATTGGCCAGCGAGTGGAGGTCGTCTTACTGGAAGAGTCTGAGCAAGCGACCAAAGATAATGTCACTCGGCATATTCTCGAGCAGGAATGGTTGCACGCCGCAGCCGGTAATCCGGCCTTCGAGTTTTTGGCTGACCCGGATGAGGATGTGTATAGCTTGGCGGATGGCAAGGCATTGGCATGATGCGCGGCAAGATCGTGTTGCTGCCGTTTCCATTCGACGATTTCTCGGCAACGAAGGTGCGTCCGGCGCTTTGCTTGACTGATGAAATCGGGCCACATGGACATGTTGTGGTAGCTTTTATCAGCAGCAAACTTCCCGCCCTGCCCGAGGAATTTGACTTGGTAATGCGCCAAGCGGACACGGCGTTCCTAATAACGGGTTTGCGCGTGGATTCGGTACTCAAGGTCAACAGAATGATGACGGTCACCCATTCGTTGATACTGCGAGAGCTGGGAACGCTGTCGGGCGAATATTTGCGTGGTGTTGAAGAACGCCTTCGCACGTTGTTTCGGGTTTGACCCCTTGAATCTTGAACCTTGAATCTTGAATCTCGAAATGAGCCTCCCTAATTTGCTGGTGCGCCCCTGGCATCACCTCAGCCGGCGTCGCCAGCGTCAATTCGGGCTGCTAATGGGCTTGATGCTAGTCAGCGCGTTCGCAGAAGTCGTCAGCCTGGGCGCCGTGCTGAACGGCGAAAATGGTGTCTGACCCCATTTTATTAGACCGACTTGCGGGGCGCTAAGGGTGACGCGTTTGATGCAGAATGGCTAACTGACAAAATGATTGGAGATGCAAATATGAACAGGATTACCCTGGAGCCCGGCAAGCGGGGTGGTAGGCCATGCATACGCGGCCTGCGGATAACTGTGTATGACGTTCTATCCATGTTGTCTAACGGTACGACGCATCAGGAAATTCTGGAAGACTTTCCAGAGCTGGAACCAGAGGATATTTTGGCGGTGCTGGCCTTTGCGGCAGATCGTGAGCACCAGGTCTATTCGCTGGCTGCGCAATGAATGTATTGGCGCGGGGACACCGCGTTGCAGCCTGTGGAGAGGACGGCTCTGGCCGTGGTCGCAAGATCACGACGAAACCAGCCTCAGTGAAGCAGGAACCCACCGAAGCGACTATGCGTGAGGTAACTCATGCGTAGCACCGTAGGAATCCCCCTCCTTCCCGCACAAGCGGTGGCCTTTGGCCAAGGTGGGGGAGGATGTCAAGGGATTACTGATGCCCACCGAGGGTGAGCTTCTGGTGGCCGTACGCCAGAACCCGCAAGTCACCATTCCAGAGCTGTCCGCGCAAATCGGCGTGACCGCCCGCTCCATTGAGCCCAACCTGCAAAAACTGCAGGACGAAAAACGGCTGCTGCGCATCGGCCCCGCCAAGGGTGGCCATTGGCAGGTTGTTGAACCTTGAACTCCACAAGATACAAGACGCAAGATGATGGCGCCCTTGCCCCTGTCTTTCCCCTTGAACCTTGAATCTTGAATCTTGAATCTTGAACCTTGAACTCCACAAGATGCAAGATGCAACAAGACGCAAGATGCAAGATGCAAGATGCAAAATGATGGCGACCTTGAATCTTGCCCCTTGAACCTTGAACCTTGCCCCTTGAACCTTGAACCTTGAGCCTTGCCCCTTGAACCTGTTACCAAAACCATGATCCCGCTAACCCACCTGATTGCCGAAGGCGAATCCCTCACGCTGGAACTGAAAAAGTCCACCGCAGAAAAAGATCGCGCCTGTCGCACACTGTGCGCGTTTGCGAACGGGCGGGGCGGGCAGGTGATTTTTGGCGTTACACCCGCCGGCAAGTTGGTGGGGCAGACCGTGACCGACCGCACGCTGGAAGAACTGGCGCAAGAGTTTCAGGGTTTCGAGCCACCATTGTTCCCGCAGATCGAGCGGGTGCGCCTGCCTGGCGGCCTTGAAGCGCTGGTTGTGCGCGTGGAACGTGCGTCTCATGCGCCAGTCTCCTTTCGGGGTGTACCCTACGAGCGCGTGCTCAATACCACCCGCGTCATGCCGCGCGCCACTTACCAGCGCTTGTTACTGGAGTCGCTGCACGCCACCGACCGATGGGAAACCCAGCCCGCGCAAGGCTGGACTGTCGATCAGTTGGACGGACGGGAGATTGTGGTTACCTTGGAAGAATCAATTCGGCGCGGGCGCAGCGAAGACCCCGGTAGCCGCGATCCACTGGATATTCTGCGTGGACTCGGTTTGCTGTTGTCCGACGGGCAACTGTCACGTGCGGCAGTAGCCCTGTTTTGCAAGAGCGACGAGCCATTGCCTGACTTTCCGCAATTCAAGCTTAGTGTGGCGCGATTCAAGGGCACCAATCGCGATGAGTTTTTGGACAATCGACAGTACTTTGGAAACGCCTTTTCATTGAAGCGCCGGGCTGAACGGTTTTTGATTGACTGGCTACCGGTGGCCGGCAAGATTGAGCCGGGGAGTATGGTGCGCATTGATACTCCCGCATTGCCGACTGAAGCTGTGCGTGAAGCACTTGCCAATGCCTTCATTCATCGCGACTACGCCAGCGCAAGCGGTTCGGTGGCCGTGGCGCTATACGATGACCGTCTTGAAATCATCTCGGCGGGTGAACTTCACTTTGGGTTGACCCCGCCCATGCTATTTCAGCCGCACGAATCCAGGCCCTGGAATCCCTCGATTGCCAGCGTGTTCTACCGCCGGGGGATGATCGAAACCTGGGGCCGGGGCACGCTCAAAATCGTCCAACTGATGCAAGAGGCAGGCTTGGCGGCACCGGCGCTAGTTGAGCGTGCCGGTTTCGTCATCATGACTTTTACCCTGCCCGTCGCAGGTGTACCCCCTGCAATCGAAAGCATTTTGGGGAAAACGTCGGGGAAAACGTCGGGGAAAACGTCGGGGAAAATTCTGGGGGCCGTACGCCAGAACCCTCAAGTCACCATTCCAGAGCTGTCCGCGCAAATCGGCGTGACCGCCCGCTCCATTGAGCGCAACCTGCAAAAACTGCAGGACGAAAAACGGCTGCTGCGCATCGGCCCCGCCAAGGGTGGCCATTGGCAGGTTGTTGAACCTTGAACTCCACAAGATGCAAGATACGACAAAGATGCGTCAAAGATGCAAGACGCAAGATGCAAGATGCAAGACCTTGAACCTTGAATCTTGTACCTTGTATCTTCGATTCTTGAACCTTGAACCTTGAATCTTGAACCTTCAATCTTGAACCTTGAATCTTGAACCATGTGCGGACTCGCAGCCATCTTCAGCTACCACCCCTCAGCCGCCCCCGTTGACCAGGCCGAGCTTCTTCGCATCCGCGAAGCCATGCTCAAGCGCGGGCCCGATGGCGCGGGCTTATGGGTTTCGGCTGACAAGCGCATCGGTCTCGCCCACCGCCGCCTTGCCATCATTGACTTTAGTGAAGCCGGCGCCCAGCCCATGGGCACGTCGGATGGTTCCTTGTCCATCGTCTTCAACGGTGAAATCGATACCACACCCGAGCCCGCCGGGTATACGGCGACGCCGAACGAAGCTTCCAGCGTCATGTTGAAGTGGAAATTCAGAGCTACGCGGTGTGATTCGAGACGAAACCGGATACGCAAGATACCGGCCTGAGCGCTCAAGGCTGCGCCATGAGAATCCGACCCCGATTACCCAATGACCTTCCTTCAATCCTGCCCCTTGAACCTTGTGCATTGCCCCATTGATAGAACAAATTGCCGCAAGCCCCCTCTTCATGCGCGAGAGCATGATACAAAGCGTACTTGGATTAGCTGGCAAAACTGAGCTGAAATGACAAACACACAACACAGCCCCCAAGGTGTAGCAGACCACCTCACACTGCTCCCTTCGCGTGTAGTCCTGCAAACGGCGAAAATGGTGTCTGACCCCATTTTTCCCCTTTTTTCCTTTTTCCTTTTTTTCCTTTTTCGCATTTTTCGGGCGGCGGCTACCGGGTTGTCATCCGAAAATTCAATGGTAGACCCCATTGGCGCACTAAATGACAGATAGCAATAAGCCGATCCTCGAACGCATGACTCGTGGTGTTGGGGCCATGGGCCTTGGCCAGGCTGTCACTTTATTCATTCGGCTGGCCGAGGTGCCGCTACTTTTGAGTTTCTGGGGTATGAATTTATATGGTGTGTGGCTGATCGTCTCGGCTATTCCTGCATATCTGATGATGGTTGACGGGGGCTTTACGAACGTCACGGGTCGGGAAATGATCATGCGTGTAAGTGCGGGTGATCGCTCAAGTGCCTTGGTTCTTTTTCAAAGCACTTGGGTTCTACTCCTGGTTCTGTCAGCACTGACTGGCATCCTGGTGGGGCTGACTGTCCCATTTATACCGTTTGACACCTGGTTTAATCTGCATGGCATCGATAACTCAGGTTTGCGGATCGCCATAATTGTTTTGGTCTTCTATGTATTGGTTGGCTTCCAGACGGGACTGCTTTATGGCGCCTACTCATGCGAAGGTCAATATGCGAAGGGAATCGTTTTTTCCGCACTGACGATGCTCTTGGAATTCGGTGGGTTGGCAATTGCTGTAGTGGCTGGCGGGGGGATCGTAGAAGCCGCGTTTGGATATTTAACCGGGCGTTTCGTCGGATGGGTAGTTTTCCTTATTGGGTTGAAAAAAGTCGCGCCGTGGCTGCGGCATGGAACAGCTAACGCATCGCGGCGGGAAATGTCACGGCTATTGAAACCATCTCTAACTTCTATGTTCTTCCCGCTTGGGAACGCATTGAATATCCAGGGCATGCGAATCATAGTCGGTATGTTCTTGGGACCTGCTGCTGTAGTAATATTTACTACGATCAGGACGCTCTGCCGTATAGTGATCCAGCCTGTGACAATTATGACGCGTCTTATCGAGCCCGAACTTGCCATGGCATTCGGTGCTGGACATCATGAGCAACTCAGGCGGATATTTGTTAAGTCCAGTCAGGTTGTGCTGTGGTTAGGTCTGATTGTCTGCGTTGCGTTGTGGGTCGCTGGAGGAACCGTACTCGCAGTTTGGACGGGGGGTAAAATTCCTCTGCAAGAGCCGCTTTTCTCTCTTTTGCTCTTGGCTTCGCTTGCAAACATTCTTTGGGGAAATGCGCTGATGGTCCCCTATGCGACTAATAGACATGATCGAATTGCTGTTCTTTATTTGCTTGTTAACGGGGTGGCCGCAGTGATCTTGGCGGGCATCCTGATACCTGTCGCCGGCCTTCAGGGTGCAGCTGTTGCATTATTGGCAGTTGAAATTGTCATGGCGATGTATGCCATCAGGATCGCGCTTCAACTAAGTAATGAATCGCTGGGAGGCTTGATGAAAGCAATAGTGCAACCACCTTGGTTTATGCTTGACTGGATAGTTGTTCGTGTTTTTCGCAAGTGATCGACGGCGAAAAGTTTTTGAATCTGATGTGATGATAGGCAATGTCTAAAACAAAGAGCATATTTGGAATTATATTATTGACTGTCATATTATCTGCCCTGACAGCACTAATACTTTTAACTGCGGGTATTAGTTTCAGCGCTTTATTGCTCGAATCATGCCTGCTTCTTCTAGTGTTGCCATTGATGATGCGTAAGAGGCTGGACATCTTTGAGCCGCTTGTTGTTGCTAATATTGCGCTGGGAGTTATGTTTATCGGTAGGCCTCTTGCCATTTTGATGACAGGTGAAACGCTCCACCTCGGCTACGATGTGCTGGCTACTTTCGACGAAGCGCTTCTTGTCGCATTGGTAGGCATTCTTTTTTTCCAGCTTGGGTACTTTTCACCGCTTGGTAAGTCTTGGAGCAGGCGTCTGCCTGAGCCCCCCGTATTTAGACTGCGTCAGGTTGCCGTGTATGGTTGGATATTCCTAATTCTGGGTGGCCTAATGTACGGTACCTTCTTGATTCAAACTGACGGGGTAGCGACACTGTTAAGTATATTGTCAGGACGGCAGGAAACCCACAATGAACTCTATCTGTCCTCAACAGGATATTTCTATAATGGTCTCTTAATGTGGGGCGCTGCTGCACTCATTTTCTTTGCCATGACGGTTTCATACGGAGTAAGGCGGTACCGTACCTGGTTCCTCTTGTCATTTCTTCCACTGCTGGTCATGTATGGCTCAACAGGCGCGCGATCCCACCTGCTTCCTATCGTGCTGTCAATCCCGATCTATTGGTATCTATGGAAGGGCCGGCGACCTAGCGGCAAGTCTATTTTGGTGGCTTTGCTCATAGGAATATCAGCTTTAGGCTGGTTGCGCGAAATGCGATCCACATGGCAAGAGAGTGACGCACTGGACGCGCTGATGGTTGCTTTAGCAGCACCTATAACTGAAACGGGCGCGATTCTCAGCGGACCGGATAATGAAATGTTTGATTCCCTGGCGAATGAACTTCTAGTTGTTCCGGAAATTCTGCCATTTCAATATGGCTCGACAGTAACCGACATATTTGTACGTGCGATCCCTCGCCCGCTATGGCCAAACAAACCTCTAGAGGCCAACGACGCCATAGTCGACACCTTGTGGCCGGAACATTACGCTGTTTCACGGGCTGCTCCTGCATTTTCCATTATGGGACCTTTCTACGCCGATAGCGGGCTATTCACCGTCGCACTTGGAATGTTTTTGGTTGGCGCAGTGCTGTCCATGTCGTGGCAATGGCTGCTACGCCACCGGGCACATACGGTGGCGCAACTAATCTACAGTATGGGGTTGCCCTTCGTTGTCATCCTGATGCGGGGCACAATTCCCGATACGCTGTCCAGAATGCTGTTTCTCGTGGTTCCCTTGGGCATACTTATGCTGCTGCTGCGGATTAGAGGTAGGCATGACCAGGGTATTGGGCTTGGTACGGAGCCGCCGCGATGAGTCCGAGCAAGGTTCTGGTCATTAACACCAGCTTTCCGGAAATGGATCATTTTTCAGCAGATCTATGTGAAAAAGGGTTGCTGTCAAAATACGTGCGTCTATACGCAAATAAAGGACGGGTATGGGAGAGAGCATTGAGCGTTGTACCTTTTATGGGTACAGCTTACCGGCATACGTTCGGGCGTAGAACGCTGGTAGACGGACTTACCCCTAAATCCGTGAGAGAGGTTGCCATTTATCCTGATTTCATCTTTGCTCTAACAAGCCGGATGAATGTCAACCTGAACGGACTAAATAGGATCCGAAAGAATCTATTACGCATATTGGGACAGTCGGTGGCGCATGCAGGGGCACGCGCGCTCGATGATGAGTGCGCGGTGGTTGCAAGCTGGGGCTGCGCGGCACCGGCATTCCTGAAGATGAAGCAGCGAGGTGGATTGTGCGTGCTGAACTATTCGTTGGCTCACCATCGCTTCACCAGAAAATACCTTCTGGAGGAGGCTCAAAGAGAGCCAAATTTTTCCGGGACACTTAACAGCCATAACTACCCGCAATGGCTGGAAGAACAATTTGAGCAAGAAATCTCGTTGGCTGACCGGATTCTAGTCGGCTCATCTTTTGTCAAGGAGTCGTTTCTGGCCGAAGGTGTCCCTGAAGAGAAAATGACCGTGGTGTCTTACGGCGCGGACACTGAGTTATTCGAGCCGCGTGACGATTGGGAGAAGCCGCGAGACGACTTTCGCATACTTTTCGTTGGGCAGATTGGCCAACGCAAGGGGATTTCTTATCTGCTGCGGGCTTATGAGAGGTTCAGCGGACCAGGGACATCATTGACGCTTGTTGGCGCACTCCAAGGCGATGGGAAAGTATTCGCACCCTTTAAAGGGCTGTATAACCACATGCCGCATCTGCCGCGCACAGCTCTGCGCGGAATTTATCAGCAGGCGGATGTATTCCTCTTCCCGACTCTGGTGGAGGGCATGGGAATCGTCGTGCTTGAGGCCATGGCCAGCGGTCTGCCTGTGATTACCACGCCGAATGGGCCGGGGGACATCGTCCGTGACGGAGTGGACGGCTTTCTTGTTCCCCCTCGGGATGTGGATGCGATTGTGGAACGACTAGAGTTCTTGCGAAGCAATCCGGAGGCTCGGATGGAGATGGCGAGAAACGCTCGCCAGCGCGCGCTAGCTTTTACGTGGGAAGCATATAGAAAGAATGCGACTGCACTACTGATGTCATGGTTAGGTTAATCCGGTTTATCGAATGCTCATTGCCTCCCATCCAATATTCACGCCTCAAATCCTCGCCCGTAACCGGCATACCCCTTGGTGTAGAGAGATGGTCAAGAACATCTTCGATGCAGGAAATAAGTTTTTTAGTATCCTAATCAGTAAAACTTACTGCCAGAAATATTTTGGAGGCTAACGATGATTTTCGACTTGGAAAAGATAGATTCCGACATTTCTTCTGTTGCGCAAAGGCAGGTTGCTATTATCGGTGCCGGAGCTGTAGGGTTAGCACTTGGTGTTTCGCTAGCCAGAAAAGGGGTTTCCGTATTACTAGTTGAGACTGGTGGGGTCCAGTTTGAACAAAGAACTCACAATTTGAATGCCGCCGTGGTGTCAGGGCGTCATCATGATGGAGTATTTCATGGAAGGGCTCGGGTATTGGGGGGCACTACGACACTGTGGGGAGGACAGCTCGCACCTTTTTCGGACATTGATTTCCAGAAGCGGGAATGGATCCCAGGAAGTGGATGGCCGATATCGAGCGCCTCTCTGGCTTCGTATTATGAGCAGGCATCAAAATTACTTTGCTTGTCGCAAGAATTTACTGAAGATGAAGCAGTTTGGAAGGAGCTAGGTCTGGATTGCCCTGTCCTGGGCGAAGACTTAGAAGTATTCTTTAGCCGCTGGCTAAAAGAGACAAACTTTGCACGATTGTTCAAAGTGGATATCAACGCATGTCCTAACCTTTGTATTTTGCTCCATGCGACGGCGTGCGGTTTTACTTTGAACGAAGGATCTGGACGACTGGACTCTCTACAAGTGAGGTCGATTTCTGGACAACAGTATTCCTTGAAGGCAGATAGTTTTGTGATCGCCGCTGGAACTATCGAGGCTTCTAGATTGATGTTGTATGCAGCCGAGCAAAACCCGAGATTGCCTTGGTGTACATCCCCTTGGGTTGGTGCTGGTTTTCAGGACCATCTTGACCTTCGCGCTGCCAGAGTGCATCCCATAAGCAAGAGCCGGTTTGATGCTGCATTTGACAATATCTATTTGCGTGGTTATAAGTTCCAGCCAAAAATTAGATTATGCGAGTCGTTTCAGGAGCAGCATAAGTTGCTAAATATTGCAGCCTCATTTTCTTTTGATTCTTCAATAACTGAACAATTAGCAAATATAAAATTGTTTTTTAGGGCGTTGCTTCGGGGGAGCGTTCCGCCGAACTGGTTCAGGTTTCCCCAGCATCTCGCGGCCGTTTCCTCCATCTTTGGTCCGTTGGTGATTCGGTATCTCAAGGAGCACCGTGCTTTTAACCCGGCTGACATGGGTATTTTTCTGACTTTGCACTGTGAGCAGATGCCATTGCTCGAAAGCGCAATTCGTCTTGAAAAGTCAAAAAAGGACGCTCTTGATATGCCCCTTACGCAACTGCACTGGAAGGTGGATGGAGGGGAGTTGGATACTATGGCTGAATTTTGCAACAGGCTTGACCGTACGTTGGTGCAGCACGAGCTGGCCAAATTGGAGATTCACCCCTTGTTGGCGGCAAGAGATGCGGCAATTCTTGATTATTGCCACGACAGTAATCACCACTGCGGAGGTCTGCGGATGGGAACATCGCCCAAAGATGGAGTGGTTGATGAAAATCTTCGGGTGTTTGGCACAGAGAATCTGTTTGTGGCAGGAGCGAGCGTTTTCCCAACGTCTAGCCATGCAAATCCGACCTTTACCGCTATAGCCTTGGCGCTGCGTCTTTCCGATTATCTACATGGAAAGGTATGCCAGCATGGGTAAACTTATACTACCTTGTCTAGGTCGTGCTACATCACGGATAGGATTCGGCTGTGGACGTTTAGCAGGGGGGGCCGACTTTACACAAAGCGCCAAGATTGTCGAGACGGCACTAGAACTGGGAATCCGATATTTTGACGTAGCTCCATCCTATGGGTTAGGAATGGCCGAAGATGTGTTGGGTTCTGTATTGGGTGGCGCGGTTACGGATGTAATCGTCGCTACGAAGGTGGGCATCTCTCGCCCCGTGGCGGGTGGGGGACTTTCAATTTTGAGAAAGTATCTTGGTCCAGTGCTACGTCGTTCCGTGGTGGCCAAAGATTTGGCGTTGCGTATACTTTCGCACACAGTTTCACATGGTAAGTTTGCAGTGGCGGATGTGGAGGCCTCCTTGGTGGAAAGCCTTCGACGATTGAAGCGTGAGAAGGTGGATGTACTCCTGCTACATGAGCCTGGAGATGAAGTTATCAATCCCGATATTCTAGATTGGGCCGACGAAAAAAGGAGAAGAGGGTTGGTATCCTTGTTTGGTGTGGGCGTCAATGATGCAGAAACAGACAGATTCGGATTTGGTGATGTTTATCAGTCCAGGTGGGATATCGAGAATGATCGCGGTCTGAAAACAGGTAATAAATTAAGAATATATCATGGGGTGTTGCGTTTTTTTACTCCAAGAATCATCGATGAACTGCATCGAAGACCTGAGGTGAGGTCTGCTTTGTCCGACGAGTTGTCATGCGATCTAGACGATGAATCGAATATCGGAGCTTTGGCGCTAGCTTACGCCTTGTTTAAGGACGAGGATTGTCTTGTGTTGGTGTCTTTTACAAACCCCGAGAAGATGGTTCATACGATAACACTGACAAATCATCTCGTAACAAAATTGGACAAGTGCAAAACCATGCTTTTTGGTGATTCTGTCATTGTGTAAAAATAATGGACAATTTTCCATCCTTATAACTTGTGATCGATCATTTTCAGAGGATAAATACTATGGGATACAACTTGCATGATCTGTTGGATGGTAAATTTGATTTGCCACCGAGCTATGAACTAGAGGCTATAACCGACTTTGTAGAAAATTTGGCGCGCAGTGATAGATTTATCGATGTCGGAGCTAATCAAGGGATTTATTCGTATATCGCCAATAAGTTAATGAGCGGACGAGACATTATTGCTATTGAGGCGAACCCAGCGCTTTGCAAGAAATTGCAAACCTTGTTTGATTCAGGTAATAATAAATTTATTGTACATAATAATGCGGCAAGCGACGAAGCTGGTTATGTGGAGTTAAATATCTGTGATTCAGATTCTGCGTGCAGCAGTATTGCACGGGCACCGGATTACACGTCTACCAAAGTAGTTGTACAAGCAGTAAGGCTAGACGACATTGTTGATCCAATGGTCAACTCGTTGGTAAAGATTGATGTGGAAGGCTACGAATATAGAGTAGTGGTGGGTGCTAAGAAAATCCTAAATTCCCTCGGCGTTATTGTGTACGTAGAGATGCACGGGTGGGGAGACCAGACGATTGGAAAGTACCCGTGGCACGTGTTTTTACTATTTTACAATTGGGGTTTTGGCGTTGATCGGATGGGAGAAACTCATATATACCGTTTCTCAAAACAGCGAGTATTGAATAGGACACGCGGCTTCATTCGGTATGGTTTAGTTATGTTTGTAAAATATATTATTCGAGTATCTGGGCTGAGACCGGTTTTATATAAAATTAAATCGAGTTTTGATTGGGCGTGACTATCATCATTTTGGCATAATGATAATGAAATGAAAACACCTATAAACATAATGAACCGAAGAACCATGTGATGAAGATCGTTACCATCTGGAACACGTACGGTCCCTATCACCTTGCGCGCGTCAGGGCGCTTGAGCGCGTCTTTGCGGATGCCGACGTGGTGTGCTTCAGTCATTGTGCGGACAGCAACGATTATAAATTTTTCAATCTGCAGCCGCGACAACACAAGGTATTAGTCGCGAAGAATTCGTCACAGTTACGGTTTTTTGAATCACTGATTGCTGCTCTGCGCGCCCTGTGGGCCGAGCGACCGGGTCTTGTGCTGACCTGTGGATACGAAAGGGCCGAGACGCTGGCGAGTGTGATCTGGGCCCGTATATCTGGCGGGACGGTTTTTCTGATGTTGGACAATCAATACGACGATAGCCCACGAAATTCTCTCAAGGAGTTTGTGAAACGATTTTATCTCCGGTTTTTCGACGGCTTTATTTATGGTGGAGATACGCATAAGGATTATCTTCGTATACTGGATGTGCCAGAGATCCATGAGGTACATGGTTACAACTGCGTGGATAACGATGCAATCTGGAAGGGGGTTGTAGCTGCGAGAATAGTGGGACAGCGACATTTCGCAAACGGTGATTATTTTCTGTGTGTGGCCCGCTTGATCCAGAAAAAAAATCTTGTGCGGCTGGTATATGCCTATGCCGCTTATGTGGAGCGGGTAGCGCAAACTAGCAGCCCGTGGGCGTTGGTGATTTGCGGCGATGGGCCCGAGCGTTCACGGATCGAGGAGGCAATCCGGGATTGCGGTGTTGTTGGCCGAGTGGTGCTGGTGGGGCGCGTGGACGAGTTCGAGCAAATGGTGAACTATTACGCTTTCGCGCGCGCACTCGTGCTTGCCAGTCACGAAAACGAGCAGTGGGGTTTGGTCGTGAATGAGGCGATGGCGAGCGGTTTGCCAGTGCTTGTGTCGAAACAGTGTGGTTGCACATCGAGCCTGGTGAAGAATGGCGAAAATGGTTTTACCTTCGATGGGAACTCAGTTGAACTGCTTACCTCACACCTGCTGTGGCTGCACGAACATGCAGACCAGCTTCAGCGGATGGGAGAGCGCTCCCGCGAGATCATTCAGGGATATTCGCCAGAGAATTTCGCCAGGAATGTGATGAGCCTGTACGCATCGCGTCGAAAAGCGTGTACGTGAATGGTTAAGCGCGTGTTTATGGTGGGGGCGTTCCCGCCACCCGTACACGGGATGGCGCAGGTTAACGCCCAAGTGATGTCAGCGCTTGTAGCCCTAGAGGTTGATGCAACTTCATATGATTTGTCGGCGAGGACGCTGGATCGAGGAATAGTCGCACGACTCAGGCGATCTGCCCTTGTTGCACGTACCCTGGTTACCTATGCGTTAGGGGTCAGCAGGTCACCGGCGGGCGTTTTGTACGTAGGGCTCTCAGGTGGCTGGGGACAGGCTTATGAGATTTGTTTCGTTGCCTTGGCCAAAGTGTTCAAGTTTTCGGTGTTTCTTCATCATCACAGCTTTGCTTATTTACACACCGCAAAGGATCTTACTCGGCTTCTGGTTTGGGTAGCGGGCAAAGAGGCGCGTCACGTTGTGTTGTGTGAGCGCATGGCTATTGCGCTGCGTCGGCACTACGGAGAGGGGATGCTTGTCCGAGTTGTCTCCAACGCGGCACTTATCGCGCCTTCGGTTGCCGGTAACGCCAAGCAGCGAGAGGCACTGCGTTCGCTTGGTTTCTTAAGCAATATATCGAGAGAGAAAGGCGTATTCCTCTTCATAGGTATTGTGGAGGAATTGCACAGGCGCGGGGCGGGGGGGGGTCGTCGGGAAGATCGCGGGCCCATTTCAGGATGACAAGCTCAAGGCGGAAGTGCTGGATCGGATGTCGGGGTCAGAGTGTTTGCAGTATGTGGGGCCTCAGTACGGGGAGGAGAAGGTCCAGTTTCTGGACTCCATAGATGTTTTGGTTTTTCCGAGTCGCTATGTGAACGAAGCGGAGCCTTTGACGGTGCATGAGGCAATGGCACGAGCCGTTCCGGTCTTAGCGCTCGATCGTGGCTGCATTCAAGAAATCGTACCATCCGTCGCGGGTACGGTTCTGGAGGACAACGAAAATACCGTTTCCCGAGCTGCCGATGTTCTTATGGAGTGGTGGCGGAACCCCGAGCAGATGCGCGTCAAATCAGACGGCGCCATAGAGACATATTCGAAATTGCGGCTATTGCACCTTGATAACTTTGCTGCACTCTGCAATGAAATGGTATCGCTTCTTGGTGGACGTGAAGGTGTCTGAGGTGGAGCGAAGAATGCGCGCCGACGGGATTGACTGCGCCGAGGCGATCCGCCTCGAGTTTGGGGTGGACCCGTTTATATGAACATTCAACTTGCACTGACCCGTTTCGATAAGCTGGGTCAGGTGATCAAATCTGCACGACTAATACGAGCATTATTCCTCCATCGTGTCCTGGCCAGCGCGGAGCATCGCCATGTTTTCGCCAGTGAGCTTGCAACCGTGATCGACATCGGTGCCAATCGTGGCCAGTTTGCCTTGGCTGTCCGCCAATGGGCGCCACAGGCGCGGGTGATTTCATTTGAGCCGCTGCCTGGGCCGGCAAAGCTATTTCGCAAGGTGTTTTCTGGGGATGCAGCAGTGACATTGCATGAAGTCGCGATTGGCCCGGTTGCCGGGACACGAACCATGCATATTTCGGCGCGTGACGATTCATCGTCATTGCTGCCAATTTCCGCGCTGCAAACAAGCATGTTTCCAGGCACTGCGGAGGCGGGGACGATAGAGGTTCGTGTGGCTCCGCTCGATGAGTTTGTGAAGGCAGCCGAACTGAAAGAGCCAGCCATGCTCAAGCTGGATGTGCAGGGTTTTGAATACGAGGCGCTTCTTGGCTGTGAATCTTTATTGCCACATTTCGATGTCATCTATTGCGAGTGTTCGTTCGTCGAGCTTTATTCCGGACAGAAACTGGCGGCGGATGTGATCGAATGGTTGTCGGACCGGGGCTTTCGCATCAAGGGGATGTTCAATCCCGCCTATGACGCCCAGGGTCAGGCGATACAGGCCGATTTCCTTTTCCATCGTGATGGGGCAGCGGGCGGGACCTGGTGAAGGTACTGATCCATGGCATCAACTATTCACCTGAGTTAACTGGCATTGGTAAGTATTCTGGCGAGATGGCCAACAGAAGTAGGGAGAAATAACTCTTGAAGTTACTGGTAGTGGGTGGTGCGGGTTACATAGGTTCACACATGGTGAAGCGTTTGCTGCGTGAGGGGCAAGATGTAACGACGCTCGATGATTTCTCTACGGGCTATCGTGATGCGCTTGTGGGCGGTGAGTTGGTCGAGGGTAGTCTGGCGGATGTGGTCTTGCTGGATAGGGAGTTTTCTGAGAATAGATTTGATGCCGTGCTGCATTTTGCTTCGTTCATTCAGGTGGGTGAGTCAGTCGTTCAGCCCGCAAAATATTACACAAACAATCTGGCGAATACACTGAATTTGCTAAATGCAATGGTGAAATATGGTGTGCAGCGGTTTGTGTTTTCTTCTACGGCGGCAATCTTCGGTGAGCCGCAGTATGTTCCTATCGATGAGAAGCACCCCATTGCCCCGATCAATCCTTATGGGGCTTCCAAGGCGATGGTGGAGCAAGTGTTGAAAGATTACGATACTGCGTATGGGTTGAAGTCGGTTTGCTTGCGTTACTTCAATGCCTGCGGTGCAGACCCGGAATGTGAGTTAGGTGAGCGCCATGAGCCTGAGACCCATTTGATCCCTTTGGCCTTGCAAGCCGTGTCTGGCCGCCGTGGTGCTTTGACAGTCTTTGGGCGTGATTACGACACGCCAGATGGCACCTGTATTCGAGACTATGTGCATATCGTGGATTTATGCGAGGCGCATATCAAGGCGCTAGATAGCTTGAATGCTGGTGGCGCAAGTGCTGCGTTTAATCTGGGTAACGGCGAGGGTTTTTCAGTTGCCGAGGTGGTGGCGGCTGTGGGGCGTGTGACCGGGAAGCCTGTCCCGGTGATTGAAGGTGCGCGCCGTGCGGGTGATCCGGCAAGGCTGGTGGCCGATTCAACCTTGGCACGTGTAGTGTTGGGCTGGCGGCCTCAATATGCTGATTTGGATACGATCATTTCTCATGCTTGGGAGTGGGAGCGAAAGCTGAGTGGGACGACCTTGAGCTTCCCATGAAAATTCTAATCCACGGCATCAACTATTCTCCAGAATTAACCGGCATCGGTAAATATTCCGGCGAGATGGCGGAATGGCTGGTTGCGCGTGGGCATGAGGTGCGGGTGGTGACTGCGCCGCCTTATTACCCTGAGTGGCGGGTTGCTGATGGCTATTCGGCATGGTGCTATCGGCGTGAGATTACGTCTGCCTCTACCCCTACCCCTACCGCCACCCCCTCCCCCCAGCCCTCTCCCGCAAGGGGCGAGGGGGTTGAAGTCTATCGTTGCCCGCTGTGGGTGCCGGCTCGGCCTTCTGGGTTGAAACGAATCTTGCATCTGGCGAGTTTTGCATTGAGCAGTCTGCCGGTGATGTTGCGCCAAATATTCTGGAAGCCTGATGTGGTGTGGGTGGTGGCGCCTGCTTTGTTTTGTGCGCCACAAGCTTGGTTGGTAGCGCGTTTGTGTGGTGCTAAATCTTGGTTACACATTCAGGACTTTGAGGTAGATGCTGCGTTTGATTTGGGTCTGCTCAAGGGGGCGTGGCTCAAGCGCATGGTATTGGGTGCAGAGCGCTGGCTGATGCGACGCTTTGATGTGGTTAGCACCATATCGGAACGGATGATCGAGCGCTTGCAGGCCAAGGGTGTGGACGAGGGGCGGTTGGTGTTGTTTCCGAACTGGGTGGATGTTTCGATGTTCAAGCCAAGCGCAGATGGATTGCCGCCCTTCGCTCGCAATGACGGTGAGGTGAACCATTACCGTGCGTTGCTGGGTATTGCTCCCGACGCCGTGGTGGCGCTTTATTCTGGCAACATGGGAGCCAAGCAGGGGCTGGAGGTGCTGGCGCAGGCAGCCAAGCTGTGCGCCGAGCCGGTATGTTTTGTATTTTGTGGCAATGGCGTTGGGCGCGCTGATCTGGTCGAGCGGTGCCAGAGCCTGGAGAATGTGCAGTTTATTGACTTGCAACCAGCGCAGCGCTTGCCAGATTTATTGGCCATGGCCGACATTCATCTGCTGCCGCAACGCGCCGACGCAGCAGACTTGGTCATGCCCAGCAAGCTCACCGGTATGCTGGCCAGTGGGCGGCCGGTGGTGGCCACTGCGCTGGCCGGCACAGCGCTGGCCCAAGTGGTGCAGGGCCTGCTGGTGCCGCCCGACGACCCGCAGGCCATGGCCGATGCAATTATGGCGCTGGCCGCTAACGCCGGTTGGCGAGCGCGGCTGGGTGCGGCTGGCCGCGTCTATGCGGCGCAGCACATGGACAGCAAAGCGGTGCTGGCCGCATTTGAAGAGCAATTATTGGCTTTACAAAGCAGCAAGGCGGGCCGTTGATGTCTCGCCGGTTTGCCATGGGTCTGCAGACATTTTTTTTGATAGCGCTGTTTGTCGGCACCCAAATGCCAGGTGCATGGCGAGGCGAAATTGAACAGGATCTGCATGGGCCGTTTGGTTTCTCGTCGTGGGTGCACTTTGTTCTGTTTGCCTGCATGGCGCTGGTAAGTCTGGTGCGACCGCTGACCTGGCCTGCGTTGCGCGTGCTGCTGCTGGCCCTGGCGTTGGCGCTGCTGACCGAGGGCTTGCAGTTTTTTGCCATCGACCGCCACCCGCGCTGGATCGACGTCGGTATTGATATGGCTGGCGCCTTCTTTGCGCTGGCCCTAATTTATTTCACATCTTTTATTACTGCGAGCAATGAGCAAAATTCTTGAACCCAAAGAGGCCTTTCCGTATAAGCCGCCCACTGAAGAGATCAAGCAGAAATACCGGCATATTTTTGAGCTGACCGAGCCCTTGCCAGGGCGGTTTTTTAAAGTGCTGTTTGATAAGGTGGTGGCGCTCTTGCTGTTGTTGGCCGCAGCACCGGTATTGTTACTGCTGAAAATAGCCTATCTCATCGAAGGCTGGCTGATTCCTGAAAATGCGGGGCCGATGTTTTTCTATTACAACGGGGTGAGCGCGGGCAAGATCATTCCGAAGTACAAGATTCGCCTCATCAAGATGAAATACATTGAGCCGGAGGGAGCGAAGCGGCATGACTGGATTGCGTTTTCGGCAGAGTGGACACCGGACAGCCGGACGCATGTGGGTGGGTTTGTGAAGAAGTTTTACCTGGACGAGTTGCCGCAGTTTTGGAGTGTGCTGGTTGGGGATATGAGTATTGTCGGCCCGCGTCCTTTGTCGGTGTTGCATTACGAGCGGGATCGCGCGCAGGGCAATGTGACGCGGTTTCTGTTACGTGGCGGGCTACTGGGCTTGGGGCATGTGAACAAGGGTACGCCGGAGATGGGTAATCCGATTTATGAATATGAGTATGTTGAGCAGTATTTGAAGCGCTCTTCGTTTGGGCTGCTGATGCTGGATTTGTGGATTATCTGGCGCGGGATTTTGGTGATTGTGAAGGGCGGGGGACATTGATGTGGTGATGGGCCGAATGGCAAAAACCATTACGCCGACTGGTTTGCCACGCTTGATGCGATGGGGGCCGTCAAAATCCACGTGGCAATTACAGAAAGGAATCTGAGCTATGGCACTGACCCGTGATTTCAAGGACACAGTCGTCGCCCGTGTACAAGGCGAGCCAGCTTTTGCGCAGGCACTGCTGGATGAAACGATGACGCGGTGGGCCCGTCTGAAATGTGCGCAGACGCCTGGCATTGGCAGCACGTGTAGGGCGGATTAGGCCGCAGGCCGTAATCCGCCGGATGTTCTGATGTTGATTTCACGAAACCAAGCAATGTGAGAAAAGCCAGTGAACAAAGATAAACAACAGGTACACGACTTTTGGAACGAGGCTTCCTGCGGGGAGAATCTTCTGTTCTTACCCATGGCGATCTGCTTGAATCGGGTGCGGGGCAGCGACATCAGGGCGGGTTGCTCTCGCTGGCCAGAAAGATTTGGCCGCGTGCATTTTTAAAGCGGTTTTTCCCCACGCTGGGCCTGTTCATGTTGATTGAGGCGAGGAAGTAGAGCTTGAAACAGCTATTGCAGAGACTCAAGACTGGTGCTTATCGTGCTATTAATTGGCATGTTCATGCTAATATTTGGCTATGTCAATCGCATCAGCTTTTCTGACCGACAGCCAGTCGCGGGTCTTTGCCTGGCTGTTTGGTCAGCCTGAGCGCAGCTATCACTTGAGCGAGTTACGCCGTTTAACCGGCTTGGGTAGCGCTTCTTTGCAACGAGAGCTTAATCGGTTGACCCATGCCGGGTTGTTGGTGTCAGAGCGGGTGGGTAACTTGCGGTGCCTTAAGGCCAACCCGGACAGCCCGGTTTTTGATGAATTGGTGTCGCTAACACGCAAGACGCTGGGGGTAGTGCCGGTGTTGAGCCAAGCGCTGATGACCTTGACGCCCAATCTACAGGCTGCGTGGATTTATGGGTCGGTAGCCAAGCAAACCGACACCGCGCGCAGCGATGTGGACGTGATGCTGGTGGGCAACCATCTTTTACTGGGGGATGTGCTGGAACAGTTGGTACCACTGGAAGCACAACTTGGACGCAAGATCAACCCCACTTGCTATTCGCCCGCCGAGTTTGAATCGCGCCGAGCCGAGCCTGATTCGTTTGTCAACCGCGTGTTGTCACAACCTACCCTGCCACTGATTGGAGCCGTCGATGAACTTGGTCGCGCTGGATAACCTGGTACGCATTGGCCAACTAAAGGCCGAGCCGCGCAATGTGCTTGAAGTCAACCGATTGTTGGCAATGGCCCAAACGCGCTTGGCTGACGCCCACTTGAGTCGGCTTTCCATGTGTCGCCTTTCGACGAGGCGGTGGTGGTGTCGGTGGACGGTTTTGGCGACTTTGCGAGCGCGGCCTGGGGGCTGGGGCGCGACGGGGAGATTGCCGCCGACATTCTGGACTGGCGATTGAGAAACAGGCGAATGGGCTGCTCGATGGATTGCTGAAAATGCCCGTCTCCGACTGAGGATGCCGTTGTCAGAAATTGCACCAAGTTTGCTAAATAAGTCGGCACTGGCGTGACGTGCCCTTGCCGCTGGGCACCATTCATCACCAGCGCAGTCTGGTGGCACTGGATAACCTGGTTGATTTGATCGTGACTTGCAGAAGGTGTGTTGATTAATTATGATTGACCATGATTTAAAAGGATGCATCATGAACACTAAAGTACTGACCGCCCACGTTCCTTTGCCATTGGCGGAAAAAATCGACTTGCTGGCGGCCCGGCTGGAGCGCTCGCGCAGCTGGATAGTAAAACAGGCCCTGACCGCCTGGGTTGATCAAGAGGAGGAACGACGGTTTCTCACACTGGAGGCGCTTGGCGACGTGGATGCCGGACGCGTTATAGACCATCAGGCAGTGCAAGCGTGGGCAGCCAGTCTGGGTACAGACGCATCTTTGTCTTTGCCTCAATGATGCACCTGAAGTGGACTAGCAAGGCGTTGTCAGACCTTGCGCGCTTGTACGATTTTTTAGCCGTGGTCAACAAGCCTGCCGCGGCGCGTGCAGTGCAGGCATTAACGCTAGCCCCATCGCGGCTGCTTGAGCAACCCCGCATTGGCGAGCGCCTCGAAGAGTTTGAGCCACGCGAGGTACGCCGAATTCTGGTGGGGCGCTACGAGTTGCGGTATGAAATTGATCGGGGCATTATCTATGTCTTGCGCATCTGGCATACCCGAGAGGACCGCTAGCCCTTGACTGATGCAATGAGTCTTCTTGTTACCGTGCCGGGTGTCCAATTGTGATGGAGTATGTGAAGCTGGGTTATTACTTGATGGTGCATTAAGGGATGAAAAATTACGTGACTTACATTCTTGGTATCAACGCCTATCACGGCGATTCTTCGGCTTGCCTGGTTAAGGATGGGGTGCTGATTGCAGCGGCAGAGGAAGAGCGCTTCCGCCGCATCAAGCATTGGGCGGGTTTTCCGTCGGAGTCGATCCGTTATTGTCTGGATGAAGCGGGCATTAGCTTGAGTGATGTGGCGAATGTGGCGATCAATCAGGATGCGCGGGCGCATCTGGGGCGCAAGATTGTCTATGCGTTGACGCAGTCGCTCAATCCACGCTGGGTGCTGGACAAGCTGCGCATCAAGAAGCGCGCGCGCGGGGGGCTGGAGGCGCAACTGGCGCAGGCTTTTCCCGATCAGCTTTTCCACGGACAGGTGCATGCGGTGGAGCATCACCGGGCGCATCTTTCGTCGGCTTTCCATGTGTCGCCTTTCGACGAGGCGGTGGTGCTGTCGGTGGACGGTTTTGGCGACTTTGCGAGCGCGGCCTGGGGGCTGGGGCGCGGCGGTGCAACGGCTGATTGCGCAGAACGATAGCGGGCAGGTGGACGCGGCCTATACGCTGCTGTCGCTATTGAGTATTGAAATCTGGTACCGGGCGTATGTTGACTCTGTTCCTGCAAACATGGCTGATCTTTTGGGTTGACTTTCCGCTATTTGTCAATACACTGGCAGTACAAACTCACTTCGAAGGGGATCAGCATGTCAACTACGCAAGATGTGGACGCAACCATTCAATTCCGCATGAACTCGACCATCAAGGACGGTGCCTTTGCCGTCCTGCGCGAGATGGGCATTAGCCCGTCTGAGGCCTTGCGGGTTTTCATGACCCAGGTCTACAAGACCCGCACACTCCCCTTGGTCATTGCTGCCGACGACCCGGAAGATTCCGGTCAGGTTGCCGAGGCGGGTTACACCGAATGGCTGCGCGCGCGTCTGCAAAAAACCATCAATGCCTTGGACAGCGGAGAAATGAAGAGCTACTCAAACGAAACGGCAAAAGCCGTTCTTCATGCGCGTCTTGAAGCCCGGCGCAGCAAAATGAATTTGCCTGCGTAGGCCAGGCCCATGGCGATCCAATGGTCTGACTTTGCGCTGCAGAGTCTGGAAGAAATCATCATCTGGTACGAACTTGAAGCAGGCCGACAGGTCGCCGACTCGATTCAAAACCGGATATGGCAGCAAGTTGAAAAAATAGAGGGCTTCGCCATGAGCATTCCTGCCAGCGATCTATTCCCCGGAAGCCGCAAGCTGGTGATCTCAAAACTCCCTTATGTGGCTTTCATCCGCCAGCTTGACAGCGCAGTTTGGGAGGTGGTTGATATTGTCCACACCTCCAGAAGGCTTCCAAAGGTTGATACAAAGACAAAACCCAAATGTTTCTGAGGGCTAATTGGGGTCAGGCTAATTGGGGTCAGATTCCAATTAATTTCCAGTCATCGCGAGGCCGCAGGCCGTGGCGATCCGATCCGGGTGCGAAGTATGGTGACTATCTCGCATCCAGCGCCGGTTCTTGAGGCTGGCCCCGGCGCGATGACTGGGGCTGAGGGTTGGGGTTGGGCTTGGGGGGGGGGGTAGCCGAAAGCATTGCGGGTTGCAATAGCTTGAAATAACGTTTGACGTGTAACGTATTGCATTATACAATCAAGCCCATGATCCGCACATTCAAAGACAAGCCCACCGCCGCGCTGTTTGCGGGCAACGTGGTGCGCAGCTTGCCTGTTGAAATGCAACAGGTGGCCCTGCGCAAGCTCAAGATGATTGATGTAGCCACCAGCGTGATGGACTTGCGCGTTCCGCGAGGCAACCAGCTCGAAGCCCTCAAGGGCAACCGCAAAGGGCAGTACAGCATTCGCATCAATGACCAGTGGCGTGTGTGTTTCCGATTCACGGATGGTCACGCCGCCGACGTGCAGATTGCCGATTACCACTGAAGGAGAGACACCATGACCATTGACCGAAACACCATCGACACGCTGGATTTCAGCGACGTAGCCACAGGTCAGCGCCTGCGCCCGGTTCACCCTGGCGAAGTGCTGCGTGAAGAGTTTTTGATACCCTTTGGGCTTACCGCCAACGCGCTGGCGATTCGCCTGCAGGTGCCCGCGCCGCGCATTCACGACATCGTGCGCGCGCGCCGCGCTGTCACGGTTGACACCGCTTTGCGCCTGAGCAAGTTCTTTGGCACCAGTGCAGAGTTCTGGATGGGCCTGCAAACCGACTTTGATATGACGGTGGCGCGCAACTCCATGCGCGAGGCTCTGGAACGCATTGGTCGCTTTGAGGCTGCGGGGCAACTAAGGGGTCAAGTAGCAACTAATAGCAACTAAGGGGTCAGGTCTAACATTCCAACAGTTTCTGATAAACTGCGCCAATGGCTAGACCTCTCAGACTGGAGTTTTCGGGTGCTCTTTATCACCTCACCTCGCGCGGTGATCGTCGGGAAGACATTTTCTTGAGCGACGATGACCGCAGAGATTGGCTAGAGGTATTGGGCATCGTTTGTGCGCGGTTTAACTGGGTGGTTCATGCTTTCTGCCAGATGACCAACCACTATCACCTGCTGCTGGAGACGGTGGACGGTAATCTGTCCCGAGGCATGCGGCAATTGAACGGGGTCTATACCCAGCGTTTCAACCGGCGTCATGGCTTGGTAGGGCATCTTTTTCAGGGGCGTTACAAGGCGATCCTGATCCAAAAGGAAACCTATTTGCTGGAGTTGGCGCGCTATGTAGTGTTGAACCCGCTGCGCGCCAACATGGTGAAATCGCTGGAGGAGTGGCGCTGGAGTAGTTACCCCTGCATCACAGGGCAGCAGGCATCCCCTGCGTGGCTGGATACGGATTGGCTGCTCGGTCAGTTCGGGCCGGACCGGAGCAAGGCGCTCCAGGGATATCGCCAATTCGTAATGGCGGGCCGGGGCTTGCCCAGCACCATGCAGGAGACACGTCATCAGTTGTTGCTGGGTGATGATGCCTTCGTCGAACGCCACTGGCAGACAAAAAATCCTGAGGCTTTGCGGGAGATGTCAAAGGCGCATCGAAGATCGGTCGCCTTGTCGCTGGATGAGTGCCGGATGCGCCACCCGGATCGGGATGAGGCAATGGCTCGGGCTTACCTGTCTGGCGCTTACACAATGGCGCAGATCGGGCAGCACTTTGGGGTGCACTATATGACGGTAAGCCGAGCGGTACGGAGGTTTGAGGGAAATGGGGGTGAAATGTTGTAATGTTAGACCTGACCCCTTAAGGTTGTTGATAAGGCTTTGATGACAAAAAGCCGAATGGCAAGCATTGACTTGGGTATCATGTGAGTGTATTATTTAGATCATTTGATGCCAATGAGGTGCTGCCATGGTTCTTGTCACTCCTGAAAATATTGCTGCGGTTATGACTCTGAGTCCAGCTCCGCATTCGTTTGCAGAGCTGGATGATTTTGTGTCTAGTGGACTGCCAAAGAGCGCCCTCCCGTCAAGCGTGAATCATGTTTTTATCGGTACGGAAGATCGAAAAAAATTGCTTCACCAAATTGTTCCCGAAGCAACCTACAAGCGCCGACGCGAACGATTGACGGCAGAGGAATCTGAGCGAACGGAACGTTTGGCCAGAATCTTTGCTACCACTCAATATGTTTGGGATTCAGATAGCGATGCCAGAGCTTTCCTAAATTCTCCACATTCAATGCTGGCCGGAAAGACACCTTTGGAAGTATCCATGACGGAGATAGGTGCACGCAGAGTGGAAGAGTTGTTGTGGAAGCTGCATTTTGGCGTAGCTGCGTAATGCAGTTGTTCCGAATTGGCGACGGGCGACACCCTATCTGGGATGGAACAGGCGCTGCCTTCGTTGGTGGTCGCTGGAATAGCGTCGGTCGGCAAGTCATTTACGCATCGCCAAGCTACTCGTGCGCCATGTTGGAAACACTGGCCCATGCGAGCATAGGGCGTATTCCAAAGCATCAAAGGTATGTTTGTGTTGATGTTCCGCCCAATATCCGCATTGAGACGATGGATGCCAATTCATCGCCGCGCGGTTGGGATGCTCCAGATAGCGTGGTTGCGCGTGATTTTGGAGATCGGTGGCTCGCAGAGGCTAGAAGCGCAATTCTGATTGTTCCTTCGGTCGTAGCCAGGCTGGACTCCATCGCAGTAGTCAACCCGGCGCATCCAGACGCGCAGCAACTTCAGCCGTCTGCTCCAGAAAATAGGAACTAAGGGGTCAGGTCTAACATTCCAACAGTTTCTGATAAACTGCGCCAATGGCTAGACCTCTCAGACTGGAGTTTTCGGGTGCTCTTTATCACCTCACCTCGCGCGGTGATCGTCGGGAAGACATTTTCTTGAGCAACGATGACCGCAGAGATTGGCTAGAGGTATTGGGCATCGTTTGTGCGCGGTTTAACTGGGTGGTTCATGCTTTCTGCCAGATGAGGGAAATGGGGGTAAAATGTTGTAATGTTAGACCTGACCCCTTAAGGTTGAGGTAATAAGGTAAGGTACCTAAGGTACCTGACCCCTTAATGACCCCTTAAGGTACCCAGATCGGGCAGCACTTTGGGGTGCACTATATGACGGTAATCCGAGCGGTACGGAGGTTTGAGGGAAATGGGGGTGAAATGTTGTAATATTAGACCTGACCCCTTAAGGTAAGGTAAAAATAAACCCGCACCGGCTATAGACAAGCATTAGAAATCGTTTATATTGGAGTTATTATCCAATATAAACGTAATATGTACCTCCGCACACTCAGCCAAACCATTCTCAGCATCAGTGAGAGTTTTCCGGTGCTGATGCTCACCGGGCCGCGCCAAGTGGGTAAAACCACGCTGCTGGAGATGTGCGCGCAGGGCACGCGTGCCTATGTGACGCTGGACGACCTGGATGCACGCCATTTGGCACAAACCGACCCCGCGCTGTTTTTGCAAACCTGGCAGCCACCCCTGATCATTGATGAGATTCAGTACGCTCCGCAGTTGCTCAGCGCTATCAAAATGGTGGTCGATCGGGACCAGCGCAATGGCTTGTTTTGGCTCACGGGTTCGCAAAAATTTCATTTGATGCGCGGTATCACCGAGAGTCTGGCCGGCCGCGTCGCGATTGTGGATTTGCTGGGGCTGTCACAGGCTGAGCTTGATGGGCGTGCCCTTAGCGCGAGGCCATTTGTGCCCACGCCCGAATGGATAGCACAGGCCCGCCAGACCACCCGGCCAAGTGGGCTGATGGGTGCGTTTGAGCGCATCTGGCTGGGGTCTTTTCCACGGCTGATTGAGCAAGGCCCCAAGCTGCGCGATGTGTTTTACCGCTCGTACATACAGACTTATATTCAGCGCGATGTGCAAGATATTCTTAAAGTGTCCGATCCCCTCACCTTCAACCGTTTTTTGGGTGTGGTAGCAGCCAGAACCGGGCAGTTGCTCAACTACGCGAGCCTGGCCCGGGATGTGGATATTGACAACAAAACCGCCAAGTCGTGGTTGTCGGTGCTGGAGGCCTCAGGGCTGGTGTATTTGCTGCAGCCCTACCACCGCAACCTGACCAAGCGGATGGTTAAAACGCCCAAGCTGTATTTTCTCGACACCGGCTTGGCCGCCTACCTGACCAAGTGGCCCACGCCAGAGTCTCTGGAGGCGGGCAGCATGTCGGGTGCCATGCTGGAAACTTGGGTGGTGGCCGAAATTCTCAAGAGCTACTGGCACAACGGTCAAGAAGCACCGCTTTATTTTTACCGCGATACCGATCAGCGCGAGGTGGATATGGTCATTGAGGCGGGTGACACCGTGTACCCGGTGGAGTTCAAGAAGACCGCATCGCCCTCACGCACGGCAACACGCCAGTTCTCAGTGCTCGAAAAACTGGGCAAAACCGTGGGCCATGGTGCTGTGGTGTGCTTTGTCGAGCGCGACATTCCCTTGTCGCAGCAAGTCACGGCGGTGCCGGTGCAGTATTTGTGAGTGTTATCAAGGTCAGTCAATGGCTGAAACTGGCGGCGGCTACAAACCAAACAATGTGAGAAAAGCCAGGATAAACAACAGGTGCACGACTTTTGGAACGAGGCTTCCTGCGGGGAGAATCTTCTGTTCTTACCCATGGCGATCTGCTTGAATCGGCTGCGGGGCAGCGACATCAGGGCGGCTTGCTCTGGTTGGCCAGAATGATTTGGCCGCGTGCATTTTTAAAGCGATTTTTCCCCACGCTGGGATTATTCAGGGAGGTTTGGGCACCCCTGGTGGTCGAGACCCGCTACCCCTCGTGCTAGTTGTTTGGATACAGGACGAAGGGCAAGATGGAGTCCGGTTTGTTACTGCCTACCCGATAAGGAGTTGAAAATGTTTGATGAACATACACAAGTAGTGCTTAAGCGCCCCCTGCCAAGTCTGGGTCTGGTGCCGGGTGATGTTGGCGTCGTGGTGCACACCTATAAAAACGGTGCTGCCTACGAAGTGGAGTTTCAGAGCTTGGATGGAAACACCATCGGCGTGGCTACTGTTGAGGCCGCTGATTTACGACAAGCGTCGGGGCGGGCTGTGCTTCACGAGCGTAAACTTTTGGCTGCCTAATTAAGTCAATTTATTCTTGGCCAGGTTTCGAAAGAGGTGAGTACGGTCACCAAGACAGAAACATTACGAACGCATCCCAATGCGGGGAGAATCTTTATCTTCCTGGATTGGATCGGGAAGCTTACGAAGCTCAGGTGGATATTGAAAAAACTCGGCGCTTGCTGGGCTGGACGCCGTCGCTGTCGCTGGATGAGGGGTTGAAAAGGGCAGTGATTTCACATCTATCGCCGCCATGGCAGAAAAGTCATCCCGGTCTTGTCACCGCGCTCATGAAAATAACTGATCAAGCAGCAAGCGCCATGGGTACGATGGCTTTTGCAATAGCTTTTGATCCCGCCTTCTGAGCCATCTTGAGGTCATAGGCCGTTTGCATATTCAGCCAGCCCTGAGCCTCTGCACCGAAGTAACGCTCCAGACGCAGTGCCGTATCCGCAGAAACTCCGCGTTGCTCATTAACAATGTCGTTGATGCGTGACGTAGGAACGCCAAGCGCTTTCGCGAGCGCATTAACACTGAGACCCAAGGGCTTGATGTAATCCTCTTGGAGAACTTCGCCGGGGTGAACTGCTCGCATTCCATTCTTGAACATGATGACTCCTTCCAAAAAACTGTTTACCCTCAGTGAGGGTCTTCTATCAACACATCAAATGGGCCATTCACACCCCATTTGAATGTCAATCTCCACTGACTATTGATCCGTACATGCCAGGCACCTCCGTACTCTTTCAGATCATTACCGGGCGGCGATCCCATGAATGAAATCGAAGGTGCCGCATCCAGTTGAGTCAGCTTGCGTTCGGCCACCTTCTTGATGCTGGAAAATTTTGCAGACTTCCCGGTGGTAAATAGCGCCTGCGTATCAGGGCAACTGAAAGACTGGATTGGCATGCACTTATATTA
>JBCKNC010000019.1:0-28532 GCA_038902915.1 Polaromonas sp.
CAATTGCGGACCATTGGGGCAAAGGTGATGTCTACGGCTTGATCGTGTCGGCGTTGGAGAAAATGTCGAAACCCCTGGAGGGCTTGACGGTCGAGGACTTGGCGCCGGTCGATCATTTCCACGCGCGAGGCTTTCCGGCGACGGTCGAGCTTGCGGATCGACTTCCGATAAAGGCCGGTCAGCATATTCTCGACATCGGTTGCGGGTTGGGCGGTCCTGCTCGTTACATTGCAAAGCGCTTCCAATGCAACGTGAGCGGTCTCGATATAACACAACCCTTCGTAGATGCGGCCAACAAGCTGACGGCGCTTCTCCGAATGGATCTGCAGGTGCAAATCGAGCATGGCGACGGTCAGCACCTGCCGTATCCAGACTCCCACTTCGATGGCGCCTACACGCAACACGTCACTATGAACGTAGCCGATCGCCCGGCATTTTTCGCGGAAGCCTATCGGGTGCTGAAGCCTGGCGCCTTCCTTGCGCTGACCGAACACGGTTTAGGCCCGAACGGCAATCCGCACCATCCGGTGCCCTGGTCGGCGGATGGGACTGGCGCCTACCTGATCAAGCCAGCCGAGACTCTGGCAGTCCTGGAAAAGACGGGATTCAAAGATATCCTGGTCGAGGATACTGGAGCGAAATATGTCGCCGGGTACAAGATGGCGATCGAAAAAGCCGAAAAAGGCGCTTTATCTCCGCTCGGCACACACATACTCATGGGAGAGACTGCATTGCAAAAGACACGCAATGCCGCGCGAAACATAGAAGAAGGCCGCACCCATCCAATACAGCTCGTGTGCCGCAAGCCACGATGAATTTTCTGGAAGATTCGCGGCTAACTCGCCGCTGCAGCGGACGCATAGAAGCGCGCCGCTGAGTGCAACGCTATGTGTGATGGAAACTAAAGGAGATGCCTTATGTTTATGATTAACTATAAAGAACTCAGCTGGTGGTACTGGTTTGTGACCGCGTGCCTGCTTACCGCTGGTGTTGCGGGATACCAGATTGGTTTCTTCTTGGCCGTAGGTCTCACTGTATTTCAGTTAATACACTTCACGATACGTGAGCACAGCATTACTGCTTTTCCAGTCCAGGTCCGTTTTTGGTATTTAATACTTCTTCTTGTTGCGCTCCCAGAACCGATGCAGATAGTTTATTGGGTGCCTACTGTGGGAACGTGGGCACAACTGATATTTGGCTACTGTGCGATGGCGCGCTGTGTATCGCTTTTGCCGTGGAATCATGGTGAACGCTTTTCAGTCGGCTTATTGATGAAAACGTTCTTTTCTCGTCCTGTGCGCGGCAACATAATGCAGGGTCTTCCCTCTATAAGGCAAATGGAGCGTCGCACATAACGAACAAGGTCAGCTCGTGCCTGCCACGATCCGGTTGGAGCCCATCAGCGCTAACGCTAGCGCGGGATGCTGCAAATTGGGGGTTGCTGAGCGTGCTTCAAAATCGCACTTTTCCGGGTGGCTATCGGTCATAGGCATCCAAAATTCACATTGTCCGTGTCAACCAAAAACCTTTTTGAACCACGCCGTGAAATAGCCGAGCACCATTCATCCCCGAGGCTGCGGCGAGTCGAAAACCCATCGCCTTCAAGGCCTGCGCTTTCACTCGACCTTGAAAACCATCCCCGCGGCGACGAGGCGTTCGGTCAGCGTACGACCCATCGCAGTCGCCGGAGTGAGCACGCCCGCAACCCTGGGCAGCTTCTCTTCATCGCGTGCCAGGCACAGCGCTGACTCTCCGAGCAGTAGTGGCGTCAGCTGATAGCCGGGATCGCCCTTCCCTTCGATTAGCACCGACTTCCGCACGAAGCTCTCCGACTCGCCGAACAACCGCACTCGCAGAAAGCCCGACTTGCGCGTCTTCTCACTGGGGCCTTCACCCGGCTTGGGCAACCGGGACTCGATGAGCTTGCGAGTGGGACCGAACATCACCCCGGCCATGAACGCCCCGAGCCCAGCGGTGAAGGCGGCCGCCTTGATCATCGCGCCCACCCCCTTCTTCATTCCCGTGACCTCGGCGTACTTGAAGCATTTCCCGAAGGCGTAGCCCAGCAGCGCGTTCGACCGCCGCACCACGCGCGTGTTCACCGACGCCATGATGAACGGCGCGATCCATTGCCCCACGAAGTCGTCGAAGCGGAAGGAAGCGAGATCGCGCTCGTCGCCCAGGTCCGGCTCCTTCGCGCGATCCGGAGAGAGCGCGTACGGATCCACCATCACCTTCCGTTTCGTTCGATTCGTCTTCGCCTCGTCGAGCCCATTGAGGGCGGAGGCGACGGTGCCACCGCTGGCCCCACCCTTGAAGATCTCCACTACGTACGTCGCGCGCGTGAGTGGGCCCAGGGCCTCGTGCAGCATCAGCACACCCAAGTCCGACGGAATCGAATCGAAGCCGCAGGCGTGAACGATGCGCGCACCGCTCTCCTTCGCCGCGGCGTGATGCCGATCAATCGCGTCCCGCATGAAGTTGGGTTCGCCGGCGAGATCACAATAGTGCGTGCCCGCGTTCGCACAGGCCTCCACCAAGGGTAGCCCGTACTTCGCGTAAGGCCCCACCGTGGTGCACACCACCCGCGTCTGCGCAGCGAGCGTCGCCAAAGAAGCCGCGTCACCCGAGTCCGCGACCAGCAGCGGCCAGCTCTTCGCCCGCTCCGGCAGGCCCGCGCGAATGCCTTCGAGCTTCTGGGTATTCCGTCCCGCGAGCGCGATCTTCACGTCCGCTGGCGCGTGGTTCGCGAGGTACTCAGCCACCAGGCGCCCGGTGAAGCCCGTCGCGCCGAAGAGGACGATGTCGAAAGCTCTATCCGTCATGGGGGGCTTCACTAACCCGCTTCCACGCGCGCCGTGTTCGAATAGACACGGCTGCCATGGCACGCATCAAGAAAGTCCTGATCGCCAACCGCGGGGAGATCGCCATCCGCGTGATGCGCACCTGCAAGGAACTCGGCCTGGCGACGGTGGCGGTCTATTCGGAAGCTGACCGCTCCGCCCATGACCGGTCGACCGATCGTCGCTTTCCCATCATTGAGTGCGGCGGCGATGTAATCTCTGTCCATGTAATTGATGCCGAACCGTTTCGTCGAAAGCGGAGTGGAGGCAGTCGCCATGCCGTCAGGCCGGGTGACGAAAGTGCCGACATTGAATAGACTCTGAAAAATAGTGCGCCGCTCCAGGTGTGTTTGCAAGAGCGCCGTGTTCTCCATCATGGCCGGGCTAACACTTGTGGCTACTTCCTCCAGCGCTCTCAATCGGTCATCCAGCTCTTCGTTAACGTCCGCGTCGATGAAAGAAGCCGTCGAGAATTCCTGTTCGCCCAACAGGCGTTGCATATCTTGGCGCAGCATCTGGCTGGCGTAGAACGCCAGCAACCAAATTCCGGCCACAAATATCGCCAGCGTGAAGAAGGTCACTCTTATCTTCAGTGATTGCCGCGGAAAGAAGTGCGCGTTCATGTAATTTTTCAATGTCAAGAAAGCTCTCCATTGGAGCCGATGGTGTGTTTTGTTGATTGATCGCAAAGCAAGCATACTGGCTTTTCGCGGCGTGATTCAAAATCGGTTGATACTTTTTTTGGGGCCATCGGTTGAGTCATAGACAAACCATCCAAAATTCACATTGTCCGTGTCAACTAATTTTGAACCACGCCAGATGCGACTCCGCATGAACGATACTGCGGCTTGCGAGTTGGCGTCCTTTGGGGTGTGGGCCGCCGATTTTATCCGACGATCTACATCACGTTGGTCGTTAGAATCGCATCTTGCTCGCGGAGTGTCGACGATCATCAACCAAAGGAGAGAAACATGAAGACAGAGCTGCTTTACCTGGCATTGGTCACGGCATTTACTGGCCTCTTGTGGGTGCCGTACATACTCGATCGAATCGCCGTGCGCGGCCTCGGAGACACAGTGGGGTACCCAGAGAATCCGAAGCCGCAGTCACCTTGGGCCCAACGCCTCATGAAGGCCCACGTCAACGCGGTGGAGAACCTGGTCGTCTTCGCGGCCTTGATCCTGCTAGTCCATGCCATGGGCATCACCAGCGCCGCTATCGCCACGGCCGCCGTGGTCTACTTTTGGGCCCGTGTCGTTCACGCACTCTCCTACACCTTTGGTGTGCCATGGGTTCGAACGCTCGCCTTCGCTGTCGGCTTCTTCGCGCAAGCGGTCGTCGCGTGGCAGCTATTGGTTCGCTAGACCGACTGACGCCCAACGAAACTTAGCTCGTGCGAAGCCACGATCCGGTTGGAGCCAGGTCCGTCAGCGCTAGCGCTAGCGCGGACTGTGGTTTGCGCCGGGCGCGATGGCGCTGCGCGGGGTCATAATCTGTCGCAGAGGTAGGCGGTTGAATCAAATCCCCTTAGAGTGCAACTGCCGCAACACGACCGCCCCACAGGCGGTTCAGTCCAACATGGTTTATCTGCCGCGATTGACGTCTTTGCTTTGTGCTGGCTTTGTGGCGCGGCAGATAAACGCTGATTGTTAGGCCCCATGACATCCGGTGCTCGCGACTTTAGGCGCGTTCAAGAGCGCCACTATTCCGCTCATCACACTCTGCTACGTATGGCGAGGTTTGAGCTCGCGAAAGCAGAACAGAAGGAGCCGGGTTGGTTCGATAGTACGTTTGTCGCGCTTACCTTTTCAGCTCTGGCCATTGAAGCACTCAGCAATGCGATTGGTGATCGGATCGTGCCCGATTGGAAAGACTTCGAAACTGCCAGCCCACGTGCGAAAGTTCGACTGTTAGCGGAGCGACACGATCAAATAAAAATAATCTAATCAACCACGCGCGCCAGGCGACCAAGGATGCACCGACGCTGCCAAGCACAGCACCCCATGCACACACGCCCACGAGCCCAGCCCATGCCCCCAGGCTGGCCAGCGTTGTAGCGCTAGTCAGTGGCGACGACTGAGTACAGCCATCGCCAGACACCACCTCGAGACCGTAACGCTTCGTTCGGCAGCGCGGTGATGCGCCAGGTTGAAAGCCCGTGCGTTTGGCTAGCGGCAACGGCTGGGTACAGCCATTGCCGGGAGACACAAAGCTGTCGCGCGCTTGTTTGAACAGCACGGCCATGCCGGGCGTGCCAACTACCGCCGGGCGCTTCCGCGCTGATCTGGCGGCAGCCGGCCCACCCGACATCGCCGCTTTGCGCCAGATCGAAGGCCCGCTCGGTTGGCCAGCGTCAAAGGCCGGGTACGGCCATTGACGGGAAACACGGTGGGCACTGGCCCGCTGCGCGCCCGGCAGGGGGGCGCGGTCAAACCGAGCGCGCCCGCCAACGGATGGAGTACCACCATTGCCAGCGCACCCGGCATCACCGCTTTGGAAACCACGCTGGCCAATGGAACCGGCGGGGTACCCCAGGACCACACGCCAGCGAAGAAAACTCAGCATGTGCTTTGCAACTGTCAGTTTGTGCGCTGTGGCGCAGATATTGGGCACGCCTCGCTGGCGCATCGTGCTGAAAAAACACCGCTAATTTGGACGACCTGTGATTAAACTCCCGCTGCGGCCACCCGCTACGCGGCCCTGCGGGTTAACGTAACGCCCTATTATGAAAAGTGCCAGCCAGTCATTCCGCTAAAGCTACATTTTGTGGCTGGCACCGCTTCGCGCCCTTCGGGTTTTCATAAAAAGCGTTATGCAAAATGGCCGTGGCGAGTGGCGCGCATCAGTCGGCGCCTCCCCGTGCATGGGTACATGCCCTGGCACCGCCGGATGCGCGCCCCTGTGATTTGCCAGCATCGTGGCATTGGTCAGGCGCTTCGCGCTTCGCTTTAGTCAGTGGCCTGGCGGCCATCTATCTTGTGCCTGCCCCCCCCTTTAGCCCGCCCCAAGGCCTTGCCGCTGCGCGGCTTTGGGCCTGGCGCGTGTAGTCCGGTCCGTTTCCCCCCCAGAGGGGCAACTCCCTGACGCACGCGCGGAAACCGGGGGAAAGCGGCGCTGACGCGCCGATTCTTACACACCGTCGTGTCAGTGCCAATCGCCTACACTGTCCCGCATTAGGCCCACTGTCACGGGCTGTACCGGGAGGCGATATGAAGCTGCTTGAACGAATGAATGGCCTGTTGTCTGCCTTCAACCTGGTCTGGAAAATCTGGTTGCTGGTCATGCTGATGTGGATTGGGTACAGCCTTCACTTCATTGCCGCCGGAACCTATCACGGCGACTACCCACCGGGCCTGTTAGACCCCACATCGCAGAATAATGACGAGCTGCCGAGCTGCCCGAGCGAGAGCTCCCGGACATAAACGCCATGAATGAAAGTGCTTTACTAGAAACGGTCGAACAAGCAGTTCGGTTGCTCAAGTAGCTCATTGCAGAGGACGAGCGACCGAAGGTTCATTGATCTCAACTGGCGCTGGGTTATTTCTCACCTGAGTGGTACAAAACCATGTACCGGTGGCTACGCAGTGGCTACGTGGAGAAAAAGCGACACCAAGTAAAAAGCCCCGTGCTACTGATTAGATAGCTTCGGGGCTAGTGTTTGCAAGGGTTGCGGATGGGGTGGCTGATGGGGCTCGAACCCACGACAACAGGAATCACAATCCTGGACTCTACCAACTGAGCTACAGCCACCGTAGAGACAAATTATAACGGCTACTTCGCTTAACGCTCAGGCCCGTTGCGCCTGAGTGCTAGGGACCCTAGTGTGGTGTTGCACGCTATCTGGCACATAAAAATGCGTCTTTTCGGCCAGGGAGTCGTTGCAAATCCGCGCGATACCTGGGGTATCGCTGTGGTTTGCGCCTCACCCTGACCAAAAATCCATCATTTTTATTTGTGCCATCAAGCATGCAACACCACACTAGCGCGTTACGGTGTTGTCGGGGTTGGCTTGCTGACCAGCCGCAGCCCGTACCGGCTTGGCGACTTTCATTTCTGTCTTGAAGCGTTCCTTCAGGACGTTGTAAAACGCCAAGCTCTCGGCTGATGTCCACCACTGTGCGTACTGTAGGCGCCCTTGCTTTGCGGTGGCTTCCAGTGCCGTGTCGCGTGGCAAGACTTTGACAACCTTGACGATGGCGTAACCCTGTGTGCCGAGGTCTACGCCAGCAAACACGGGCAAAGCAGTAGCATCGGTACGCAGCGCTGCTTCGACCACTTTTGGCGGCAATTTTTGCATCTGATCACGCGACACCACCAGCGTGTGTTGCAAGGTGGCTGAAGCAGGCGCTGCTTTCCATGCGGCGAGTTTTGCGATGCCGTCCTTGCGGGCTTCTTCGGCACCACGCATGGCAAGCCAGCGCTGGCGCACCAGCTCTTTCACCTCCAGCAGCGGCCTTGTACGGGCCGGCGTGTACTGGGTGATGCGGCCAGAAATGAGCTGGTTAGATGCCACTTCTACGGCTTCAGTGTTGCGCTTTTTATCAATCGCATCAGGCGAAAAAATCGCGCTCAAAAACTTCGGGGTTGCCAATGCGCCCACCACTCCATTTACACCCGGCTGCGGTGTGCGGGTGATGCCGCTTGCAGTTTTGATTTCAAGCTTCAGCCGCTCTGACACTGGTTTGAGGCTGTCAGCCTGCTCGTACACGCCGTTGGTAAACGCCTCGGCGATTTCAGCAAATTTCTTTTGTGCCTGCTGCTTTTTGACATCGGCTGTCAGCTCTGGCTTCATCTCTTCAAAGCTGCGCTGCTTGGGCGTCTTGATATCTGTGAGCTTGATGATGTGGTAGCCAAACTCGGACTCGACCACATCGCTGATATCGCCCTTTTGCATGGCGAAGGCAGCATCAGAAAATGACTTGACCATGGCACTGCGTGCAAAAAAGTCGAGGTCACCGCCGCTAGGGGCAGAGCCGGGGTCTTGCGAATTTTTCTTCGCCACGTCTGCAAACGAGTCGGGGGATTTTTTAACCAGCGCCAGCAGCTCGGCGGCTTTGACTTTGGCCTTTTGGCGCTCTGCCTCGGGGGCACTTTTGGGTGATGCAATCAAAATGTGACTGGCACGGCGCTCTTCGGTACCACTCAGGCGAGCCACGTTCTGGTCGAAGTATTCCTTGAGTTCGGCTTCATTAACCGTAATGCCTTTTTTAATCGTCTCGACATCGAGCAGCACATATTCAATATTGGCCTGCTCGGGTGCCTGAAACAGACTTCCATTGGCCTTGTAAAACTGCTCAAGCTCTGCATCGCTAGGGTTGAGCTTGGCTGCGTATTCGGTGGTGATAAAGCCTGCTACCTGAATTTCACGCTTTTCAAAATAGGCGTTCAGCGCTATATCGGCAGCCGTGTTGGCAGAAAATCCGCTCCCGGCAATGCCTACCAGCACTTGCCTGCTGGACAGTTCGGCGCGCACGTTGGCTTCAAACATCTCGGGGCTCAAGCCCTGGGTGCCCAGCATCTGGCGGTAGCGCTCCATGTCAAGCGTACCATCGGCCCGGCGCAGGGCGGCAATGTCGGGGTTGTCCTGCAAATCGCGCGCCAGTCGCTGGTCGCTGGTGCTGAGTTTTGATTTGTTTGCCGCCGCCGTGAGCACGCGGTCACGCACCAGCTTTTCAAGCGTGGCGTATTTGGCTTCGGGCGAGTCGAGCAGCTTCGCATCAAGCGACGGCATACTGGCGCGCAGCCTTTCAACTTCACGCAGGTGTGCCTTGTCCCAGTCGGTCTGCGTAATTTCTTGACCGTCAACCTTGGCAACGACGACAACATTGCCTTGGTCGCGGGTGTAGCCATCGAGTCCAAAAAGAATAAAGGACGGCACGATCAGTAGAAACAGAAAGCCCATGACGATCTTGCTGTGCTGGCGAATGAAATCAAACATCTCGAATTTCCTGAAGGTTATTGGGGTCAGACACCAATTTCGCAGCGGTGCGAAGCACCGCACCCGGAGGGCGAGCCACAGGCTCGGCGAATTTGGGCTCTGACCCCAAAAACCTTAAAAAAGGCGAACTGATCAAGTTCGCCTTTGTTCTGGATTTTCAAAAGCCTGTGGTGGGTGCTGACGGGCTCGAACCGCCGACCTACGCCGTGTAAAGGCGCTGCTCTACCAACTGAGCTAAGCACCCCACAAACTTTTTAAACCATATCAACCCATCAGTTCAAAGCGTCTTTAAGTGCTTTGCCCGGACGGAACTTTGGAACCTTGGCGGCCTTGATTTTAATCGCATCGCCAGTACGCGGGTTACGGCCGGTACGGGCCGCGCGTTCGCCAACGGCAAAAGTACCAAAACCCACCAGAGACACAGAGCCTCCTTTTTTCAGAGTTGTTTTAACAGCGTCAATGGTGGCTTCCAGCGAACGCATTGCCGCGGCTTTGGAAATGTCAGCTTTTTTGGCAATGTGCTCGATCAGTTCAGTCTTGTTCACAAGGGCCCCTCGTTGATGTTGGTTAATCTGGTTGTGTCTAAAAAATATCTCCCGAGACATCGATAAACGATATCAGCGGGAGTCAGCATGTGCAGGTCACCTGCTGCTCACCATTAAAGCCATTGACTTGCGGGGTGTCAATACAGCAGCAAATTTTTACCACGTGCGGAGGCGGATTCTAGTCTTTTTTCACACCATACCTGCTGGGCCGCCTGCACACCTTGAAGAGTTTTTGGGGTCAGAGCCCAAATTCGCCGAGCCTACGGCTCGCCCGGAGGGCGCGGTGCGATGCACCGCAGCGAAATTGGTGTCTGACCCCAATAACTCAAAGGCCTGGCGCGACAGCTAACCCAGCGCAGCAGCAATTGCTTTGCCCACGTCAGCCGTCGAAGCGTTACCGCCGAGATCGGGCGTGCGTGGTGCGCCACTGCCCGGAGCCAGAACTTTTTCAATCGCCGACAACACGGCATCATGTGCGTCTTTATGACCCAGAAACTCCAGCATCATCGCGCCACACCAGATCTGCCCAATCGGGTTGGCCACCTGCCGGCCTGCAATATCAGGCGCAGAACCATGTACCGGCTCAAACAGCGACGAAAATTTCCGCTCGGGGTTCAGGTTGGCGCTGGGCGCGATGCCTATGGTGCCGGTACACGCCGGCCCGAGGTCGCTGAGAATGTCGCCAAACAGATTGCTGGCCACCACCACATCAAAAAAGTCGGGCCGCTGCACAAAATGCGCGGTGAGTATGTCGATGTGAAATTTGTCGAGCCTGATGCCCGGGTAGCCCTTGGCCATCTCCTCCACACGCTCGTCCCAGTAGGGCATTGATATTGAAATGCCATTGGATTTGGTAGCACTGGTCAAATGCTTTTTAGGCCGGGTTTGCGCCAGCTCGAATGCAAATTTCAAAACGCGGTCAACACCGATGCGCGTGAACACCGACTGCTGCAGTACAAACTCGCGGTCCGTGCCCGGGAAGGCCTTGCCGCCAATGCTGGAGTATTCACCTTCGGTGTTTTCACGCACAATGTAAAAGTCAATTTCACCAGGCAGGCGCGGGCTGCCGTCACGCCGCACTACTGGCGCAATGATGCCCGGCATCAGGCGCGCCGGGCGCAGGTTGATGTACTGGTCAAACTCGCGGCGAAACAGCAGCAGCGAACCCCACAGTGACACATGATCGGCAATCTTGTCAGGCCAGCCGACAGCGCCAAAGTAAATCGCATCATGGCCCCCGATCTGATCCTTCCAGTTGTCGGGCAGCATCTTGCCGTGCTTTTCGTAATAGTCCCAGCTTGAAAAGTCAAAGTGGTCAAACTGCAGTTCAATGCCAAACTTGCGCGCCGCCGCATCCATCACGCGGATGCCCTCGGGCATGACTTCCTTGCCAATACCGTCACCAGCGATCACTGCGATTCGTTTTTTACCCGTGCTCATATTTTTTCCTTCATCAAGTTTATGGATAGTTCAACTTTTAAAAAATTCAAGCCTGAATGGTCGTCGGCTTTGCAGCCCGCACGACCAGGCTCACGCCGAGCGCCGTGAGCGCTGTGCCGATAAGCGTACTCAAGGTGATGGATTCGTCAAACAGCGCCCAGGCCATCAACGCTGTTGTAGGTGGCACCAGGTAGAGCAGGCTGGTCACTGCGGTCACGGCGCCGCGTTGAATCAGCAGATACATCAACGAGCTGCCGCCCAGCGTCAAAACCAGTACCGACCACGCCAGGGCACCGACGAAGTGATGGTTCCAAGTAATCGCTTCGCTTTCAAAAAAAGTCAGTGGCAGGGTCACCAACATGGCAGCGGCCAACTGGATGACATTGGCAGTGCGCACGTCAGTCGGCTTGACAAAGCGTTTTTGATACAGCGTGCCCGCCGTGATGCTCAGGAGCGCGATCACCGTGGCCCCCAGCGTCAGGGCAGTGACTTCATGGCCGATTCCAAATTTACGCGACACCACCAACAGCAAACCGCCCAGGCCCAACGTAAGGCCCAGCCATTGCCTGGATGTGACCCTTGGGCCATTTTCGTCGTTTGGGTTAGTGTCACCTGAGGCTATCCACGACACCCACAAGGCAGTCAGGACTGGCTGTAGGCAAACGACCAGCGCCGCCAGGCCAGAACCCATGCCGCCCTTGATGGCAACCCAGACACCACCCAGGTAACCGGCGTGCATCAGCATCCCCGTCATGCCAAGATGCAGCCATTGCTGCCGGCCACTTGGCCACTTCACCTTTGCCAGCTCTATCCAGATCAGGAAACAGGCGATGGAAAAGAAAAATCGAATGCAAAGAAACGTCATGGGCGGCGCATAAGGCAGCCCGAATTTGGCGACGATAAAGCCAGTGCTCCAGATGAGCACAAACACGGCGGGCATGACCCGCAAAAATAGATTGACGAAAGCACCGTTGGCGCTATTAGCGCTATTGGCAGAAGGCGTAGAACTCACAGACAAACTTGATGGGGAGGCATCAGGGTATGAATTACTTGGCGCGTGCGCGAATTTCAGGAATGGCTTTTTGCAGGTAATAAACCATAGACCAAACCGTGAGGATGGCCGATATCCAGATCAGCCAGGTACCCCACAAATGCGTGTTGACCACGCCAAACAAGGTGCCGTCAAACAGCAAAAAAGGAATCGCAATCATCTGCACCGTCGTCTTGATCTTGCCCAGCATGTGTACCGCCACGCTTTTGGTCGCACCTATCAGCGCCATCCACTCACGCAGAGCTGAAATGGCAATCTCACGGCCAATGATGATGAGCGCCACAAACACATCGGCGCGCTGTAAATCCACCAGCACCAGCAGCGATGCGCAGACCAGGAATTTATCAGCCACCGGATCAAGAAAGGCACCGAACGACGAAGTCTGGTTCAGCTTGCGGGCCAAATAGCCATCCAGCCAGTCGGTAGCCGCAAACAGCACAAACATCACCGTGGCAATCAGGTTGCGCTCAGTAGGCGCGATATTCAGGTAGAAAACGCCAACGATCAACGGAATCGCAATGATGCGAGTCCAGGTCATAAGGGTGGGGATAGTCCAAAACATCTGGCTGCATTTTGGCATGAGCCAGCTATCAGGGCAATATCAAGGGCGCTTCTAGAAATTCAGATTTTCGGGATGAAGTGCAAGGCGCGTGTCGCATCGCCCTTTGGACTCATGCGAGGGTCGCGGAGCAACCGCAATGTACTTCAGGTACATGAGGATTGCGAGCACCGTGCAACGCGGCAATTCGCCCGAAAAATGAATTTATAGAAGTGCCCTCAATGCAACGCCCGATAAATCTCATCAGCCAGTTCTTTTGAAATTCCGTCAACAGTAGCAATGTCTTCGGCGCTGGCCGATGCGATGGCGCGTATGCCGCCAAAGCGTTGCAGCAGGCTGGCGCGGCGCTTGGGGCCTATGCCTGCTATGTCTTCCAGTTTGCTACTGCCGGTGCGCACGCTGGCGCGTTTGGCGCGCATACCGGTGATGGCAAAGCGGTGCGCTTCATCGCGTATCTGCGCGATCAGCATCAGCGCTGCCGAGTCGCGGCCCAGATAAATTTTTTCGCGGCCATCGGCAAACACCAGCTCTTCCAGGCCGACCTTGCGGCCTTCGCCCTTTTCAACACCGGCAATCAGGCCAAGGTCCAGCCCCAACTCTTCAAACACCTCGCGCGCCATGGACACCTGACCCTTGCCGCCATCAACCAGAACCAGGTCGGGCATTTTGATGCTGCCGCTGTTGCCAGGGTCAATGCTGCTTAATCGCACTGCCTCTGCCAGCTTGCTGTAGCGGCGCGTCAACACTTGGCGCATGGCGGCGTAGTCGTCACCGCCAGTGATGCCCTCGATGTTGTAGCGGCGGTACTCGGCGCTTTGCATTTTATGCTCATGGAACACCACACACGATGCCTGGGTTGCCTCGCCTGCGGTGTGTGAAATGTCAAAACACTCAATGCGCAGGGCTCCGAGGTCTTCCATTTTCAGATCTAGCGCCTCAGCCAGCGCGCGCGTGCGGGCCTGTTGTGAGCCCTGCTCTGCCAGCAGGCGCGCCAGTTGCAAGGCGGCGTTTTTCTCGGCCATCTCAAGCCAGATGCGGCGCTGCTCGCGTGGCTGGTGAATGGCGACAATCCGCACGCCAGTCTGCTCCACCAGTGCCGCAATCAGTTCCTTGTCAATCGGCTCACTGCAGACCAGCATCGGCGGCACGGGCACTTCGATGTAGTGCTGGGCAATAAAGGCTTCAAGCACCAGTGCCTCCAGCGATTTTCCGCTTGGAGCGAGCGTCCCTTCAGCTTCAATTTCTGCGTCCAGTTGAGCCACATCCACTGCGTTTTCGATGTGCGTCGGAAAGTAAGGCCGGTCGCCCAGGTGCCGA
This sequence comes from Polaromonas sp., assembly GCA_038902915.1. Lineage (GTDB taxonomy): Bacteria > Pseudomonadota > Gammaproteobacteria > Burkholderiales > Burkholderiaceae_C > Polaromonas. The sequence goes on from JBCKNC010000019.1 coordinate 13,694, forward strand.
CCGCCGCGCACCATGGCCAGGTTGACGCAGGCCTTGCCGCCCTGCACTTTCACGGCAAGGATATCCACGTCTTTATCAACACTCTGACCGCCAATTTCCATCGACTGCTGATGCAGCACCTTGGACAGCGCCGACATCTGGTTACGCAATTCAGCCGCCTGTTCAAACTCCAGCCTGTCGGCGTGCTGCAGCATCTGCCGCTCAAGCCCAGTCAGTATTTCCTGCGTCTCACCCTGCAAAAATTTCTCGGCGTTCAGAACATCTTGGGCGTAATTTTCGGCAGTGATATGGCCCACGCAAGGTGCCGAGCAGAGCTTGATCTGGTACAGCAAACAGGGCCGTGTGCGGTTGTTGAACACCGTGTCTTCACAGGTGCGCAGCTTGAATACTTTTTGCAGCAGCAAAATGCTTTCTTTTACCGCCCAGGCACTGGGGTAAGGGCCGAAGTAGCGGTGCTTTTTTTCGACTGCACCACGGTAATACGCCACACGGGCAAAGGTATGCGATGCCAGTTTTAAATACGGATAACTTTTGTCATCTCTGAACAAAATATTGAACTTCGGGTTCAGCGTTTTGATGAGGTTGTTTTCAAGCAGCAGCGCCTCGGCCTCGGAGCGTACCACCGTGGTCTCCATGCGCACGATTTTTGTCACCATATGGCCGATGCGCGTGCCACCATGATTCTTTTGGAAGTAGTTGGCAACACGCTTTTTCAGGTTGCGTGCCTTGCCCACGTACAACACGCCGCCCTCCGCATCAAAGTAGCGATACACGCCGGGCAGCGCTGGCAGCGCGGCGACTTCACTCAGTAACTGGGGATCGAATTCGTGGGCCAATGTATTAACGCCAATCAGGAAATCAAAATTGCAAGCACCCCGTATTGTGGACAATCCTGTCATGCAGCGTAGCGTTAACACTTTTCAATGGGACATTTTTTGCAAGGTCATCGACAACTTTGGTGACATCGGCATCTGCTGGCGGCTGGCGGCCGACCTGGCATCGCGCGGTCAGCGGGTGCGCTTGTGGGTGGACGATGGCAGTGCATTGGCGTGGATGGCCCCGCTTGGCTGCGACGGCGTGCAAGTGTTGCCCTGGAGCGTGGCGCTACGCCCGGCTGACCTGCACAGCGTGGAGGCCGCCCCGCCAGACGTGATGATTGAAGCCTTTGGCTGTCAGATAGCGCCTGAATTCCTAGGAGCCTGTCGGGCTTTGGGCATCGATAGCGAAAAAGAGCCCCAGCGAGGACAGTTTTTGCCGGATTTGCAGGCCCATAGCCCAGCTATGGGACAAAAAGCCGGTGAAAAATGGACCGCTGCGGCGCTTTTACAGCCGATGCTCCCAAAGTCCGACAGGCTCCTAGCTACCTGCGCTCGTATTCAGGGCGCTACAGACCAAAAGCCTATACACCAGGCAGCAAGGCCGGTGTGGATCAACCTCGAATACCTGTCAGCCGAGCCTTATGCAGAGCGCAATCACGGCCTGCCTTCTCTCGTACAATGTGGCCCCGCTGCCGGCTGGACCAAATGGTTTTTTTATCCTGGCTTCAGCGCCCAAACCGGCGGCCTGCTGCGAGAGCCGAATCTGGCAGCGCGGCAAGCAGCGTTTGACCGCACGACCTGGCTGCACGCGCATGGGGTTGAAGCGGTTGAATCGATTGAAACCACGCTGGTATCGCTGTTTTGCTACGAGCCGCCACTACTCGCCGCGCTCCTGCATCAATGGGCAAAATCAGGCATCAATGGCAAGCCAGTACACCTGCTGGTAGCCAGCGGGCGTGCAACCGGGGCTGTTTGGGCTGCGTGGGGTAAAAACGACCTAAAAAATACCACTTTTAACCACATAAAACAGCCACAGCCCAATGAATATGGACGCGGGCAGCTATCAATTTCATATCTGCCACTTCTCAGTCAAACCGATTTTGACCACCTGCTGTGGGCCTGTGACATCAACTTTGTACGAGGTGAAGACTCCATCGTACGGGCCATCTGGGCTGGCAAGCCTTTCGTCTGGCAGATCTATCCGCAAGACGATGGCGTACACAGCGTCAAGCTGGATACGTTTCTGGACATGCTGGGTGCATCGGGAAGTACACCGCCATCGCTACGCGAGTTTCATCGCCGCTGGAACGCGCCCGATGCAGGCGTGGCGGCAACCCGACCATGGCAGACCGGCGATCTGACGGTCTGGCAGCAAACGGTGAGTGGCGCACGGGCCAGGCTGATGGCTAATCTCGACCTGAGCAGCAGCTTGATGGAATTCGTCAGTAAAAACCGTTAAAATCAAAGGCTTTGCAGCGGGGTTATTGGGGTCAGACACCAATTTCGCTGCAGTGCAAGCACTGCACCCTACGGGCGAGCTAAAGGCTCGGCGAATTTGGGCTCTGACCCCAAAAACCCCGCTAGCGCTTGGCAAACCAGTTACACGGCCTACTTTTTTTCAACCCGCAAGCACTTTGCACCAATCAACTGCTATGAAAATCGCTCAAGAAATTCGCGCCGGCAACGTCATCATGCACGGCAAAGACCCGATGGTGGTGCTCAAGACCGAATACAGCCGCGGCGGCCGCAATTCCGCCACCGTGCGCATGAAGCTCAAAAGCCTGATCGGCAGTTTTGGCACTGAAAACGTTTTCAAGGCCGACGACAAGATTGACCAGGTCATCCTGGACAAAAAAGACTGCACCTACTCTTACTTTGCCGACCCGATGTACATCTGTATGGACGCGGAGTACAACCAGTACGAAGTCGAAGCCGAGAACATGGGCGACTCACTGAGCTACCTGCAAGACGGCATGGAGCTTGAAGTCGTGTTTTATGAAGGCAAAGCCATTTCAGTTGAACTGCCCACCAACGTGCAACGCGAAATCACCTGGACCGAGCCAGCCGTCAAGGGCGACACATCGGGCAAGGTTTTAAAGCCTGCCAAAATCGCCACCGGTTTTGCGCTCGGCGTGCCTATTTTTGTGGCGCAAGGCGACATCGTTGAAATCGACACGCGCACGGGCGAGTACCGCAAGCGGGTTTAGCATGGCAGTCGCCCGGATCTTTTTAAAAGGCTCCTAACGGGGCCTTTTTACATCCTCAACTAATTCTGGAGATCTATGGAGCAGACAGAAGACTTATCCGCAAGCCGCCTCGCTGACGCCTGGGCCGAGCTGCACGCCCACGCGGGCAATGACACACCGCTGGACGCAGAAGCCTATCGCCTGGCTTTTGCTGACCCCGAATTTTTACTGCGCAGTGAAACCCGCGGCATACGCTTTCAGCTGGAGATGCTCAAGCCCGATCTTGGCCAGCATGCCCAGGGCATTGAAAGCACGGTGGTGGTTTTTGGCAGTGCGCGCTTCCCTGCGCCCGAGCAGGCCAGCGCCAGCCTCAAACTGGCTGAACGCTCTGGCGACAAGGCCGCACTGGCGCTGGCGCAGCGCCATGTACGCAATGCCCATTACTACGACCAGGCCAGGTTATTCGCCCGCCTAGTGGCGCAGCACAGCAACGCCTGCCCAGCCGCAGAACAACTCTTTATCTGCACTGGCGGTGGCCCCGGCATCATGGAAGCGGCGAATCGGGGCGCGCATGAAATGGGTGCGCCCACCGTGGGCCTTAGCATTGCCCTGCCGCACGAAGAAGCCGCCAATCCGTATGTGTCACCGTCACTGAACTTCAAGTTCCACTACTTCGCGCTGCGCAAAATGCACTTTATGATGCGCGCCAAGGCACTGGTGGCCTTCCCCGGCGGGTTCGGCACGCTGGACGAGTTGTTTGAAGTCATCACGCTGGTACAAACCAAAAAAGCCAAGCCGGTACCCATCATTTTGTTTGGCTCTGACTACTGGAAGCGGCTGGTCAACTTTGACGTGCTGATAGAGCAAGGTACGATTTCGCCAGACGACCTCAAGCTGTTCCAGTATGTTGACGACCCGCAAGTGGCATGGGATGCCATCAAGGGGTTTTACAAAATCTAGATTTTTTCTTGCTGCGGCGCGGGCAGGCCCCACACAGCGCGCGTGCCAGCGGCAACCACAGCGCCAAAAAGCCAGAACACGCCGGCCACGCCAATGACCGCACCGGCAGCACCGAACAGCATCGGCATCACCACGCTTGAAGCGTTCATCGTCATCGAGCGCAAGCCCAGCGCCTCGCCGTGCCGCGCATGTGACGTGATCTGGTGCAACATGCTCATCACCATGGGCTGCACCGCGCCTAGCGCCAGTCCCAGCAGCACCGAACATGCGCCCATGCCAAGGGCTGAAGTCATCAGCGGATAAACCGCAAATACCAGTGCCGTCACCACATTGGACGCAGTGATAACGCCGTGTTCGCTGGCACGCGACGCAATCAGGGGCAGCAGCAGGCGCACCGCAACGGCGGCCAGCGCAAAGGCACCGAGGATGAAGCCGATGCTGGAGGCGCTCAGTCCACGCTGATGTCCCAGGATGGGCAGCACAAAAGTATGGGCATCCCACGACGCAGATTGCAGCCAGTTGACGAACAGCAAACGCCGAAACAGCGGGTCAACCAGCAAGTCCCAGGCGCGCGGCTTGACCCCGTCAGCAGGCGGTAGCGGCAAGGGCAATTCATGTGTACTGCGGGCCAGCAACCAGCTGGCAAGCGGCAACAGCGTCAGCAGCACAAAAGCGAAGCGGTAGCCCGTCAGGTCGCCCGCACTTTGGCCCGCATGGTCAATCAACAGGCCCGCCGCAAATGGCCCGACAAAGTTGGCAGCAGCAGGCGCGACGGCGAGCCAGCTAAACACCTGCCTGAGCTGCGTCGCATTGGCCGCAGCGCGGCCCACGTGGCGCTGTAGGGAAATCACCGCAATGCCGGAAGCGCCACCGGTCAGTAGCGCAGAAACGCACAGCACCGAAAAGACCGGGAATGCAGCCGCCAATGCAGCGCCAGTAGCGGCTACCAGCACCGCAAACCCCAAGGGCCTGCGCAAACCATGTCTGTCGGCATAACGCCCCGCTGGCAAGGCCAGAAACACCTGGGTCAATGCAAACAGCCCCAGCAGCACACCAACCGCTGCCGGGCTGTAACCCTGCTGCAACGCCAGCAGCGGTGCCGCCAGGCGCGTACCCGTCATGGCGGCTTGCAGGCAGACCTGCGCGAGGATCAGCTTGAGCAGCTCCGGGGTCATGATTTTACAGTCAAAAAAGGCCTGCAGTTCCCTAAAAACGAGCGTAACCAGCTATTTATTTGATAGCGGTCATCATGGTACGGCTTCACGGTACGGCATCATCAATATCGCTTGCTAGGGGCAATAGCGCCTGTGATTGCAGCTCCGGCAAGGCCTCCACATTGCGCAAGGCCTTGCCCATCACTCGGCTGCGCTGCTCGGCGCTACTGACGGTGTTGAGCATGGTTTCAGCATTCGATTTGATTTTCGCCAGCACGTCGCCGAACTTGCCAAACTCGGTCTTAACGGCACCCAGCACCTGCCATACCTCACTCGAACGTTTTTCAAGCGCCAGCGTCCTGAACCCCATCTGTAGCGAGTTCAACATGGCCAACAGCGTTGTCGGGCCAGCCAGCATGATGCGGTGTTCACGACTGAGGTTTTCCATCAACCCAGGGCGGCGCAACACTTCGGCGTACAGCCCTTCGGTTGGTAAAAACAGTATCGCAAAGTCAGTGGTGTGCGGTGGTGCGATGTATTTTTCAGAAATTGACTTGGCGTCAAGCCGGATGCGCATCTCCAGCGCCTTGCCCGCTGCCTCGACACCCTGCACGTCGGCGCGCTGCTGGGCATCAAGCAGACGTTCGTAATCTTCGTTGGGAAACTTCGCATCAATCGGCAACCACAGCGGCTCGCCCGAGTCTGACCTGCCCGGCAGCTTGATGGCAAAGTCCACCGGGTTTTTACCACCGGGGCAGGTGATGACCTGGGCCGCATATTGATCGACCGTAAACACCTGCTCCAGCAAAGCAGACAGTTGCGCCTCACCAAAGATGCCGCGCGTTTTGACGTTGGTCAGCAAATGCTTGAGGTCACCCACGCCCTGCGCCAGGGTCTGCATTTCACCCAGGCCTTTGTGCACCTGCTCCAGCCTGTCCGCGACCTGTTTAAAGCTTTCGCCCAGCCGTGTCTCCAGCGTGGTTTGTAGTTTTTCATCGACCGTCTTGCGCATCTCGTCCAGCTTGGCAGAATTGCTTTGCTGCAATTGCGCCAGTTGCTTTTCAAGGGTTTCGCGCACCTCGACCATGCGCCTGGCGTTTGACTCGCTGACCGATTGCAGTTGCGTCGTCAGGGTATCTGACAGCGTTTTTTGCAACAGCGTGAGTTGCTGCGCAAACGCATCAATTTGCGTGTTCTGTGTACGGATAGCCTCGGCGCTCTGTTGTACCAATGTCTGCTGAAAAGTTGCAAACGTGGTGGCCAGTTCTTGCCGACTGGCGCGCGAGTTGTCGCCAATCTCGCGCCGTACCTCGCGCTCCAGCTTGTCGTTGCCCTGCGTCATGCTGGAGAGTAATGCGCTAAGCCCTTCGTCATCTCTGGTTGGCTTGCGCACCAGCAGCCACACCAGAAAAAGCAGGTTCAGAACGAGCAGCGCAAGCAGCAACCATGAAGGAATTGATGACATGCTTTTATTTGCCAGCCAATACCGATGGGTTCAGGGGCGATGGTGGCGTTTTCCCGCTAAAAAAAGCAATCAGGTTATCTGCCGCCAGATTGGCCATGGCCAGGCGGCATGGCATGGTGGCGCTGGCAATGTGCGGCGTCAGCACCACGTTCGGCAGCGTCAGCAAGTCGGGGTGAACTTTGGGTTCACCTTCAAACACGTCCAACCCGGCGGCGGCGATGCGCTTGTCACGCAAAGCAGCAGCCAGCGCGGCATCGTCCACAATGCCGCCGCGCGCAATATTAACCAGCGTTGCGGTGGGCTTCATCAGTGCGAGTTCTGCAGCACCTATGGTGTGGTGTGTTGCGGGTGAATAAGGCATGACCAGCACCACATGGTCGGCGGTCTTGAGCAGCTCATTCTTGCCAACATAGCTGGCCTTGCACTCGGCCTCAAGCACCGCATCAAGACGTGAGCGGTTGTGATAAATCACCTTCATACCAAAGCCATGTGCACCGCGCTTGGCAATGCCCTGCCCTATGCGGCCCATGCCCATGATGCCCAGCGTGGAACCGTGGATGTCGGAGCCGGCAAACATGTCGTAGCTCCACTTATTCCATTGGCCTGCGCGTAAATAGTGCTCGCTCTCGGTCATGCGGCGCGCCGTCGCCATCAGCAATGCAAAACCGAAGTCGGCAGTGGTTTCGGTCAGCACGTCTGGCGTGTTGGTGGCGAGTACCCCGGCTGCTGTCATCGCGTCAATGTCAAAGTTGTTGTAGCCAACGGCCATGTTGGCGCAGATTTTGAGCTGCGGGCAGGCGTCGAGCACCTCTGTGTCAATGCGGTCACTGCCGGTGGTGAAGGCGCCGTCCTTGTCGCGCAGCTTGTCCGTCAGCTGCGCCTTGGACCAGGTTTCATCGCTCTGGTTGGACTCCACTTCGAAGTGCTGTTCAAGCCTTGCAATGACTTCGGGGAAAACAGCCCGGGTAACGAGAATTTTTGGTTTTGACATAACGATGTATTTTTTACTAAGGAGGGTTATTGGGGTCAGACGCCAATTTCATTGGAGTTATTGGGGTCAGACACCAATTTCGCTGCGGTGCACCGCACCGCGCCCTATGGGCGAGCCAAAGTCTCGGCGAATTTGGGCTCTGACCCCAAAAACTCCAAGGGCACGATGAATTTGGACTCTGACCCCAATAACCCTCCACTTTGTTTGCTTCAAGCGATTTCAAACACCTGCCGTAAGTACGCCAAGTATTTCTCATCATCACACATGTTTTTAGATGGTGTGTCTGACAGCTTGGCTACCGGCTGGCCGTTGCAGCGGATCATCTTCATGACGATTTGCAGCGGCTCATAGCCCAGATCGTTCGTCAGATTAGTACCAATAGCAAAAGCCAATTGGCAACGCCCTTTGAACTGCTGGTACAACTCTACGATGCGCGGCACGGTAAGACCATCGCTGAAAATCAGCGTCTTGGTTTTCGGGTCAACACGGTTTTTAACGTAGTGCGCAATCATGCGCTCGCCCCAATCGAAGGGGTCGCCGCTGTCATGGCGGGCACCATCAAACAGCTTGCAGAAGTACATGTCAAAGTCGCGCAAAAACGCACTCATGCCGTACACATCGGACAGCGCAATACCCAGGTCACCACGGTACTCTTTGGCCCAGGACTCCAAGCCGAACACCTGGCTGTCACGCAACCTTGGCCCTAGGGCCTGGCAGGCTTGCAGGTATTCGTGCGCCATGGTGCCCAGCGGCGTGAGGCCCAGCTTCATCGCAAACAGCACATTGCTGGTACCGGCAAACTGGGCCGAAACCCCGGTGCCGAGGCGTGTTGAAAGCGTGCGCAACACCTCTTCGTGCCAGGCCTTTCCAAAACGGCGGCGCGTTCCGTAGTCGGCAATCTTCAGCAGCGCAAGGCCGTCGACCTGCAACTGGCCGATCTTGGTTTCCAGCCGCTTGCGCCCTTCTACAAGGTTGGGCTGCTTTTGCGTGTTGCGAAAGTAAACCTCGTTGATGATGGCCAGCACTGGAATTTCAAACAGGATGATGTGCAGCCACGGGCCTGTGATCGACACCTCAATTTCGCCCGAGGGTAAAGCAGTGACGATGACGTACTTTTCATTCAGGCGGAAGATGCCGAGGAAGTCGATGAAGTCGCTTTTGATAAAGCGCATGGCCTTGAGGTAGGCCAGCTCGGCATCCTGAAAGCGCAGGCTGCACAGGCCGCGAATCTCTTCACGGATTTCATCTACATAAGGTGCCAGATCCCTCACACCCGCAGCACCCGTATTGCGGCACTTGAAGCGGTACTCGACCTCTGCACCCGGAAACTGGTGCAGCACCACCTGCATCATGGTGAACTTGTAAAGATCAGTATCGAGCAGGCTGGAAATAATCATGGGCACTTAGGGAGGTGGACGATACCGATGTACCTTTTCCCGTCATTGCGAGCGAAGCGCGGCAATCCATGAACCCCTGGATTGCCGCGCTTCGCTCGCAATGACGAGTGGGTGGTACTTTCGCAATTGCCAATTCCCTTACTAAAAAAAACTCAGAAGAGTGAAAAAAATTTCAGCCTAAAAAATCAACCTCGAACAGCAGGGTTGCGTTGGGTGGAATCGCGCCGCCAGCGCCGCGTGTGCCGTAGCCCAGCTCTGCCGGAATCACCAGACGGCGCGTACCGCCCACAGACATGCCCTGCACGCCTTCGTCCCAGCCCTTGATGACCTGGCCTGCACCCAATGAAAACTCGAACGGCTGGCCACGGTCTTTGCTGGAGTCAAACTTGGCACCCTGCATACCATCGTTGTACAGCCAGCCGGTGTAATGCACTTTGACGTGCTGCCCGGCCGTGGCAATGGCACCAGTACCTAAAACAGTGTCTTCGTACTGCAGTCCGGATGGAGTGGTGTTCATGGGGAAATCTTTCTTTGAAAAAATGATGAAGCTAATTGAAATTAATCGCTTACTTTACCCGCACACGCAAGAGCGTGTTCAATCAGTCTAGCCATGTCGTGAATTCGCTGGCAGGTACGCGCGGTGTCCTGAACGTGTTCACCAGCGCGGTTTCATCGGCATAGCCCAGCGACATGGCGCATACCAGCATTTCGCCTTCGCCCGCGCCTATGTGCGGCAGGATGATGTTGGCAAACCTATTCCACGCGGCCTGCGGGCAGGTGTGCAGACCGTGGCCACGTGCAGCCACCATGAGGTTCTGCAAAAACATGCCGTAGTCCACCAGCGAGCCACGGCCCATGACGCGATCTAGCGTAAACATCAAGCCGACTGGTGCATCAAAAAACTCGTAATTGCGCTGCTGCTGGGCGTGCATCTTGTCTTTGTCGCCTTTGGTAATACCGAGCAGCCCATACAGGCCCCAGCCGTTTTCACGCCGGCGCTCTATGTAGGGCGACACCCACTTTTCAGGGTAGTAGTCGTACTCTTCCCGGTACTCTGCGGCCAGTGCCGGGGTGGCGCGCAGGGCATCGTGCGCCGCGCAAACTTTGGCAGTCAACGTATCGCGGCTGGCACCCTGCAAGACATAGGGTTTCCAGGGCTGGGCGTTGCTGCCAGATGGTGCCCGGCTGGCCACTTCAAGCAGGTGCGAGATGAGCTCACGCGGCACGGGCTTGGGCAAAAATTCGCGCATCGACTGGCGGCTGTTGATGGCATCGTCAACCGCGTTGGCTACGCTACTTGCATGGATAACGGTCACTTCAAAGTCTCCAGTACAGACAGTAATTGAGGCGGCAAAGCCACGGGTTTGCGGGTGATGTGGTCAACATAGACGTGAATGAAATGACCTTTAGCCGCACAAACGTTGTCGTCATCGGCAGCGAATAGACCCATCTCATAACGCACACTGGACGAGCCGATGTGCGCCACACGAATGCCCGCCACTACCGCTTGCGGAAAAGCCAGCGGCGCAAAGTAGTTGCATTGGGTTTCAACCACCAGCCCGATCACCGGGCCAGCATGAATGTCAATCGCGCCCTGCTCGATCAGCAAGCCATTAACGGCGGTGTCAAACCAGCTGTAGTAGACGGCGTTGTTGACATGGCCGTAGAGGTCGTTGTCAGACCAGCGGGTGACAATGTTGCGAAAGGCCTTGTAGGCGCTTTTAGATTCGGGTTGGGGGCGTGCTGATGCGGTCATTAGTGGCTATTTTGCCAGCACGAATATGTTGAGCCAGAGCTCCAAGCCAATCGGCGGCCATTGCCAGAGTTTGTTGCTTCAGTGAGCGCCCCATGCCCTTTCATCAATGCTGAAATAGCTACTCCATCCACACGCTTGCTGGCATCTTCAAAAAATCTTCCAGGCCCAAGCCGCCACTGCCCACTATCAAACTGCGATGACTGGAGAACTGCTCTTTGAATGCATCCAGGCCAGCAGGTCGCGTGCGTTTTTTGCCTGATTTGACTTCGATGGCGATCAATGTTTGCCCCGCCTGGACGCAAAAATCTACCTCGCTGCTGCGCTCGCGCCAGTAGCTCAGTTGCACAGCGTTATGGCGCTCGCGGGTAAGGTTCCACAGGTGGGCGCCAACGCATGTTTCCACCAACCGCCCCCAGTGCTCCGGGTTTTGCCTTGCCTGCGCAAAACTGTAGTCCAGGCTGGCGCTGACCAGGGCCGTATTGAGTACCAGCAGCTTGGGGATGGAACCCCGCTGGCGGGCAACGTCGCCAGCAAATTTTTGCAAACCTGCCACCAGACCCGCCGCTTCCAGCAAATGCAGGTAGTGGGCCAGCGTGGTGGTGTTGCCCGCGTCTTGCAGTGAGCCCAGCATCTTGGTGTAACTGAGCAGCTGCCCAGAGTAGTGCGTGGCCAAGTGGGCGAGCTGGCGCATCAAGGCGGGCTTGTCTACGCGGGTGAGTTGCAGCACGTCGCGGGATATGGCGGTTTCCAGCAGCGCGTCGCGCACATAGGCACGCCAGCGTGCGGGCTGGTTTTTCAAGGCGTAGGCTCCGGGGTAAGCGCCGTAGTACACGTATTCATCCACGCTTACCCCAAAAGCAGCCTGCACCTCAGCCAGGCTCCAGTGGCCGAGCCAGGTTTGCTCAAAACGCCCTGCCAAGCTCTCGCTGATGCCTTGCTGAATCGCGACTGGGGATGAGCCTAGCAACACCACATGCATAGGCAAACCTTCGGCGCGATCAGCGTCCCACAGGGCTTTGACATGACGTGGCCAGTCGCGCACGCGCTGAATTTCGTCAAGCACCAAGAGGCCACGCGGTTGCCCGCTAGCGGAGGGCTGGACAAATGACGCTTTGGTTTTGAGGCGTGCAATGTCCCACTGCGCAATCAGCCATGCACTGCCCGGCTCGGTTGCGCCATCGCTGCTGGCGTAGTGCGACGCACCTGCGGTATCGGCCAAGAACCGCTCACTGGCTTGCAAGGCTAGCGTGGTCTTACCCACCTGACGCGGCCCCCAGAGAACCTGAATAAAGCGCACCGGTTCAGACAAGCGCAGGCTGAATGCAGCGAGCGCTGTTCTTTGTATTTTTGCTTGATTCATTGAGTAATTTTACTCTTTAAATTGAGCAAAATTACAATAAATTCGAACCGAACTAGGGTTTCACAGCTAAAATGTTGCATCGCAGCAAATAATGCTTGCAATCTCTCGGGTATACCCTATACTTAGGGTAATGTTGCAGTGCAGCAAATTAAAGCAAAGCAACAGTTTTTCCTAGCAACCTTTTATTTTTGAACTACACCGGAGATTAATTATGCTGACTGCTGAACAAATCATGGCTTCCCACAAAGCCAACATCGAAACCCTGTTTGGTCTGAGCCACAAAGCCTTTGAAGGCGTTGAAAAGCTGGTCGAACTGAACCTACAAGCCAGCAAGGCTGCCCTGGCTGAAAGCGCCAACCACGCACAAGCCGTGATGGGTGTAAAAGACGCGCAAGAACTGTTGGCCCTGCAAGCCGGTATGCTTCAGCCACTGGCTGAAAAGACTGCTGCTTACAGCCGTCATCTGTATGACATCGCCACCGCCGCGGGTGCTGACCTCGGCAAAACCTTTGAAGCCCAGAGCGCTGATGCACAGAAAAAAGTCATGGGCCTGGTTGATAGCGCCAGCCAAAACGCACCAGCCGGTTCTGAGACCGCAGTTGCTGTGATGAAAAGCGCCGTGGCTGCTGCCAACAACGCTTTTGAATCCATGCAAAAAGCTGTCAAACAAGCCAGCGACATGGCCGAAGCCAACTTCAACAGCGTTGCAGCGACTGCTGTGAACGCGACCAAGACGGTTGCTAAAAAGCGTTAATTTGTAGCTGAAGAATGACTCCGAACTTGGCCCTTGCGGTGAAGTTCTAAACCAGTTGTCTCCTCGGACTCTTCTTGAAATTAACTTTTCACGAGTCTTAGTTAAGCCCAGTCGTAAGACTGGGCTTTTTTTTGCTGGTTTTAACGGGCATTTTCCAGCTTGGCCCTGAGCGCAGGCAACGCCGCCAGCATCGCCGCCCTGCCCGCATCGATGGCGCGCTGGCGGGCTGAAAAATCAGCACTCGTTAGTCCCACCAACGACGGCCGTACCACCACATCAGCATCCTTCAGCTCATACTGGTTAATACTTTTGACCATGATGGCGAAGGTCTGCAACAGGATTTGCAGCGTATTGCTGGCCGGGTTGGCCTCGGGCGGGTTTGAGATATCTACGGCTATCACCACGTCAGCGCCCATCTGCCTTGCAAAACGCACTGGCACGGGCGAGGCCAGTCCGCCATCGACATATTCACGCGCACCGATTTTGACCGGCACAAACACCCCCGGCACAGCACTCGATGCCCGCACCGCCGTGCCGGTATCGCCACGCTGAAACAGCACCGCCTGACCGTTGCCCAGGTCAGTTGCCACGATGCCCAGCGGAATCACCATGTTTTCAATGTTGCGGTTGGACACCAGTTCATTGACGTAGCGGGCCAGCGCATCACCCCTGAACATGCCACGGCCAAAAATCGGCAGCATCCAGTCGGTGAAGGCGACTTCCTCCATGTTTAGCGCTGTCTGCTGTAGTTGCGCACTGGTCTTGCCGCTGGCGTACAGCGCAGCCACCAGGCTGCCAGCCGAGGTACCCACTACCAGCTGTGGCTTGAGCCCAGCTTCTTCGAGCACCGCGATCACGCCTACATGCGCAAAGCCGCGCGCCGCACCGCCGCCCAAAGCGAGGCCGATTTTCAATGGCTTTTTAATCGCCGCAACAGGTGTCGGCTGCACGGGTGTGGTGGCGACTGGCGCGGTTGAGCAGGCCGACAGCAACGTAGCGGCGATCAGGCAAAACAAATGGCTGAAGTAACGGTCGAAGTAACGGTTGACGTGAGGCATCAGTCATTTTGCCTTGCGCCATAATTGCAGACTGAATTGACGTTAACGTCAATCTTAACAAGCCAACCCATTCACATTAAGTAAAGGAACGTAACTACTCAGGTCTTGCTGATTCGTAGGGTGGGCACTGCCCACGCTGGCTTCATGAATCGGGCCAAGTCGGGGATTACGTGGGCGGTGCCCACCCTACAGGGACCTGAGTAGTTATAAAGAAACATCATGGACATTGCAGGCAAAGTATTTATCGTGACAGGCGGCGCATCAGGCCTGGGTGAAGGCACCGCCCGTATGCTGGTCGCCAACGGCGGCAAGGTGGTGATTGCCGACATGCAGGTAGAGAAAGGCGAAGCCATCGCCAAGGAGCTTGGCGGCGCTTTCGTCAAATGCGATGTCAGTCAGGAAGCCGACGGCCTGGCCGTCGTCGCCAAGGCTGTTGCTATGGGCAAACTGATGGGTCTGGTCAATTGCGCAGGCATTGCAAGCGGCGAAAAAACCGTCGGCAAAACCGGCCCGCACAACCTGGGTGTGTTCAACAAAACCATCATGGTCAATCTGGTCGGCAGCTTCAACATGATTCGCCTCGCGGCTGATGCCATGTGCAAGAACGAGCCAGAAGCCACTGGCGAGCGCGGCGTGATGATTTCAACCGCCTCGGTTGCAGCCTACGACGGCCAGATCGGCCAGGCCGCCTACAGCGCCTCCAAAGGCGGCATCGTCGGCATGACATTGCCTATCGCCCGCGACTTGGCGCGTAACGGCATTCGCAACATGACGATTGCCCCCGGCATTTTTGGCACGCCCATGATGTTCGGTATGCCGAAAGAAGTGCAGGACTCGCTGGCTGCAGCAGTACCCTTCCCAAGCCGCCTGGGTACGCCGCAGGACTACGCCAAACTGGTCAAGCATATTTTCGAGAACGACATGCTCAATGGCGAAGTGA
>JBCKNC010000020.1:0-28461 GCA_038902915.1 Polaromonas sp.
ATGAGTACGAAGCTACCCCAAAGTTCGGCGGGGTTCAAAAAGTTTTTGGTTGACACGGACAATGTGAATTTTGGATGGCCTATGACAGATGGCCACCGGGAAAACCCGATTTTGAACCACGCCCAAAAAGATATTTGCACATCCCGCGCTAGCGCTAGCGCTGACGGACCGGGCTACAACCGGATCGTGGCTTCGCACGATCTAACCTTGTATCGTTAGCTGCATTTAGTGCTTGTGCCCGTGGTTACTTTCACGTTTCGCCCCCCCCACTGTAGCCACGAAGCACCACATACTTAGACACCTGAGTCGGCGTGAGAATCGTGACCTGAGCCAGATGTGCTTCGAGGTGGGCTTGGCGAATCCGCGCCTGAAGATCGCCAATGCTTTTGAGTAGTGTGGCGAGTGATTTAGGGTTGATGGCTTTTGTCGCGAACTGATGGTCAAGCCGTCGCTCCTGTTCAACGAGAAGGCGTCCATGAGAAATAGCTGTTACTTCCATGCTCTTGAACAGAGCCTCCGTGCGTCGCTTCTGATCCGGCGTTAGATCAAGCTCCGACGCGAGTTCCAGGACGTGAGACGGACCTGGATAGCCGTTGAGTTCGGCAACCAGCGCAAATTTCATTCCCTTGCCAGCAAGATAGCCTTCGATGTCTTCAGTGGAGAGTGCCTTTATCTCGCGGGCTTCTTGCCCAGCATACGGTGATGTTGGGTTTGCAGAGGCGAGATTGCCAAACAAAGCGAAAAGACATGCCGAAACAAAAAATGACTTGCTCATGATTCTGATCCCCATTTGGTTGAGTAGCTAACGTGATGTAGATCGTCGGACAAACTGGTGATCCCAGCTTATCCGACCGGATAAAACCAGCAGCGCCCCAAAGGACTCGCAAGCCGCAGTATCGTTCATGCGGAGTCGCATACTCGGGCCTGACCCCAAATTTATGAAAACAACGATGCCAAGACCTGACCCAATACTGTTCGGATAAGTGCACTTCTTGGGCCTGCCGGAGCGCTTCCTGCTTCGACAGGTTGCGTATAAAGGCTCTTAACCGAACAGTATCGAGACCTGACCCCTAATTTGCGCGCGCAAACCTTGGTATCTGAGCTGCGCCACGACGTGCATTATTTACTTTCCCAGGCCCAGCGCCTCCGCCTACTGGTGCATCAAACCTTGCATCCTTTTGGTACTTTTGCTCAAGGTTTTTAAGTTTTTCAGGGGATTTTTCATCTATCGCATCAAGTAATTTTTGCCAATCGTTCTGAATTGATTTGGCAATGATGTCCTTCCCAAACATTCCGCTTGCAGTTTTATATGCTTTGCGCCTTATATCCTTGGGCGGGTTGAAATTGCAATCCGCCGCCGTGCGCGTGCACAATAGGTTGACAATACCGAGTGAACATCCCTGCGCGCTATCCAGCAGCAACGTCAAAGGTCATCACCATGCGTACTTCATTGGCTTCACTGTTTTTGAGCATCCTGTTTTCCGCGTCGGCCTTGGCGCAACAAGATGCAGAGGGTTGCAAAGACCATCCGCTTTTCACCCGACTATCCAATTTCTACATTGAGGCGTGCCAAGAAAACTTTAACGCTGTCGATTTTCAAATTGGCGCGAATGGCAAGGTCAAGGCAGTGGAGGGCAATGTGACGACTTTGACCTATACCTTCAATGCAGAGTCGGGCAAGAAGATGCCCAGTCCATTGCAAATCATCAGAAACTATGACAACGCGCTGACCTCCAAGGGCGCCAAGAAGCTTTACCAGGGCGTGGATGATGTGGATGGCGGGCCCATGAGCGCGGTTTTTTCTTTGGCCGCCGGTGGCAGTGAAACCTGGGTGGCGGTCAGAAAGATGTATGAGCCAACGGTTACAGGAGAGGTCGGCTCGTTCGTCTTGATTGCCATGGCCAAAGAGGCGATGAAGCAGGAAGTGCAGGCCAACGAGATGTTCAAGGAGATCGCCAGCAGTGGCTCGATCGCCCTGTACATCAATTTTGAAACTGGCAAGGCAGACATCAAACCGGAGTCGCAAAATATTGTCGTGCAACTCGCCAAAATGCTCCAAGAAAATCCGGGCTTGAAGGTGAGTATCGACGGCCATACTGACAATATTGGCGCCGCGCCATCCAATTTGGCACTGTCAGAAAAAAGGGCGAAGTCGGTCTTGAATGCGGTCATCGCAAAGGGGGTCAATGGCAACCGGCTTTCTGCGAAAGGCTGGGGTCAATCGAAACCCGTGATGGACAACAACACCGAAGAAGGGCGAGCCAAGAACCGCAGAGTGGAAATTGTGAAGATGTAAGGTATTTGATCGGCGCTGAGAGGGTGCGACGGATAGGACTTCCAACCATATAAGGCCAAGTATGGTGACATGCTGCGAACGCTTATCGCCCTGTTTGCGGGCCTTGGTGGGGTGCCTGTGTGCATGAACCGCACTTACGCCGCAGCCTGTGCCGTCATCCAGGCCCGCACCGCGCCCACATTCCAGCAGGTGATGCGCTCCGACAATTTGATGGGTTTGGGGAACTTACCCGCTGCAACAAGCCGCCACAACGTCGGTGCAGAAAATGGCAGGGGTGCCGGTGTGGTGGGACGCTTGGGGCTTTGAACTAGCTGCGCTTCACGAATGAAGGCACTGTCTGGCAGGGTGTCGAATGACGGGATCAGCGCCGCTGGTTTGACGGACTGTGCCGGGATGCTGGCAGATACTGGCGTTTGTTTCGCCGTTGGTTTGTGTGACACGTTGTGCCCTCCTATGTAGAGGGCTCTATTTTTTGAGTTCCAGCGTTCTTTGAATAGGTGCCCCCGCCGTCAGCGTGCTTATCACCCGCCGCTTTGTCCGTGCCTTTGGTGTTCTTTACGAACGTGTCGGTAAGTGCCATGTGCGCCCCTTAAAGGTTGACGGTACTTTTTATGGCCGACTTGCCAGATATCGCCACAAGTACCGTCAAGTTGACGGCATGGTCTGGAAGAAGGTGACACCAGGAACCTTCCATCAAAAGCCAAGCGGATGCCTTGGCCGCTGAGTTCAAAGGCGGAGTCATCGACTTTGAGCAGTACCGGGTGCAGGCCGACGCACTGAACAAGTCTGAGCGCTCGCTCAATGAAATTCGGCTGAAGGCTTCGCTGTCGCAGGAAATGACGGCGCAGACACAGGAGCAGGAATGGGCGCACACGGTACAAAAGTTCCTGACGGCTACCGCCAAGGCGGACCTGGACTACAGCAAGGACCTAGAGAAGCAGGCGGACCTGGATATGTTCGTCAAGTCGCTGGCGAACGATGCGAAGACAAAATTGCTGCCATGCCAGAAAGCGATTTGGTGATGTTGCACATGGGACTGGGTCAGTGGATCAGAAATACCATGGGACTATGGCAGGGCAACATACGACTGCTGGCAGCAACAGGTGAGCAAGATCCCGATGATGCATCAGGTGTGATCATCCAGGCGTTCTGGCAGGTATTGCAGGACGAGCGGCCGAAGGTTCATTGACCTTGGCCATGTACCTGCGCCAGCAAGACCTCGAAACTCTGTGCAAGCGCCTACATGGTGCCTACATGAGCTCAGACATGAAAAAAGGCTAATCGGTGAGGGTTGGTCTTGATTCGCTTGAAACCCGCATAGTTGCTGGGTTTCCAGTATGGTGCCCGGGGCCGGAATCGAACCGGCACGCCTTTCGGCGGGGGATTTTGAGTCCCCTGCGTCTACCAATTTCACCACCCGGGCTGCTGGGAGCGAAGCTTTAAATTATGGCACAGTGTGGGCTATGAAATATCCAACCATTGAAGACGCGATTGGCAAGACACCGCTGGTTGCGTTGCAGCGTATTGGGGCAAGCGACAACGCCGTGCGCGGTAATGTGATTCTTGGCAAACTGGAAGGTAACAATCCGGCGGGCTCGGTGAAAGACCGGCCTGCGCTGGCCATGATTAAACGCGCCGAAGAGCGCGGTGACATCAAGCCGGGTGACACGTTGATTGAAGCGACCTCGGGCAACACCGGCATTGCGCTGGCCATGGCCGCCGCCATCAAGGGCTACCGCATGCTGCTCATCATGCCGGAAGACCTGAGCATTGAGCGCGCAAAAACCATGAAGGCCTTTGGTGCCGAGTTGTTGCTCACACCCAAAAGCGGCGGCATGGAGCATGCCCGTGACCTGGCCGACAAAATGGCAGCAGAAGGCATGGGTACGATTTTGGATCAGTTTGCCAACCCGGACAACCCACGCATTCATTACGAGACCACAGGCCCGGAGATTTGGGCTGACAGCAACGGCAAGGTTACGCATTTTGTCAGCGCCATGGGTACCACGGGCACCATCACGGGTGTGTCGCGTTACCTGAAAGAGCAAAACCCGGCCATCAAAATCATTGGTGTACAGCCCAGCGAAGGCTCACGCATTCCGGGCATACGCAAGTGGCCTGCCGCCTACATGCCGAAAATTTACGATGCCAGCGCGATCGATGAACTGGTACTGGTGAGTCAAGCGGACGCTGAAGACATGTGCCGCCGCATGGCGCGCGAGGAAGGCATTTTTGCAGGCATTTCGGCGGCAGGTGCCTGCTGGGTGGCGCAACAGATTGCCAAAACAGTGAAGGACGCAGTGATTGTTTTCATCGTCTGCGACCGTGGTGATCGGTACTTGTCTACCGGAGTGTTTCCAGCATAGGGTTATTGCGAAATTGCTTAAAATCTAGGCTAACCCAAGGACATCAATATGAATATCGACAAAGAACTCGACACCCGTGGCTTGAACTGTCCGCTGCCCATCCTGAAAGCCAAAAAAGCATTGGCAGACATGCAAAGCGGCCAGTTGCTGCGCGTGGTGTCTACCGACCCCGGGTCAACCCGCGACTTTCAGGCTTTTGCCAAGCAGACAGGCAATGATCTGGTGGAACAGGCAACAGCTGGCGCGGACTTTATTCACGTCCTCAAGCGGCGTTAGAGTTATTGGGGTCAGACACCAATTTCGCTGCGGTGCACCGCACCGCGCCCTCCGGGCGAGCCGTAGGCTAGTCGCATTTGGGCTCTGACCCCAAAAACTCACAGCTTGAGATTTTTGAGGTAGTTGCGAAAGTTTTCACCCACTTCAGGGTGCTGTAGGGCCAGCTCAACCGTGGCCTCCAAAAATCCGGCCTTGCTGCCGCAGTCGTAGCGCTTGCCCTGGTACTTGAAGGCATACACGGCTTCTTCCTGTATCAGGCTGGCAATGCCATCCGTCAATTGAATTTCACCGCCCACACCCGTAGGCTGGCTGCGAATATGCCTGAAAACGGCTGGCGTGAGAATGTAGCGGCCCGCAACACCCATGCGCGAAGGTGCCAGCTCGGGGGCGGGTTTTTCGACTATGGTACTGACCTTCATCAGCCTGCCGCCAGAGCCGTCATTGACATTTTCACCCGCCACAATGCCATAGCGGCGGGTCTGTTCCGAGGGGACTTCCTGCACCGCCAGCACCGATTGTTGCAGCCTTTCAAACTGCGCAGCCATCTGGGCCAATATCGACTCGGCACCCGCTGGCCCGACCATCAGGTCGTCTGCCAGCAGCACCGCAAATGGTTCATTGCCGACCAGGTGCTCGGCGCATAAAACCGCATGTCCGAGGCCAAGAGAGCGCGGCTGGCGGACATAGGAAAAACTCATATCTTCCGGATGCATGGACTTAACCATGGCCAGTAAATCAAACTTTTGAGCTACTTCCAGCTCGTTTTCGAGTTCATAGGCGGTGTCGAAGTGATCTTCAATGGCCCGTTTATTGCGCCCGGTTACAAAAATCATGTGACGAATACCGGCTGCATAGGCTTCTTCGACCGCGTACTGGATCAGCGGCTTGTCAACGACGGGGAGCATCTCTTTGGGCTGGGCTTTGGTCGC
Source organism: Polaromonas sp. (assembly GCA_038902915.1). Lineage (GTDB taxonomy): Bacteria > Pseudomonadota > Gammaproteobacteria > Burkholderiales > Burkholderiaceae_C > Polaromonas. The sequence goes on from JBCKNC010000020.1 coordinate 5,868, forward strand.
TGGCAAAAAGCGCGTACCCAGACCCGCAACAGGGAAAACGGCTTTATTCAGATTAGTATATTTTTGCATTGGGGTATTGAGTTATTTCAGCCGCGCCAGTTGTTCCCGGATTTTCTCCAGCGTCGTTGTGAAGTCTTGCAGGCGCTTTTGCTCTTGCGCCAGTACCGCAGGCGGCACCTTGCTCACAAAGGCCTGATTCGCCAGCTTGGCATTGACCTTGAGCAACTCGCCTTCCAGCCGCGTAGCCTCTTTGCCGAGGCGCACCTTTTCAGCCGCCACATCGACTTCCACGTAGAGGCAAAAACTCGAACCCCCAACAAGGGACGCGGGCATGCCTTCGGTCGCATCCTGCCAGGCCTGTTTGGATGCAAAAACCTTGACTTCACTGAGCTTGCCGAGCGCCTTGAGTGTGGCTGCATTTTCAAAGGTAAAACCGGACTCGTCCCACGCATACAGCGGCATCCGCGTGGCGGGTGAAACCTTCAGCTCACCGCGCAAATTGCGGCAGGCATCGACCAGTGCTTTGAATCTAGCCACATGCGCTTCAGCTTTTTCGTCAATCTTCTCGGGCTGGCTTTTCGGGTAGGCCGCCTGGCCGATATAAGTTGTCTTTTTAATGCCCGATAAGCCTGAAACAGGCGCCACCTTTTGCCACAGCTCTTCAGTGATGAACGGAATCACCGGGTGCGCCAGCCGCAAGATAGCTTCAAGCACCCGAATCAGCGTGCGCCGCGTTGCGCGTTTTTGTGAGTCGTTGCCAGTCTGGATCTGTACCTTGGCAATCTCCAAGTACCAGTCACAAAACTCGTCCCAGACAAACTGGTAAATGCTGCCGGCCACGTTATCCAGGCGGTACTCGGCAAAGCCTTTGGCAACCTCAGCCTCAACGCGCTGCATGGTCGATGAAATCCAGCGGTCGACCTGCGAAAAGCTCATGTAGTTGTGGAATTCTCCACCGGGCTGGCACTGCTCTTTGCTGTGTTCAGCCAGGCCGCAGTCCTGGCCTTCGCAGTTCATCAGCACAAAGCGTGTCGCGTTCCAGAGCTTGTTGCAAAAGTTGCGATAGCCCTCGCAGCGCTTGCTGTCAAAGTTGATGCTGCGGCCCAGGCTGGCGAGCGAGGCAAAGGTAAAACGCAGCGCATCAGCGCCATAGGCCGGAATGCCGGTGGGGAATTCCTTTTCGGTGTTCTTACGCACCTGCGGTGCGGTCTCGGGTTTACGCAGGCCTTGCGAGCGTTTGTCCAGCAGCGGTGCCAGCTCAATGCCATCAATCAAATCCACCGGGTCGAGCACATTGCCTTCAGACTTGCTCATTTTCTTGCCCTGCGCATCTTTGACCAAACCGTGGATGTAGACGTGGTGGAAGGGCACCTGGCCGGTGAAATGCGTAGTCATCATGATCATCCGGGCGACCCAGAAGAAGATGATGTCGTAGCCCGTGACCAGTACGCTCGAAGGCAGGAAGAGGTCCAGCTCTTTGGTTTTTTCGGGCCAGCCGAGTGATGAAAAAGGCACCAGCGCTGATGAATACCAGGTGTCTAAAACGTCTTCATCACGCAGCAGTTTTTTGCCCGGTGCCTGTGCTTGTGCAGCCGCTTCGTTCTCGGCCACATAGACTTTGCCGTCTTCGTCGTACCAGGCCGGAATCTGGTGGCCCCACCAGAGCTGGCGCGAAATGCACCAGTCCTGGATGTTGCCCATCCACTGGTTGTAGGTGTTGACCCATTGCTCGGGCACGAACTTGACCGCGCCGCTGTCCACCGCGTTAATCGCTTTCTGGGCAATGGATTTGCCCGTCGGGTCTTGTTCGCTGACTTTGTTGACGGCAACAAACCACTGGTCGGTGAGCATGGGTTCGATCACCTGGCCAGTGCGGGTGCAGCGCGGCACCATCAACTTGTGTTTTTTGACTTCGACCAGAAAGCCTTGGGCTTCGAGGTCGGCGACGACCTGTTTGCGCGCCACGAAGCGGTCCAGGCCCCGGTATTTTTCAGGCGCGTTGTCGTTGATGGCCGCGTCCAGCGTCAACACGCCGATGATGGGCAACTGGTGGCGCTGGCCGACGGCGTAGTCGTTGGTGTCGTGCGCCGGCGTGACCTTGACGACGCCGGTACCAAAGGCTTTGTCCACGTAGTCGTCGGCAATCACCGGAATGTCGCGCTCGCACAAAGGCAGCTTCACGCTTTTGCCGATCAGGTGCTGGTAGCGTTCATCTTCCGGGTGCACCATCACCGCCACGTCGCCCAACATGGTCTCAGGCCGAGTCGTCGCCACGGTCAGCGAACCCGAGCCATCCGCCAGCGGGTAGCGGATGTGCCACATGAAGCCGTCTTCCTCTTCGCTTTCGACTTCAAGGTCGGAAACAGCCGACTTGAGCACCGGGTCCCAGTTGACGAGCCGTTTGCCACGGTAAATCAATCCCTGTTCATACAACTGCACGAAGGTCGAGGTAACGACTGTCGACATCTTAGCGTCCATGGTGAAGTACTCGTGTTTCCACGCCACCGAGTCGCCCATGCGGCGCATTTGGCGCGTGATGGTGCTGCCCGACTCTTCCTTCCACTGCCACACTTTGGCGACAAAGTTCTTGCGAGCCTCGGTAGGGCTCGCCCCTAGGTCATGCCGCGTTTTACCTTCAGCTTGCAACTTGCGCTCCACCACAATCTGCGTGGCGATGCCCGCATGGTCAGTGCCCGGCAGCCACAAGGTGTTGTCGCCCTTCATGCGGTGGTAGCGGGTCAGCGAGTCCATGATGGTCTGGTTGAATGCATGACCCATGTGCAGCGTGCCGGTCACGTTGGGCGGCGGCAACTGAATGGCAAAAGAGTCTTTGGCTGCGTCCAAAGTCGGCTCGTACAGGCCGCTTTGCTCCCACAACGGGCCCCACTGGCTTTCAATCGCCGCAGGCTCAAACGACTTGGCCAAGGCATCAAGGCCGGGTGTGCATGTGTTGGTGGCTGGGCTGTTGGCTTGTGTCATGGGGTAATGAACAACGGCATCAGATGGATGCCGCTTGAAAATAGGGGAAGGGTAAAGGTAAAGGGTTGAGGCGGGGGAGGCGTTGCAGTGATTTTATTCGACTCGGCACCAGGTCCCTGTAGGGTGGGCACCGCCCACGCAATCCCCGACTTGGCCCGATTCATGAAGCCAGCGTGGGCAGTGCCCACCCTACGAATCAGCAAGACCTGAGTAGTTACAAAAATGCCTGAAAATTAGATGCCAGTCGGCTTTTTGAGCGTCAACATGCGGTCCAGCGGTTTGAACACCACGGTTCTGACTTCTTCACCACGCAGCAGCGTCAAACTGATGGGTGCGTCGGGTGCGCTGCGTGCCCAGAGTTTTTTGTAAAAACTCTCCAGCGTTTTAACTTCTGTGCCATCGACTGCCAGCACCACCTCGCCAGCTTGCAGGCCCGCTGTGTTGGCAGGGCTGTCGGCGTTGACGCGAATGATTTGCACCCGGCCACCGCTGTCGCTGGAGGTCAAACCCAGCCACGGTCTGCGGCTTTGGCGGCTGCTGCCCAACTGTTGCATCTCGGCCAGTATGGGTTTGAGCAAATCCACCGGCACAAACATGTTGCCGGGCTGGCGTTTGTTCTCGCCGCTGGCATCCGTCACCAGTAAAGAACCTATGCCCAGCAACTCACCCTTGTGGTTGAAAAGGGGCGCGCCGCTGTGGTTGCCGCGACCGGAGCTAACCGGTGGGCTGGTGAACAGCGCGGTGTCGATGTGGTATTCCCACCAGCCCGAAAAAGCCCGCGTGCTAACCAGTTGCGTCATGCTCACACCGCCTTCTTCACCGTCTGCGGTAGCCCCGGTTGCGGCCATGAGTTGATCGCCGGGATTGAGGTCTTGCAGACTGCCGAATGTGACCGGTTTAACGCCGCGCATTGGCAGCAACGGGCGTACTAAACCAAAGCCCGTGGCCAGGTCATAAGCCACTGCTGTGGCCGGCAAAATCTTGTTGTCTTGCGTGACGATTTCAATTTGCTGGGCTTCCTGCATCAGGTAGCCAATGGTCAATATCAGGCCGTCAGGCCCGATCACCACGCCGGAGCCTCTGCGCCTCAGACCCAGGGTCGCGGCGGATCGAGCGCCTTCAATCGCCGTCACGCGAATGCCGACCACCGCCGCATGGGCGCGCTCCATCGCGTCCATGATGGACTGCACACTGGGCGGCGATGCGGTGGTGGCGCTTGCGAGCGGAAGTCCCGTGCTGGCAGCCAAGGCCAAAGATACGCTCAACCAGCGGGCCAATGCACGGGTGAAGATCGAAAACCTGAGATTGAAAGCGGGACTTGAGGCGGGCATGATGAACTCCAGATGGCCGTGCAATGACGGACACCTCTATAAATTCATTTTTCAGGCAAATTGCTGCGTTGCGCGGTGCTCGGAGGGTTATTGGGGTCAGACGCCAATTTCATTGCGATACAGAGCATCGCACCCAGAGGGCGTGCCAAAGGCACGATGAATTTGGACTCTGACCCCAATAACCCTCCGACCCTCGCATGAACCCAAAGGGCGATGCGACACGCGCCTTACACTTTATCCTGAAAATCTGAATTTCTAGAAGTGCCCTGACGTATCCATAGAATGCGCTTGATTCAACTTCTGTGCAAGTGTGTCCCGAGATCCGTCCGCCTTGCACTTTATCCTGAAAAACTGAATTTCTAGAAGTGCCCTACAGTCAGGCTTTCGGTTTATTTCAAGTCACTCAAAGTCATGTTGTTTTTACTCTCGCCCGCCAAGTCGCTCGACTACGATACCCCGTCGCATGTCAGTGCGCACACCAAGCCGCTTTTCACGCAGCAATCAGCCCAGCTGATTGACATTCTCAAAACCAAAACACCGCAGCAGATCAGCACGCTGATGAAGCTGTCTGATGCGTTGTCGGGTTTGAACGTGGCGCGCTATCAGGCATGGTCTGACAAATTCACTGCCAAAAATTCAAAGCAGGCGGTGCTGGCCTTTAACGGCGATGTGTATGAAGGCCTGAATGCAAAAAACCTCAGTGCTACGCAGCTTGAGTGGGCGCAGGCGCATGTCTGCATTCTGAGCGGGCTGTACGGTGTGCTGCGCCCGCTGGACTGGATGCAACCCTATCGGCTGGAAATGGGTACGGCGCTCAAGACTGCTGAAGGCAGCAATCTGTACCACTTCTGGGGTTCGCAAATCTCAAGCTACTTGAACACTCGCGCTGCGCTGGATATCTCGCCCGTCATCATCAATCTGGCCAGCGAGGAGTATTTCAAGGCGGTGGAGCAGGGGGCACTCAAGGCGCGCGTCGTGAGCTGCGTGTTTGAAGACTTCAAGGGCGGAAAATACAAAATCATCAGCTTTTACGCGAAGCGCGCGCGCGGGCTGATGGTGCGCTACGCCATCGAGGAAAAAATAGCCACAGTCAAAAAGCTCGAAGGCTTTGATGTTGAGGGTTATCGGTTTGATGCTGCTGCATCAAAGCCCGACAGGCTGGTTTTTCGGCGCAAGCTTTCAGCTTGATTTTTAGGCGATTTTGGTTTGATTTTGCTTTCAGCCTGCGCCACATCCCTAGCTGTTCCGATGCCATCGCCGGGTGATGCGGGCAGCACGCTGGACGGTGGTGACAAGTGGGTTGAAGTTTTGCTGCGCCAGCACGACCCCGAACTGGTAGTGCTTAGCAATTTTTTGAGTGCTGCCGAGTGCGACGCGCTGATCGAGCTGGCACGGCCACGCCTGTCGCGCTCACTCACCGTCGATATCAAAACCGGTGGCGAAGAACTCCACCCCAGTCGCACCAGTCAAGGCATGTTTTTTGAACGCCTTGAGAGCGCACTGGTGCACCGAATAGAGGCGCGTATCGCCAAGCTGCTGCACTGGCCTGCGCGCAATGGCGAAGGGCTGCAGGTGCTGCGATATGGCAAGGGAGCAGAGTACCGTCCACACTACGATTACTTTGATCCGGCAGAGCCGGGTACAGAAGAGATACTCAAGCGCGGCGGTCAGCGGGTTGGCACACTCATCATGTACCTCAACGACCCTGAAAAAGGCGGTGCCACGGTCTTCCCTGAACTGGGCCTGAAAGTAAAGCCCAAGCGCGGCCAGGCGGTGTTCTTCAGCTACACCGAGCCACACCCGTCAACCCGCACGCTGCATGCTGGCGAGCCGGTGCTGGCGGGTGAGAAATGGATTGCCACCAAGTGGCTCCGGGAGCGTGAATTTTCGTGAGTTTAACCATTAAAAAGCCTTGAAACACAATAAAAACGGAGCTGGCACCCTATGAACACGCCCGAGCAATCCCGGCTAGGCAAGCCGTCGCCCTATGTCGATCAATACGACGCATCGCTTTTGTTCCCCATCCCGCGTGCAGACAAACGCGCAGAGATTGGCATCACAGGCACGCCACCTTTTTTCGGTGCCGACATGTGGACGGCGTTTGAACTCAGCTGGCTGAACTTGCGCGGCAAACCGCAAGTGGCGTTGGCGCACATCACCGTGCCCTGCGAGTCACCGAACATGATTGAAAGCAAATCCTTCAAGCTTTACCTGAACAGTTTTAACAACACACGTTTTACCGACGCACGCGATGTGCGCGAGCGCATACGTGCCGACATCAATGCCGCAGCAGGTACCGGCGTGGGCGTTAAGACGCTGGGCCCGGAGCTGTTTGAGCGTGAGCCAGTGCATGAAATGAGCGGCCTCAATCTCGACCGTCTTGACGTGGAGTGCATTCACTTCACACCCGCGCCCGAGTTGCTGTTTGCCGAGTTTGATGAAGTGCCAGTTGAAGAAACCCTTACCAGCAACCTGCTAAAAAGCAACTGCCTAGTTACTGGCCAGCCCGACTGGGGCAGTGTGCAGATCAGCTACTCAGGCCCGCAAATCAACCAGGAGGGCCTGCTGCAATACCTGGTGAGTTTTCGCAATCACAACGAGTTTCACGAGCAATGCGTGGAACGCATTTTCATGGACGTATGGACGCGCTGCAAGCCGCACAAGCTGTCGGTGTATGCGCGCTACACCAGGCGCGGAGGGCTGGACATCAACCCATTTCGTACCAGTCACCCGCAGGGGCTGCCGCCCAATGTGCGAATGGCGCGGCAGTAGCTTGGTTTCGATGGCGATATCTGAACTATCCGCCTCTTTCTCCGCCGCCAACGAGATAAGATCAGGCAGGTTTGTTAGTTGGCACTTGTAGGAGAGAGTAATGAAGGTCGTGATCATTGACGATATACAAATGAATGTGACGGCATTGCAATACCTGGTGCGTAAATTGCCTGACTGTGAGTCTGTGTGTTTCACCGATCCGGTTGCCGCCTTGGAATGGTGTTTGGCGAACGAGCCCGATTTGGTGCTCGTGGACTACATGATGCCGATTCTGAGTGGCACTGAACTGGTCGAGCGGTTCCGGGCCCACCATCCGGATGTTCCGGTGCTCATGATCACCGCCAGCCATGAGACCACATTGCGGCATCAGGCCCTGAAGATCGGCGTCACCGATTTCCTCACCAAACCGATCGACAACATTGAGTTTTTGGCGCGGGCGAAGAACATGCTGGCCTTGCGTGCCAGTCACAAGAAGCTGACCGACCATGCCGCCTGGCTGGCGGACGAGGTGCGAAAGGCCACCGAAACCATTGTGGCCCAGGAGCGTGAGACGATTTTTTGTTTGTCCCGGGCCGCCGAATACCGTGACCCCGAGACCGGCGCACACATCTTGCGCATGGCACATTACTCGCGGCACATAGCCCGTCACATGGGCCTGTCGGTCGCGCAGCAGGACTTGCTGTTGCAGGCGGCGCCCATGCATGACATTGGCAAGGTCGGCACGCCCGACACCATTCTGCTCAAACCGGGCAGGTTGGATGATGCAGAGTTCGCCATCATGAAGCAGCATGCCGTCATCGGTTATGAAATATTGGTCGCCAGCAGTTCGCCCTTGCTGCAGGCGGCTGCGGAAATTGTCCACACCCACCATGAAAAATTTGATGGCAGCGGCTATCCGCGCGGGCTGGTGGGGGAGGCTATTCCCCTGTTTGGACGCATCGTCGCGGTCGCGGATGTATTCGATGCCTTGACTTCAGTGCGACCTTACAAAAAAGCCTGGAGTATCGAGCAGGCCCTGGCGTTGCTGCATGAAGGCAAAGGCAAACACTTTGATCCGGCCTGCGTGGATGCCTTCCTATGCGAGTGGGACGAGGTGCTCAAGATCAAGCAGCGATTTGTGGATGAGGAGTTTGACGTGCCCTCTCATCCTTTGTCGTGACGACAGCGCAGGTTGGTATCCGTCGATAATATTTTCCTGAAAGCCTCGAATATGTGCATCAATTCGATGCCGGCCAACACGCAGGTAGCAGCACGAAATGACTTGAATCCGAGCATGGGGCGGGTGTTGCGTTTGAATTTCCTATCCTTAATTTCACTTTATACTGAAGCAAATGGATCAGCATGACCCAAAAATCAAAGAAGCCTTTACTGCCGCCTCGAAGGCCCGCGATAACGCTTACGCGCCGTACTCAAAATTCCGCGTGGGCGCCGCGATTATGCTTCCTTCTGGCGAAGTAATCGGTGGCTGCAATGTGGAAAACGCCAGCTACGGAGCCACGATCTGCGCCGAGCGGAATGCTTTTCTGGCAGCCGTTGCTAAGCACTGAAAGATCAAACCTACTGCCCTGGTGCTGGTTACCGAACCCGAAGCTACTCCTTGCGGCGTTTGCCTGCAGGTGATGGCGGGATTTAAAAATAAATTCGTTTTGAAAGATTTTTTGCCCCATCCCTTTGGCCCGGACAAACTAAAATAATGGATTCTATGAAAGCGAGATTCTTTCAGAGTAATTTCGACTTGGAACATGGCAAGCATAAGATCAATCTCCGTGGCTTGCTCTCCGAACAAGGCATAACGAAGATCTTTCTCACTGGCACCGTACCAGATTTCTGGAAGGCCATGATCGGACAGCCGGTTACCGTCAAGCTGGACTCGCTTACTATCGCTGGTGTGCTCATCCAGCAGTTCGTGGAACTCGGCAGCTACTACGAGGTGCGCTTCCGCGGCCTAGACGAAAACCAGAAATCCTTCCTTCGCCAGCGCACCACCAACGAAGGCATCTCCCCCGGCTGGCAGCGCGAATTCCCGCGCATCCCGCTCGGTGGCCTCGCCGATCCGGAATTGCCCGTACCAAACCTTTGTATGGTGCGTTTTGCGGACCAGGAATTTTTCGTGAATGTGCTGAACTTCACCATCGGCGGAATCCGCATCGAGACAATCGAAAATAGCCTTGGCCAGGTGAGGGTAGGGGCCATCCTCCATTTCGACCTAATCACCTCTACCGGTGAAATTATCGGGAATCTTTCCGGTGAAGTGCGCAATCTTTCGGAACACGAGCACACGGATAAATCAATCACGCGCTCCTTCGGGATTCGTTTCGTGGATATGGATCCGCTGAACGAAAGAAAATATAAAGCGTATAAAAAGTTAATTAAGGAATATTGCCTGATCCTGCAGAAGCGGCTGGTCAAAGAGAAGTAAAACCACCGCTAGGGACCCTCTGCATTTCAGACGCATTGGACGGATTTCTGGCGCAAGACGGCCATACGCTTCAAATTCCAGGCCATACAAACCAGGCTCCACTCGCCGCGCACTTTGTCCAAACCACGCGTGCTACTGGTTACGGGTTTCGAGGCCCAACAATGCTGCCCCGCGGATGGCTACGATCAACTTCTTGCTGTAGCGCTTTGAACGCCGAAACTTCAGTAACAAAACTTCAGTAACAAGCAACTGAAACTAATTGACCGTGGCAACCTACTAAAAATTTCCTATGGACTATTCCCTATGACTATTCGCACCTTCCTACAGGCTGTTTTTGGATCCCTGCTTTTCAGCTTGGGCCTGGGCGCTAACGCGGCGCAGACCCTTAGCGTTGCGGTCGTGCCCCAGTTTCCGGCGGAGCAGATATTCCGCGACTGGGCTCCGGTGCTAAAAGAGGTGTCGAGGCTGACCGGCCTCGACCTCAAGCTCAAGACTTATGCTTCCATCTGCCCGAATTCTTTGCAGACCTGTGGCAGACGATTACCCAAGGCCGCGTCTGGCATGGTGAAATTTGCAACCGAAATCGCTCCGGCTCACTTTATTGGGTCAACTCGACCATCGTTCCTCGTTTAGGCGAGGATGGACGGCCAGAACAATACATCTCTATTCGCACCGACATCAGCGCACGCAAGGAGGTCGAAAGCGAAATGTTACGAGCCAAGGACGCGGCCGAGCAGGCGAATCAGATCAAGAGTGATTTTTTAGCCAACATGAGCCACGAGATTCGCACGCCGATGAACGGCATCATAGGAATGACGGGGCTGGCGCTCGACACCGAGTTGAACGCGGAACAGCGCGAATACCTGGACCTGGTGAAAGTCTCGGCAGATGCACTGTTGCTCATCATCAACGACATCCTGGACTTCTCCAAAATAGAAGCCGGACGCCTGGAAATCGAAAACATCGAATTCTCGCTGGAGCAGATGCTGCGCGTCACCATGAAATCACTGGCCGTGCGGGCACACCAAAAAAACCTGGAACTACTACTGCACATCGCCCCCGACGTGCCCGACCGCCTCATCAGCGACCCCGGGCGCTTGCGCCAAGTGCTCGTCAACCTGGTCGGCAACGCCATCAAATTCACCCAGACCGGCGAAATCGAAGTAGCCGTACACCGCCTCAAAGCCATCACCACAACCCAGACAACCCAGACCGAACTGCGCTTTAGCGTACGCGACACCGGCATCGGCATCGCCCGCGAAAAATTCAAGGCCATATTCGATTCCTTCTCCCAAGCCGACACCTCTACCACGCGCCAATACGGTGGCACCGGCCTGGGCTTGAGCATCTCGGCCCAACTCGTCTCCCTGATGGGCGGACACATAGCACTCGAAAGTGAACTCGGCCAAGGCAGCACCTTTTACTTCACCCTGCGCCTGGCCACCGGCTCCAACGACGCCTATGCCCGCTACCAAAGCACCGGACGCATCGTCGGCCTGCCCGTCCTGATCGTCGACGACAACGCCACCAACCGCAGCCTGCTGGTCCAAATGCTGCGCAACTGGCAAATGCTGCCGACTGCCGTAGCCAGCGGCGAACAAGCCCTGCAAGAACTAGAACGCGCCAGCGCCAGCGGCACACCCTACGCCCTGGCGCTACTCGACGTCCAGATGCCCGTCATGGACGGATTCGAGCTTGCACAGCGCATCCTTGCGCAACCCAAATACGAAGGGGCCACCGTCATGATGCTGACCTCCGAGGGCCAACGCGGACACGCCGCCCGTTGCCGCGAACTCGGCGTCGCCAGCTACCTCATGAAACCGATCGCGCAATCCGAGCTACTGGACGCCATCATGACCGCACTGGGCGAGCCACTCCAGTCAAGCACCCCACTCATCACCCGCCACTCCCTGCGCGAGACCCGGCGCAAGCTCAATCTATTGCTGGCCGAAGACAACGCCGTCAACCAAACCCTGGCCGTACGCCTGCTGCAAAAACTCGGACACACCGTGATCGTCGCCAACAATGGTCTGGAGGCCGTAGAACACTGGCAGGCTGGTGGGTTTGACGCCATCCTGATGGATGTCGACATGCCGGTCATGAACGGCTATGAGGCCACGCAGCGCATCCGCGCGCTGGAGCAAGCCAGCGGCGGGCTCGTCCCGGTTCATATCCCGATCGTGGCGATGACGGCCCACGCCATGCGGGGCGCACGCGAGACCTGCTTAAGCCACGGCATGGATGCTTATCTGGCCAAGCCCATCGACACCGAAGCACTCTGGCGCGAGCTTGATGGGCTGGCACGGGCCAGCGAGGCAGAACCCGTGCAAGAAACACCCGCAGCGCAGACCGCCAAGGTGGCGGATTTCGCGGCGGCACGCCAGACCATGGATGACGACCGCGACTTGTTCGAGGAGATCGTGCGCCTGTTCCAGAGCGATGCCCCGGTGCAGATGCAGCACATTCGCCAAGGGCTGGTGCAGGGCGACAGCGCAGCGGTGCATCACGGTGCCCACGCGATCAAGGGGATGGGGACATTTTTGCTGCTGAGCGCACCGTGCAGGCGGCGGCCCGGCTTGAGCAGCTGGCAGCGCTGGGGGACTTCACGCCTGCCGAGGTGGGGGCAGCCGCCGCCGAGCTGGAGGCGGCCATGACTGAGTTGCAGTCCGCCGTGCAGGAGTTATTGGGGGCAGACACCAATTTCGCTGCGGTGCATCGCACCGCGCCCTCCGGGCGAGCCGTAGTCTCGGCGAATTTGGGCTCTGACCCCAAAAACTCCTAGAAAGTGCCTGGCAACAAAATAGTTTTATCGACGGTCTTGATATCCGTATGGCCGCAAAACGCCATGGTGATGTCGAGTTCCTTGTGGATGATCTCGAGCGCCTTGGTCACACCTTTTTCGCCCATGGCACCCAGGCCATAGACCATGGCGCGGCCAATCATGGTGCCGCGAGCACCCAGCGCCCAGGCCTTGAGTACGTCTTGCCCGGAGCGGATGCCGCCGTCCATCCAGACCTCAATTTGCGAGCCAACGGCCGCCACAATGTCCGGTAAGGCTTTGATACTGCTCTGCGCCCCATCGAGCTGTCGGCCGCCATGGTTGCTCACCACAATGGCATCCGCACCGCTGGCCACGGCTAGGCGTGCATCTTCCACATCCTGAATCCCTTTCAAGATCAGCTTGCCGCCCCATTGGGCCTTGACCCACGCCACGTCAACCCATGACAGGCTGGGGTCAAACTGCTCGTTGGTCCAGGAGGCGAGTGACTTCATGTCGCTGACGCCCTTAACGTGGCCTACGAGATTGCGAAACGTGTGGCGCCGGGTACCCATCATGCCCAGGCACCAACGTGGCTTGCTGGCCATGTTAAAGAGATTGCCCAATGTGGGAACGACTGAGGCGCGCATGTGGTTCTTCAGGTCTTTGTGGCGCTGACCAATTACCTGCAAATCCAGCGTGAGCATCAGCGCGCTGCAACCTGCGGCGCGGCTGCGCTCTATCATCGCCGCCATGGCCGTGCGGTCACGCATCATGTAGAGCTGAAACCAGAAAGGCGTGGTGGTGTGCGCGGCAATGTCTTCAATAGAGCAGATGCTCATGGTGGACAGCGTGAACGGAATGCCAAACTTCTCTGCCGCCCTGGCTGCCTTGATCTCGCCATCCGCGCTCTGCATACCCGTCAGGCCCACGGGCGCAATACACACCGGCATCTTCACGTCCACCCCGACCATTTTGGTGGCGGTGCTGCGGTTTTCCATATTGACGGCAACCCGCTGGCGCAGTTTGATGGACTGAAAATCAGCCTCGTTGGCGCGGTAGGTGCTTTCAGTCCACGAGCCTGAATCGGCGTAGTCGTAAAACATGCGCGGTACGCGCTTTTTGGCGAGTATGCGCAGATCTTCGATGTTGGTGATGACGGTCATGGTTGGTCTCCTGTAGCTGTCATGCTAACCAACTTGCGCGCAGGCAAGTTTGAAAATATTTTGACAAGGGCACTTCTAGAAATTCAGATTTTCGGGATGAAGTGCAAGGCGCCCGGAGCGCAGGAACCGGAACGTACTTCAGGTACGTGAGGATTTCGAGCACCGCGCAACGCAGCAATTCGCCCGAAAAATGAATTTATAGAAGTGCCTACAATCAATAGGCAGTTTGAAATTTTGTCATCCCGCTCAAGCTTTTTGCGTTGTCAATCCCGGCATCTTGAACAGTTTTTGTACCAAGGCCCGCATCCACTGATGTGACGGGTCACCATCAGTGCTGCTGTGCCATACCAGTCGCACTTCATAGGCTGGTGCCCCGGGAATGCCCCACACCCTGAAGTCGTAGCGTTCACGCTTACGATGCAAACGTAAAAACGCTATACAGTAATGGCGTTACAAAAATAAGCACACCACAGGAAAGGTCAGTTTATGGCTGAAAGATCGTTCACGGCAGAGGTCGAAAAGCTCAGACTCGGCGATGGCGAAGAGTTTCGCGGCGAAGGCATTCTGGCCGTCACCAAGGCCTTGCTGCAATCGGGCGTGTCGTATGTGGCGGGCTACCAGGGCGCGCCGGTTTCGCACCTGATGGACGTGCTGACCGATGCCAATGACATCCTGCAAGAGCTCGGCGTGCATTTTGAACACAGTGCATCTGAGGCCACCGCCACCGCCACGCTGGCCGCGTCCGTCAACTACCCGTTGCGCGGCGCCGTGGTCTTCAAGTCCACTGCGGGTACCAACGTGGCCTCCGATGCGCTGTCCAATCTGGCCTCAGGCGGCGTGACCGGCGGCGCCTTGCTGATCGTCGGAGAGGACTATGGCGAGGGCTCCAGCATCATGCAGGAGCGCTCGCATGCGTTTGCCATGAAGTCGCAGGTCTGGCTGATCGATCCGCGGACCAACCTCGAAAGCATTGTGCGTGCCGTGGAGATGGGTTTTGAGCTGTCCGAAGCCAGCAACACCCCGGTGATGCTCGAGCTGCGCATACGCGCCTGCCATGTGCATGGGCGCTTTCCCACGCGCGACAACAAGCGGCCCACCTTCACGCTGAAAGACGCGATGGAAAACCCGGTGCGTGACGTGAACCGCATCACGCTGCCGCCGGCCAGCTACCTGCACGAACACGAAAAAATCGCCAAGCGCTGGCCGGCCGCCGTCAAATTCATTCAGGACAACCAGCTCAACGAATTTTTTGCCGATGATGCCAAAGACTTCGGCATCGTCATGCAGGGTGGCCTTTACAACAGCGTGCTGCGCTCGCTGGAGCTGCTGGACCTGGCCGACGCATTTGGGCAATCGCAGGTGCCGCTGTATGTGCTGAACCTGACTTACCCGCTGATCGACGACGAGTTCAAGCGCTTTTGCGCCGGTAAGCGCGGCATCTTGCTGGTCGAAGAAGGCCAGCCAGACTTCATTGAGCAAAACGTCAACACCATTTTGCGCCGGGCCGATTTGCAGACTCGCGTGCACGGCAAAGACCTGTTGCCCATGGCCGGCGAATACACCGGCGGCGTGGTGCTCAAGGGCGTGGCCCGCTTCATTGAAATCTATGCGCCCGAGCTGCTGCAGGGTCGGGAGTTGCCGGTGGCGGCGCGGCCGGCCTCCAGCGGCCTGGCCGTCCTTAGCGGCAACCCCAAGGCCTTTGCCATCCAGGCCGCCTCCAGCGAAGTGCTGCCCAGGCCGCCCACGTTTTGTACCGGCTGCCCCGAGCGTCCGATCTTCACCGCCATGAAGCTGTTAGAGCGCGAGCTCGGCCAGCACCATGTGAGTTGCGACATCGGCTGCCACCTGTTCTCGGTCCTGCCGCCCTTCAACATCGGCGCTACCACCATGGGTTACGGGCTGGGCTGGGCCGGTGCTTCTGCCTTCAACACCAGCGCAACTTCCAAGCGCACGATTGCGATGATGGGCGATGGTGGTTTCTGGCACAACGGGCTGACCAGCAGTGTCGGCAATGCGGTCTTCAACCAGACCGACAACGTGCTGCTGATCGTCGATAACGGCTATACGTCGGCGACCGGCGGGCAGGATGTGCTGTCGTCCAAAGCCATCAACCCGATCCGCAGCACCAACAACCCGATTGAAAAAGCGGTGCGCGGCGTCGGTGTGAAGTGGGCAAAAACAATCACCAACACCTACAACCTGACACAGATGCTCGACGTCCTGCGCGAAGCGCTGACCACCAAGGAAAAAGGCCCCAAGGTCATCATTGCGCAAAGCGAATGCATGCTGAATCTCCAGCGGCGTGAAAAGCCGAAAATTAAAAAACGGATTGACGGCGGCCAGCGCGTGGTGCGCGAGCGCTTTGGCATTGACGACGACACCTGCACCGGCGACCGCGCATGCGTCCGGCTGTCGGGCTGCCCGTCGCTCACCATCAAAGCGAACCCCGATCCGCTGCGGCGCGACCCGATTGCCACGGTGCTTGACAGTTGCGTGGGCTGCGGCCTGTGCGGTGAAGTGGCCCACGCCGCCAGGCTGTGCCCCTCGTTTTACCGGGCCGAGATCATCAACAACCCGACCGCCTGGGACCGCTTCAAGTTGCGGCTGCGCAGCGCCGTGATTGGCTGGCTGCAAACCGGCATCGAGCGCCGGCTCGAAGGGATTGCCGCATGAGCACAGTTGCGAATAACGTGGGAGACCTCTCATCATGGGAAGCCGCCGTGCACGAAGTGATAAGCGTGGGGGCACATAAGCCACGCGCCATCACGATTGCGATTCTGGCCATGGGCGGCGAAGGCGGCGGTGTGCTGGCCGACTGGCTGGTTGATCTGGCTGAGCAAAACGGCTACTTTGCACAGACGACTTCTGTACCCGGTGTAGCGCAGCGTACTGGCGCGACGGTGTATTACCTGGAGATGTTTCCGGAGGCTGGCGTGCCCCACGGGCTTCGCCCGGTGATGGCGCTGAGTCCGGTGCCAGGCGAGGTCGACATCGTGATTGCGTCTGAGCTGATGGAAGCCGGCCGCGCGCTACAGCGCGGCCTGGTCACGGCCGAGCGCACCACCTTCATTGCCTCGACCCACCGCGTGTATTCCATGACTGAGCGCACCGCCATGGGCGATGGCCGTATCAGCTCGGACAAGCTACTGGAGGGCGGGCGCGCCGCTGCAAAACATTTCATCAGCGCCGACTTCGCCATGCTGGCTGAAGAAACAGGAAGCTTGATCACCCCCACGCTGTATGGCGCACTGGCCGCCACCGGGCGCCTGCCCTTCAGCCGCGCGCAGTTTGAAGTCACCATAGCCCGCGGCGGCGTGGGCGTGAAGTCCAGCCTGAAGGCTTTTGCCGCCGGCTTTGAGGTGGCGAGTCAAACCCTCTCGCCCCCGGCGATGGCGGCGGTGGCGACCCAACCCGCTGCGCCCTTGCCGCCAGTACCAGTAGGCCCGCGGCTCGCTGCGCTGGCCCAGCGCATTCAAGACAGCTTTCCATCCGCCAACCATGCAACCCTCACCCTAGGCATTCTGCGCATGGCTGACTACCAGGACGTGGACTATGCCGCCAGCTACCTGGACCGCCTGGTGCCGCTGGCACTTCTGACAGCAAGCCTTCCTGCAGACCCCGCGCTTGCGGCTGAGCTGCTGGACGAAACCGCACGCCATCTGGCGCTGTGGATGTCGTATGAAGACACGGTGCGCGTGGCCGACCTGAAAACCCGGCGCTCGCGCTTCCAGCGCGTGGGCGGCGAGGTGCGGCAAAGCAAAACGCAGCACCTCGGCATCAACGAATTTCTGCACCCGCGTGTGGAGGAAATTGCCGACACACTGCCGGCCGGTCTCGGGCGCTGGCTGCTGACCACGCCCTGGGCGCGCGCCTGCATAGAGCCCTTCACGCGCAAGGGCCGCATCGTGCAGACCAGCTCGATACGCGGCTATCTGCTGCTTTACACGATTGCCGCGCTGCGACCGCTGCGCCGCGGCTCGCTGCGTTTTCAGGTCGAGCAGCAGCGGATTGACGACTGGCTGGCCAGCATCCAGCGCATGGCTCCCACGCAGCCGGCCTTGGCGCTGGAAGTGGCGCGCTCGCAGCGGCTGGTCAAGGGCTATGGCGACACCCACGCGCGCGGCTGGCGCAGCTTTCAGCACATCATGGCCAAGCTGCCGCAACTGCAGACCATGCCGCAGGGCGCGCAGCAGTTGCAGGCACTGAGCCAGGCGGCGCTGGCCGATGACACGGGCCAGGCGCTGGAACAACTTCTGTCAGCGACGGCGTGAGGCCTGCCGTGAACCACAACCCCCCGCCCCCTTTTGTGCGATGTGGAACCGAGCCATGAACAGCGGCAAGGTCTATCGCGACTACGACCAGGAAGCACTGGACCTGCAGTACAACAACCGAACGGCTGCTCCGGGGTTTGCCGACCACATCCAGCGCTACCGGACGTTAACCGATGAAGCCAAGCTCAAGCTGAAGTGCATCGAAAACCTTGCCTACGGTACCGCGCCTGAGGAGACCCTGGACCTCTACCGCGCGCTTCAAGACAGTGCGCCGGTGTTGATTTTTGTACACGGCGGTGTATGGCAACATTTGGGGAAAGACGACAGCGGTTTTGCAGCAAACGCGTTTGTGCCCGCTGGCGCCATGCTGGCAAGCCTGAATTTTGGACATGTTCCAGACGCCACGGTTGATACGATGGTCAACCAGGTCAGGCGAGCTGTCGCCTGGCTGTGGCATAACGTTAAGAGCTACGGCGGCGATCCCCAAAAACTGTTTATCGCCGGCCACTCTTCCGGAGCACACCTGGTCAGCCAGTGCCTGACCGCGAACTGGCAGGGCGAGTATGAATGCCCCAATGACGTGATCAAGGGTGCGCTTTTCGTGAGCGGGCTTGGTGATCTCGAACCGGTTCGCCTCAGCTATCGTAACGCGCTGCTGAAACTTGACGCACAGGCTGTGAAGCGGCTCTCCCTCGTACATCAACAACCCACGGTTAAATGTCCCTTGATCGTGGCTTACTCAAGTTCCGATACCGCAGAATTTCGGCGCCAGACCCGGGAGGTCGGCGAATACTGGCGCCGGCATGGCCTTGCGACGGAATTCATCGAGGTTGCTGATAGCTGCCACTATGACGTCGTGCTGAACCTTGCCGAACCCGAGAGTGAACTGTTTCTTTCCTGCGCGCGGCAAATGGCTCTTTGCTTGAGCTAAGCGCAACGCCTTTTTAAATCGTTACCTGGAGAAAAACTCATGAAACCAACAAAAACCGCATTCCGCGTTTTGCTGATGTTCGCGCTGACTTTTGGTGCGACGCAGTTTGCGCAGGCGCAGGGGTATCCCAACAAACCGATACGCATTGTGGTGCCCTATCCGGCAGGCGGAGGGATAGACACCATGTCACGCGTGATCGGCATCCAGCTAAGCCAGCGCTGGGGCCAGCCGGTGATCATTGACAACAGGCCTGGCGCAGGCACCATCGTTGCTGCCGAAGGCGTGGCCAAGGCGGCGCCCGACGGCTACACGCTGATGATCACCACCGACGCGACGGTCACCATCAATCAGCATCTTTACACCAAGCTGCCATACGATCCGGTGAAGGACTTCATCCCGGTGACGCAGCTGGTGTTTCTTAACCAACTGCTGCTGGTCAACCCAAGCGTGCAGGCCGGCAACCTCAAGGAGCTGATTGCCTACGCCAAAGCCAACCCGGGCAAGCTCAACTACGGGTCTTACGGTAGTGGCAGCCAGCCCCATCTGTCAATGGAACTGTTCAAAAGCCAGACCGGCATAGACATCGTGCATGTGCCCTACAAGGGTATCCCGCAGGCAATACCTGCGGCCATCGCGGGTGAAGTGCAGCTTACTTTCTCGGGCGCAGCGTCATCCTTGGCCCACCTCAAAAGCGGGCGGCTCAAGGCGCTTGCGATTGGCGGCAAGACCCGTTTGGGTCTGGTGCCTGATGTGCCGACATTTGCGGAGCAGGGCTTTCCCGACATTCCGTCGAACGCTTGGTTTGGTCTTTTTGCACCGGCCGGCACGCCGCGTGAGGTGGTCATGAAGTTGCACGCCGAGATCACCAAAATCCTCACGGAACCAGAGTTTAACCAGCGGGAAATTGTGGCGAAAGGCTTTGAGCTGGTTGCCAGCAAGCCCGAAGAGTTTGTCACTTTTCTGGCGGCTGACAGCCTGCGCAATGCGCGCGCGGTCAAGATTTCCGGTGCCAAGGTTGAATGAGCACGTCATGACTGCCACCTGTCCCTGTATCACCAGCCGTATTAACCCGCATTGACGGATAGCCTTGCAGACCGGATCATCAATTGCCAACTACAACCAGGAGACAGACCCCATGAAAATCCGCTTTATTAAAACCGCCGCCGCATTGCTGGTGGCCGCCAGCTTTTCGGCCGGCGCAGCCGCGCAGGAAGTCACGCTTCGACTCGTCAGCGCGTTTGCCGAAAATAGCATTTACGTGCAGCGCCTGCTGCCGTGGATTACGAAAGTCAACGCCGAGGGCAAAGGTGTGTTGCAAATCAACTTCATCGGTGGCCCCAAGGCTATCCCGACTTTTGAGGTGGGCAATGCAGTGAAAACCGGCGTGGTCGACATGGCGATGAGCACCGGCGCGTTTTACACCAACGTCATGCCCGAGTCCGACTTCCTCAAGCTGGCCCAGATCCCGATTGCCGAGCAGCGCAAGAACGGTGCTTTCGACGCCATCAACAAAGTCTGGAACGAGAAGGGCAACATGCAGTACCTGGCCCGCATGGTCGAGAACCAGCCCTTCCACATCTACACCAACAAAAAAGTCGACCAGCCCGACTTGAGCGGCCAGAAGATTCGCATCACACCGGTGTACCGCGACTTCTTCCTGGCGCTCAATGCCACCGTCATCACCACGCCACCGGGCGAGGTCTACACCGCGCTGGAGCGCGGTGTGGTCGATGGGTATGGCTGGCCGATCGGCGGGATTTTTGACTTGAACTGGCACGAAAAAACCAAGTTTCGCATCGACCCCGGCTTTTATGACGCCGAGGTCTCGCTCATCATGAACCTGCCGGTCTGGAAAAAACTCACGGATGCACAGCGCAACTACCTGCAAAAACATCTGCTCGCACTCGAAGCTGAAAATACTTTCTGGGCCAAGTACACGACCACGGAAACGGCACGCCAGCAGGCAGCCGACATCCAGACCATCAAGTTCGATGCAGCCACGTCCAAGGCCTTCCGCGACAAGGCCTACGATGTGGCATGGGCCAGTGCTCTCAAGCAAAGCCCTGAGATCGCAGCCCGTTTCAAGGCGCTGTTTTCAAAATGATCCGGCAGGCGCAGACCCTCACCGGCCGCACCATCCGCTGGACCCGTTGCACCTGGTTGTGATTCATGATTGACCGTCTGTCGTACTACTACGGCAGGTTTCTCGGTGCGCTGGCCCTGCTGGGCTGTGCCATTTTGCTGGCGATGATGCTGATCATCGTGGCCGACGTGGCGCTGCGCAACCTGCTCATCCCCGGCCTGCCGCGCAGCCTGGCCTGGAGCAATGAAATCTCTGAACTCATGCTCTACCTGATCACCATGAGCGTGGCGCCCTGGCTGCTGCGGCGTGGCCAGCACATCCGTGTGGACATCATGCTGCTGACCATTCCATCCCGGCTGGCCTGGCGTCTGGAGTGGGTCGGCGACGTGATTGGCCTGGCCTGCTGCGCCGTGATTGCCTGGTATGGTGCCCAGGCCGCGTGGTCCAGCTACGCGTCGGGTGCCGTCAACATCAAAACACTGGTCACGCCCGAGTGGTGGGCGTTGGCACCATTGCCACTGGTGTTTGTTCTTCTTGGAATTGAAATGATTTTTCGCATGATTCGCCTACAGCGCGGTGAGCGCGGCCCGCGCCACGATGCGGTGGGCGCGGCATGAGCCGTCGGGCCGTTCCCAAGGCGAATATCGCAGCGCTCCGGCGCGAAGGTTGCCGGTTGGCCCGTCGGGCCGTTCCCAAGGCGAATATCGCAGCGCGCAGCGCAAAGGATACCCAATGAGCGCGTGGGCCCTAGCCGCCTGGCTGATGCTGGGCGGCTCCATGCTGCTGCTATTTATCGGCATGCCGGTGGCGCTGACCTTCATTGCCATCAACATCGTGGGCGCCTGGATCTACATGGGCGGCGAGCCCGGACTGGTGCAACTGGCGCGCAGCAGCGTGAGTTCGGTCACCTCGTTTTCGCTGACGCCGATTCCGCTGTTTGTGCTGATGGGCGAGGTGCTGTTTCATACCGGTCTGGCGCTCAAGGTGATTGAAGGCGTGGAGCGGCTGATCCGCCGCGTGCCCGGCCGCCTGGCCGTCGTGGCCGTCGTCGCCGGCACGGTGTTCTCGGCGATTTCGGGCTCGACGATTGCCACCACCGCCATGCTGGGCGCGCTGATGCTGCCGGTCATGCTCGCGCGCGGCTACCACCCGACGATTGCTGCCGGCCCGATCATGGCCATTGGCGCGGTGGACATGCTGATACCGCCATCGGCCCTGACCGTGCTGCTCGGCTCGCTGTCGGGCATCTCGATCTCCAAGCTGCTGATAGGCGGTGTGGTACCGGGCATGATTCTTTCTGTCGCGTTTGTGCTGTGGATCGTCATTCGGGTCAGCATCAGCCCGCATCTGGCCCCCCCCCGATACCGACGAGGTGCAGCACCGTGGCTGGGCCCGCTGGAGCCCGTTTTTTGGCTACGTGCTGCCCACGCTGTCCATCTTCGGCGTGGTGGTTGGTGCGCTGGCTGCCGGCTGGGCCACGCCAACCGAATGCGCGGCGCTGGGCGCGTTTGCCACCATGCTGCTGGCGCTGTGTTACCGCGCGCTGACCTGGAATGCGTTGCTCAGTGCTCTGAAGGGCACGGCCGGCATCTCGGGGATGATTCTCTTCATCATTTTGGGCGCCACCACGTTTGCGCAAATCCTCTCATTTTCCGGCGCCAGCAATGGCCTGGTGCAGTTGATCACCGGTCAGGGCCTTTCCACCGGCATGATCGTGGCGAGCATGATGCTGCTGCTGATTTTGCTAGGTATCTTTGTCGATCAGGTCAGCATGATGATGATCACGCTGCCGATCTTCATGCCCATCGTCCAGGCGCTGGGCATAGACCCGATCTGGTTCGGCGTGATGTACCTCATCTGCATGCAGCTCGGGTTGCTGTTGCC